>JABGQV010000137.1 GCA_018648655.1 Anaerolineae bacterium | reverse complement strand
ATTATTTCTGAAGATCAGGTGCAGGCTCTGCGCGACCTGGGCCTGAACGTTTACGTTTAAAGTACGGTGGTTTTAGAGAATTTGAGCTTTGACGGTTAAATATTGAAAGTTGGGTTATGAAAAACCCAACTTTTTTTCTTTTAAGGATATATACCGCCCCATTCCAATAACAAGATGATCAAGAACTTCGATATCGAGTAGTTTTCCTGCTTCGCGCATGGCGCGGGTAATTGCCACATCATCTGGGCTAGGATTTGGGTCTCCACTGGGATGATTATGAACAGCAATCAGCGCAGCAGCATTTTTTCGTACCGCAGGGGTAAATATCTCACCGACACGCATTTGAGCAGAATTTAATGACCCGTGTGCTACCGTGACAATATCTAAGACATTATTACGCGCATTCAGTAATATCACGCGCATTTCTTCTTTTTCTAATGCGCTCATCTCATATTGCACCAGAGAGGCGGCATCTGCTGGGCTGTTAATAGTAGGGCGTTCTTCAGGCGCTTCTAGCATTAAACGGCGACCAAGTTCAATCGCGGCTTTTATTTGCGCGGCCTTTGCGGCACCGATTCCGTGTTGCGCACAAAGCTCATCAAAGGCAGCGCGATGAAGCCCGCTTAGGCCACCCAAATCCTGGAGTAGACGCTGTCCCATTTGCACGGCACTCTCTCCGGGCACACCAACGCGCAATAAAATTGCAATCAACTCTGAAGAGCTAAGCACCTGCGCCCCTAATTTAGCGAGTCGTTCGCGAGGGCGATCGCCTTCGGGAAGATCAGCAATGCGATAAACTGGAGACATATTTCACTCCCTTTTTTGAAAAACTTGTATTTCTGGGTTAACAAAAGCAACTGAAATTTGCGGTAAAAAAGGCGGAAGAGAATAAGTGAATTCCCCAATCATTTCATAAGTTGTTTCATCTGCAAGAAGACGCTCAAAAAAATCGCACTCACTAGAATTGGTTTTATATATTGACTCTGTCTCACAGCGGGCATAAGTAAAGCTATCTATCACGAGATAATCAATATCTCTACTCATAAGCCCTTCTTCACCCTGATTATATATATAAGGTTTATTTGTAGGTGCTACATCGCCTGGATATTTAATGAAGTGAATAGGATAATTGCGGGCAATGGAGAAGTATTCCTTATCAATTTGTGGGGGGTATAGCGTATATTCGATATTTCTATTTGGCTCTAATTCTCTCAAAAATTCGCTTGCAGGTATACGAGTGTCATTTTTGAAGAGAAGCATAATGCTTGTGGTATAGGTAAGGGATAGCATAATTATAAAAATACTAGCAATCCAAATAACAGGCACAGCGTATTGATAATCTTTTTGGTGAGCATATTTAAGTGCATCTTCAATAAATAATGCAGCTAAAAGAGCAAACATAGGAAGAAATGGCAAGAAAAAGCGAGTTTCTAAATTATAGGAAAACAAATAAGGTAAGTTAAATAAAGCAATAGCAAGTAATATAACCGAAATGGCTTTGTCTTTTTTGTTTTCTTGAAGTTTTCTTTCTTTTCTACGATAGCCCCATTGAAAAAGATACCAAATAAAAGAAAATAAAAATAAATAATAAAAAACTGGTCCAACAGCTTCTTTAAAAACACTCCATTGCGCTGTCCAACCTCGAGAGTTTTCTAAGATTTCTCCATATACAGATTGGCGTAAAGCAGCAGGGACCATACGTTTGAGATAAAAAGCCATCCACAGCAAAATTTTAGGCGTACCGATAGCATAGCCTAAAAAAGCTAAACTAACGCTGATAAAGGTTTTCTCTAAAACTTTTAGCCAATTAGTAAAGAATTCTTTCCTGTTCTCTATAAAGAATACAGCAATTACAACCAAAGAAAAACTGGCACCCGTATATTTGCTAGAAGCCGCACAACCCACGAAAAAAGATGCCAAGTATAGCCAAAGACGGTTTTCAGAAATCCTATATTTTATGAGAGAAAATAATGAGAACGTTATAAAAAACAAAAGATATAAATCATTATGGGCAAAACGAGCGTTATGCACTAGCACCATATTGGAAAGCACAAAAAAAGATGCTAACACAGGAATATAAATATTTTTGCTTATAGACTTTGTAATTTTATAGACCAAAACTACGGTTAAACCACCCAAAAGAACAGAAATCAACCTCATAGAGACCAACATCGTAGTAGCATCTCCGCCTAGCTCGCGCGCCAACCATCCAACGCCATACATCAAGTGTTTTGGCAGAGAAGGATGGTTATAATCGGGCTCAGTTGTATCAAATACCATTTCGCCCTGTAAAGCCTTGATGACACGCCATACTATTTCATCTGGATGCCACAGAGATGGTGCCCCCCACTCAATACCAGGAATAGTAAAAACAAGAAATAAAAGAAAGAGCAGAATTGGTAGAAACTTCTCGTAACGTTTAATGGTATTTCGTAAATTGAATTTCATATGAATTCTCTTAGTCTAGTCAAAACGATGACTTAGCTCTAATGCTCACGCAGGATAGAGCAAGATGCCAAGCATTTCTCACAGTCGATAAAGGGGTTGGATATAAGTCGAGGAGTGAGATAGTCATCAAATCTTCATTCAGAACACAGTATCTGTCAAGAAAAAATGGGGCATCAGATTCGTATCTTAAAGACCAATCTCTTTTTTCACTTTCAAAATTTCATTCATCAACTCTCTTGAGGCTTTACGCGGCATCTCTGCCCGCGCAACGGAGCGCGAGACGCTGATCAGCATCCCCTTGCCGTCTTCGCGGAGACCAGCTTTGAGCGCGGTGGCTAAATCGCCGCCTTGGGCACCAACGCCCGGGGCGAGGAACCACAAATCTGGTGCAGCGGCGCGGACTTTGGCTAATGCCTCTGGTTGGGTTGCGCCGACGACGAGACCGATGTTGTTGTTTGTATTCCATGATTGAGCGAGTTTGGCGACGTGTTCGTAGAGTGCCCTCACCCCTGCCCCCTCTCCATCAAGGAGAGGGGAAACCTGCAAATTTTGTAAATCATCACTGCCTGGATTACTCGTTTTACATAGTAAGAACGCGCCTTTTTCAGGGTTTTCGATAAAGGGGTCTATAGAATCTTTGCCCAAATATGGATTCAGCGTAATCGCATCTGCGTGCAGATGCTCGAAGGCAGATTTGGCATAGGCCTCTGCTGTGGAAGCAATATCGCCGCGTTTGGCATCGAGGATGAGGGGGATGGATAAGGCATTGATAGTGGCTATCAGTTCTTTGAGGGCATCCCAGCCTTCGGCGCCGAATATCTCGAAGAAGGCGGCGTTGGGCTTAAATGCTGAGGCGTAATCGGCTGTTTCTTTAACGATTCCCAAGCAAAATTTAAGGGCGGATTCGGCGGTGGGGCTTTCGAGATCAGCAAGATGTGGGTCGAGTCCTATACAAAGTAGAGAGCCAGTACCCTGTACGCGTCCTTCTAAAAATTCAATAAAGTTTTTCATTTTTCTTCCTATTTGAATAATATCCAGTCTCTGAGCGGAGACGTAGCGTAGCAAAGGCACAGACGAAGAGTGACGTTGTCGCCAACTCATCCTTCGTCTACAGGCTTCACATCCGTTCAGCCTTCCGCTCAGGAAATTGCTTAGGCTTTCCCCAAGACCATCGCCAAGAGCGCCATTCTCACATAAAGCCCATATTCCATCTGCCGAAAATAGGCCGCGCGGGGGTCGGCGTCGATTTCGGTGGTAATTTCGTTCACGCGGGGGAGGGGGTGCATGATAATCATTTGCTCTTTGGCGAGTTGCATCATTTTAGGGTCAATAATAAATTCACCGGCCACTTTTTCATAATCGGCGGGGGCTTCAAAACGCTCTTTCTGGATGCGGGTTACATAGAGCACATCGGTGGCTGGCAAAATCTCTTCGAGCGAGGCATATTCAGCTTGAGGAATACCTTTTGCAGCGACATCTTCCAGCACTTCTTTGGGCATTTTGAGAATATCGGGGGAAACGTAGTTGAGTTTTATGTCGTAAAGCGTCAGCAAACGCGCCAAAGAATGAACGGTGCGACCATATTTAAGGTCACCGAGCATGGTGACTGTCATGCCATCAATTTCACCTTCGCCGAGTTCTGAAAAGATAGTAAATAAATCGAGCAAGGCTTGTGTGGGATGCTCGCCCACGCCATCACCCGCGTTCAAGATAGGTTTCGAGGCCGCTTCTGCCGCGATTTTCGCCGAGCCCATTTCGGGATGCCGCAAAACAATCACATCTGAATAACATTCTAGCGAGCGGACGGTATCTGCCAAGCTCTCCCCTTTTGAGACCGACGAATATTTGACTTCATTAATCGGTATTACGCTCCCGCCCAAGCGTTGCATCGCTGCCATAAAGGATGATGCCGTACGCGTGGAGGGTTCGTAAAAAAGGTTCGCCAAAATTTTGCCTTTGAGCAGGTCGAAGGTGCCAACACGCTCGACCATGCCGCGCATCTCGTGCGCGACACCGAAGATATATTCCAGATCGGCACGGTCAAATTGCTTCACAGACAAAATATCTTGTCCATACCACGGTGAGTGGCTATTGTCGCCAAAGGGAAGATGGGGAGATTGGGATTCAGTAGGCATTTTTATTTCTCCTTTTTGGTTGGCGGACTGTGCGTCGCACCATGTTTAGCGGGATTTTCTCCTCGATGGGTATTTACCGTTTAATCGGATTTTCTTATCTGGTTGGTGCGACGCACCCTCCATGGGTTGTAAGGGCGACCCGTTTTGATAAAAACGGATATTTTCTTGTCGCCATACTTCTGAAGAAGAATAAAAGTGTTCTTGTACAGTACACAGGGTCGCCCTTACGGAGTGTCCTAAGATTGGGCGAGTAGTCGGGGCGACCCTGTATTTTTATCAAATGAAATTTTCTTTTGCCAGATGCCTGGCTGATAAAAAGATGCAGGATAAAAATCCAAGCGGGTCGCCCTTACGAGTTTTATTCGTTATTTGGGATTGGGACATTCTCCCTGTGAAAAACCATTCTCGTCTCTCGAATATCGTCTTTCGATTTCGTTTTTCATCCGATTCACACTTGTGTTCGGTTTGTTACCGTGATAAATAGTATTTTCTCGGTTTGTTAGCCTGAATCCACGGGACCATCTCCAGGATCTTCACCTCCATCACCGCCACCATCACCCTGCGACCTGTTTTCAGGCGTCGAGATCGAATCTGGCTTTCTGAAGGTCAAGAAATCGCTGCTGCAAATGATTTCACCCTCAGCGTTCAGGGCGGTTACGTTCCATTGATGTTCTCCGCCCTGATGATAAGCGGGATGCATGCTGAAAGATTCTGTGTAGCGGGTGATGCTGGTTTCTGCAAGTTCAAAGGTCAAATCTACTTCTGTTGGGAAGAGAATATATAGCTGATAGAGAGCGGCGCCTTCTACGGGCTGCCATGAGAAGGTCACCTGCCCTGATGAAGGGAGTTCTGCGCCATCTTCGGGGGTGAGTAGTTGGGTGCAGCTCGGGGTTTCTTCAAGTTCGTCTACAACAGGTTCTGGAGTAAAGGTTTCAGTCGGTTCTGGGGTTTTTTCTTCAACTTGCGCTGGCTCTGGGGTAAAGGTCTCGGTTGCTTTGGGTTCGTCTGTCGGCTCTTCGTCTCCGCTCAGGACTGGCGTTGGGGTAATCTTGCAGGCAGAGAGACTCAATAGGAGGATAAAGATGATGATAAGTTTTGATTTCATTTTTTCTTTCCTTGAACTAGACCTGCATTGCACCTAAGAGGTGCATTGCAGGTCGGTTTTACATAAATCACACATAGATTTTGCCAGATCCACAGTGCAACGCATCTAAAAGCAGATGCAGTGCACTACTACTTTTCAAAATTCTCCAAATAAAGCTTGACAGCATCAGGCAGATCACGGCTGAGTAAATCTTCAAATACGAATTTACGGTAATCGGATGAAGAGTCAAAATACTCGCGTACAAATTCAGGTGTGTAAAGTGTTCCATCACGTTCGCTAATCCATTCGAGATAGTTTGAGTATATCCAATCGGCGGGGTCAGCTACCATCCCATCTTTTACAGGATTGCCATGAATATAACGGCAAAGATGTAAAAGGTGCGATTCGCTTTGTACAGACTCTACTTTGTATTTATCTTCAAATAATGTCCCGGAATGGTTGTAAAGAATATTGTAAGCACTTGAATAACTGTTGAAAACGTATTGCGGAAGATAGCGAGCAAAATATTCGCCGTCTTGGCGCACAAGAAAATGAAAATGGTTTGGCATTAGAACATAGGCAATGATTGATAGCTGATATTTTTTGGCATTTTTCTTCATTTTCTCCAAGACAAAGAGATAGTTTTTCGGCTCTCTAAAAATTGATTTTCGATGCGCACCACGATTGAAAAAGTGATAATAATGGCCGGGCAAATAAGGTGGGCGTTTCTTAGGCATAAATTTTCCTTGTTACTAGACCTGCATTGCATCTGCCAGATGCGTTGCAGGTCGGTTATAGCGAAACGAACTAGCTTTTGCATACCCGATGTGCAACGCATCCAAAAGCAGATGCAATGCACATTTACTTTTCTTCAACCCTCTTCACAAATTCACCAATTTCTTCAAACGCTTTCACGCTCTCTGGCAAAATTCCGATTGTTTGCCAGACATGCCACATCTTCTCATAGACCGAGAGTCTCACATCCACGCCTGCGGATTCGGCACGCTCAGCAACCATGCGGGCATCGTCAAGGAGAACTTCATCCCCACCCACTTGAATAAGCATGGGCGGGAACCCCCTCATATCCGCGAAGGCAGGGGAAATATGCGGCGTACGCGGATCGGCGGAGGCGATATAACTCTTTGCCCACAGGCGTAGATTTTCAGGATGCAGAATCACGCTCTTCTTCGCGTTCGTCTCGTGCGATGCCCCACTTAAGGTCAAATCTGTCCATGGGGAGAGGAGGATAATCCCTGCGGGAAGAGGGCGTCCTTCGTCCCGTAGTGCAAGCATCATGGCTAGCGCAAGGCCACCTCCCGCTGAAAGACCAGCGATAAAGATGTTTTTTGCTGCGTAACCTTCTTCTAAAAGCCAAGCATAAATAGCTAGCCCATCCTCTAATGCTGCCGGAAAAGGGTCTTCTGGCGCAAGGCGATATTTAGATAATAAGACATAGGCCCCACTTTTCTCAGAGATGCTTCCCGCCAGTGAGCGGTTCATCTCTATATTCCCCGAAACATAGCCACCACCATGCAAATAAAGAATAACCTTTTCTTTATCTGCATTTTTATCAGAAACCCACTCTGCCCGAAGCTCGTTAATAGAAATGCCCTCTACAGAAATTTTTTTCGGTATTTTCTGCATCATCTTAGCAGAGCGATTTTGACTTTCGCGCAGTTCATCAATACTGAGGGGTTTATAAAAAAGTTTTCGAAGTAGTGTTCTAAAAATAAAAGCTAACATAATTTTTTACCTATATCTAAAAAGATGATTTGCCAATTCGCCCGCTTCGCGCGTGGGGTGGGCTTGATACCGTTATTTATGACATTTTCTTGGTGCCTTAGTCGCCCCAGTCATCACCATCTGGTGGTGGTCCATCATTTTCGCTGTCTCCATCACTACTACTCTCTTTACTCGCTCCATCAGAGAGCGGCTTTGCAAAAGTGAAGAAATCGCTGCTGCAAATCTCTTCGCCAGCGGCGTTTAGGGCGGTTATATTCCATTGAAATTCACCGGCCTGCGTAAAGGCTTCGATATAGCGTGTTATTTCAATTTCTTCGCTTTTAAAGGCCACAATATCTTCTGAGGGCAGGGTGATATTCAAGATATAGCTTGCGGCATTATCCATTATTGTCCATGAGAAAGTTACCTTTGCGCTTTCACCAAATTCAGTCTCGTTTTCGGGGGTGAGCAATTCAACGCAATTCAGCTTTTCTTCAATTATTGCTTCTTGAGGCTCAGGCGTAAAACTAGCCGTCGGGATAATTACTGGCTTTTCTTCCTCTACTTCTGGCACAGCGTCTACTTGAGCTGGCTCAGCCGTGGGCATGGGGGTTGCAACGCCACAAGCGAGAATTCCCAGCAGGAGGGTGAGGAGAATGAATAATTTTAATTTCATGGGTTTTTCCTTTCTTAGCTCGGTGCGGACTAAAGTCCTGCCTCAGTTCATGGAAGCCCTTACGAGGCTAAGATAATAGCCCGATAGGGCTTTTATGTTCTGAGTAGGGGATTTATCCCCGCGCGAGCATTTTTTGCCAAAATAGCTGTGCAATGCACCAAGAACAGGTGCAACGCACAGCTATTTTGATTCTCTAATATTCAAACCAAATCCCTTTTCCGCTAAAACTTTACCATCTTTATACACATCCTGGCCGCGCAATACAACTCTCGTGACGCGCCCTTTTACTTGGGTGCCCTCGAAGGGTGTCCAGCCACATTTGGTGAATTGCTCGGCGGCGCGGATTTCGTAGGTGGCGTTTTCGTCTACTTCTATCCATGTTTCTTTTTGCTCAGGAATATTAAATATTTTTTTAGGGTTTATATACATCTTCGCAATAATATCTTCTATGCTCAGGCGACCATTATCCACTTCTGTGAGCAGAAGCGGAAGAGCAGTCTCTAACCCAGGAAATCCTGGTGGGGAATTATCACTATCTTTTTCTTCGAGGGTATGAGGAGCGTGGTCTGTGGCAAAGACGTCGATAACGTCAAGATTATCCCAGAGGGCATCCACGTCTGCTTGGGTGGTGAGACGGGGTCGAACTTCGGAACGCCCCTCTCTACCGAGAGAGAGATGGCAGCTATCGCAAAGAATGAGATGATGCGGTGCAACTTCACACGTCACTTTGATGCCACGTTCTTTAGCTGCTTTTATCACTAAAATTTCTTCTTTTAAGGAAATATGCGCAATATGGATAGGTCTATCGTAAATATCTGCCATCAAAATAGCGGCTGCCATTGTGCGTGATTCTGCGTGAAGAACGATAGGCAGATGTTTGGGGAAGTTGATGAAGTGTTCCATCCACAAAGTCATATCGTCGAGGCGGAGTTCGCCAAAGGTGGAGTCGAGGTACATCTTCAGCCCAGCGGCGCGCGGCGGGATGTCGGGATGCTCGTCCCAGTTAGCATTATTAGGCCCAGCTCCCAAAAAATGGGCATAATCACAGCGCGCTTTTGATTTAGCGGAAGCAAGCCCAAGGTCAAGAGTGTCTCGATCAAAGATGGGGGGAGTCGTATTTGGCATGGCGAGGATGGTGGTGAATCCCCCTGCCAACGCGGCAGATGTCGCTGTATCCCAATCTTCTTTGTGGGTAGCACCGGGTTCGCGCACGTGGACGTGGGGATCAATTAATCCGGGAAGTTTTAACATTTTCTCTCCCTCACCCCAACCCTCTCCTCGCGAAGCATCCCCGAAGGGGGCAAAGGGAGAGGGAGCGATGAAAGGTATAAAAAAAGAGAGCCACGAATGGCTCTCTAATGAATAAAATAAATAGCTGGCTCTGCCCCTGTGGGCGAGTCGACTTGCGATGCGAAGAAAAATAATTGTTTAGACATTGTGCGTGATTCTATGCTGGCTTGGGGATTTGTCAAGGGGATTTTGAAAATGTGCCTAAATTATGATGTGTGAAGGACAATCGTCACTGACTGGTGTCTTCTCGCCCTGCTATAATTTTTTTCGTTCTTATAAAAATAAACCAAAGGAGAGATAAAAATGGGTTACGAAAAAATTACAGTCCCCGCCGAAGGGGAAAAAATTACGATGACAGATGGTGTTTTGAATGTTCCTGATAATGTTGTTTTGCCTTTTATTGAAGGTGATGGCACAGGGCGCGACATCTGGAAGGCTTCTGTTGCCGTTTTTGATGCAGCAGTAGAAAAAGCTTATGGCGGCAAACGCAAAATCCAGTGGATGGAAGTTTATGCTGGCGAAAAAGCCTACGATATGTTCAACGAATGGCTTCCTGCAGAAACCATCACCGCTTTTGAAGAATATATTGTTGGTATTAAAGGACCACTCACCACCCCCATTGGTGGCGGTATCCGTTCTTTAAATGTTGCGCTTCGCAAATTGCTTGATCTTTACGTTTGTCTACGCCCCGTACAATATATCGAAGGTGTTCCTTCCCCAGTAAAACATCCTGAATATGTTGATATGGTCATCTTCCGTGAAAATACCGAAGATATTTACACTGGCGCAGAATTTGAAGCAGGCACCGAAGACAACAAGAAATTCATGAAAATGCTCAAAGAAGAATTCCCTGAGCAATACGATAAATTCCGCTTCCCCGATACTGCTGGTATTAGCATCAAACCCGTTTCTCAAGAAGGCACCGCCCGTATCGTGCGTGCTGCTATCCAATGGGCACTCGATAATAACCGCAAAGATGTTAGCCTTGTTCATAAAGGCAATATCATGAAATATACCGAAGGCGCATTCCGTGCTTGGGGTTATGAAATTGCCAAAGGCGAATTCCGCAACGATATCGTCACCGAGCGTGAAACCTGGATTTTGGGCAATAAAGAACATAATCCTGATATGACTGTTGAAGAAAATGCCAAAGCAATTGACCCTGGCTTCGACATGATGGCCCCTGGTCAACAACAAGAAATTCTTGCCGAAGTTGAAGAAGCTCTCGCTCTCTGGGATACCCACGGCGACGGAAAATGGAAGACCAAGCTCAATATCCGCGATACCATCGCAGATATCGTTTTCCAACAAACCATCACTCGTGCAAAATCCTTTGATGTACTCGCCACCATGAACCTGAACGGCGATTATCTCTCCGACGCACTCGCTGCTCAAATCGGCGGCATGGGCATCGCTCCCGGCGCAAATATCAACTACGTCACCGGACGCGCAATCTTCGAAGCCACCCACGGCACCGCCCCAAAATACGCTGACCTCGACCAAGTCAACCCTGGCTCCGTTATTCTCTCTGGCGAGATGATGTTCCGTTATATGGGCTGGCACGAAGTTGCCGATCTCATCCTCAAAGGCATGAGCGGCGCAGTCGCAGCCAAAACCGTCACCTACGATTTCGATCGTTTGATGGATGGCGCAACCAAAGTCAAATGCTCAGAATTTGGTCAGGCAATGATCAAACATATGGACTAAGCTAGACTTTAGACATCAGACTTAAGTCTTAAGCAAAATCCCCGTTCCTTTTGAAGGAACGGGGATTTTTTTGTGGGATGAAGAGCTGCTTCGCGCGTGTTTTGAGCTTGCTCTCGTTATGGAGACTTTATACGCAGAGAGGGGATTAATCCTGTTCCGCAACCAGCATCGCTTTAGCATAACGGCCGTGCAAAGCACCAACAAGCTTGATAAGGTGCATCATCGCTGTCCAGAGCAAAATTCCGGCTAAGATTACAAGAGGGTATTCCCACTGAGGCAGATAATAATCTGAATGAGAAAATTGAACCACAGGGATGTTGAAAAATTCTTGCAAAACAGGGATGGCTATTCCAGAGAGGGAGAAGGCAAATACTGTCACGATTATAATAAAATATATATTGCCCAACACAAATTGAATAAACATATATAAGATTGAGACCCAAGTATGCTTATCTTTCAGAAGTTCTTTGATGCGTTCGAGTATCTTAATATTTTTAGGCGCAGGCAATGAACGACGAGGCATCCGCACACCCAATAACGCCTCTACCAAACGTCCCTCTAGCCATGCTATGCCGCGTACCGATAAAAGGAAAAGCAAGGCCACAGGGAAACCAAAGATGAAAAGAGACAAAGAAAGGGAAAGTGAAACACCAGTTATAGCCCACGTGAAATAAACTATGCCGGTTATAAAGGCAATTAGCATATAGAATAACGCGCCCCAAGCTCGGGGGTCGGCGTATATAGCAAAGAAACGACCAATTGCAGAACTTTTCTTTTTGGTCTGCGAGCCAGTTAGGGCTGGGGCGGTGCGCTTTTCTACCTCTGCATATGCCTGCGCAGTTTCGGCTGGCGTGCCATATTCTTCGATAATAGCAGTGAGAGAATCTGCATCTGCTGCTAGGGCTGTTTGCAAATGTTCTTCTGCGTCTGAAAGCGCATCTTGTAGAGTGGCTTTATCTACACCTTTTAATTCTTTTTTGAGGGCACTGAGGTATTCTTCTACATTTTTATACATGGCTTTCTCCTTCGAGGGTCTTATCTACAAAACTTTTCATTTCTTGCCAAATTTCTAGCCACTCTTTAAGGGTCTCGTCCCCTTCAGTGGTGATTTGATAATATCGGCGGGGTGGACCAGATACCGATGGCTCAACTTGACTAGAAAGTAAGGCGTTTTTTTCTAGCGAACGTAAAACAGGATATAAGGCTCCCTGTTTCATCCTAAGCGCAATATCTCTATTTTTATTAAGCATTTTCCCAATTTGATATCCATACATCGGATCTTCACTTTGAGAAAGTACGCTTAGTAAAACCAGAGAAGCAGTGCCAGAGTTCATTTCTTTTTGAAATTTCTTTGTAGGCATATTTTTTTACTCCTTTTATTTACAAATAGTATCTAGTTTTGAGTAGTGCTAAGTTCATAATACTATCAAATTACAACCCTGTCAAATGCAAAATTGCCCATGTCTTTTTGAAAGGCATGGGCAATTTTGTATTATGAGTAAAAAAGTGAGCGTATTTGTGCTCTAGTCTCTCTCCACTCTAAATTGTAAACAATAATGATGAAAAGTATTACTCACCCACGCATTTCCCATGCCAAAGGGAAATAAACTCTGGTTATCTTGCATCCATATTTTTTCATCTTTCAGCGTATAGACCTTGCCCAACTCTCGCGCAATATCCCACGCTAAGGGATAAATTTTCCCCTTCTTCTTCACATTTTTTACAATAATTGTTAAATATGCTTTATTTTTCAAGAGAGAATCCAAACCTGCATAAATCCCCACTAATTTCTCTAGAAATACTTCATAATCATGAATATTCCCCACATCATCGGGGTTATCAGAATAAACTACATCCAGCTCTTCTTCCTCGCGTCGTGTTTTTTGTGTTTTTGCACCCTTTGCGTGGAGCATATCCCAATATGGTGGAGATGTAATTAAATAATCAATTTCTGGAATATCAAAACTAGAGGCATTTGCAGAATCCCCGTTGATAATCTTAGCGGTCAAACTTGGCCCAGAACTTGCTTCCGCTAAATTCGCTTTTTCTTCGATGAGAACTTCTTCTGCAATCTTCGCATATTTAGGATTAAGTTCAATCCCATAAGAATGCCGTCCACTACGTAATGCCGCAACAAGAGTAGAGCCAGTCCCTGCCATTGGGTCTAGCACAGTCGCGCCTTCTTTCGTGAAAAACTCAATAAATTCTTGCACAAGTGTCTCAGGGTATTTCGCGGGGTGACGTAGAACATCCTTTTTTCGGCGAGGTGGATTATGAATAAACCAAGATTTTTGAAATTTAAGCCAAGTTTTATTGTCGAGATCGTTTAATCGGTTTTTATATGCCATATTTTCAACTCTATTGGTTTCAAATCGTTTTAAGTAAAACTTACGCTTTATTCTATTTTCGTGCTTGTAGGCACAGGGGTTTCAGTCGGCGTGATGGTTGGCGTAGGGCTAGTATAGCCGACCGAGTGCAAAACCAGATTAGAAAATGTAACTGTCATTGCACTGTTTTCTGGTGCAGTTTGAGCAAATACACCAATTGTGCCAGCATCACTGAGCAATCTATCTGTAATAGCAAATTGGAAACGGTCATTAAGATAAAAGCGCATCTCTGAGCCTGCCATCCAGACCCCGAGCCGAACATCGCCGGGGGAGCCAAGAGGTGCATTTGCGCTCCCAAAGGGCCCTGCTAATAGACGAGGACGATTATATGCTTTTTTATATTCTAAGCGAAGGGTTCCATCACAAGCAAGGGCATATTTATAATGCGCATCACTGCTGGCTCGAAAAATAAGGCCATAAGAATCGCCGCCTTTACAAAGAGCAGGGTGTGCATCTATTTCTAGATAAAAGTCTCCGAGTAAAGGCTCATTGCGCAAAGAAAAAAGGTAAATTTCTGGCTCTTTGACCGCAATTGTAATGCGGTTTCGGCTGATATTTACGCTACCTTCACCTGATTCTATAGTATTCCACGCGATGTCTGAGCTAAAATCATCTGTGGCGATGATCCCCCCAATTCCAGAGAGAGGAACTGGGGTATAGGTAGCAATTTGGATAACTTGCGGCGTTGCAGTGGCTGTAGGGAGAAACCATTGAATGGTTGCTGTTGGGGGTGCAGGAGATGCCTCCGCAAGGGGGCCAAGTGTCGGTTGCGTTTGGGACGATAGACATGCTGATAGAGATAAAAAAATGATGCTGAAAAGCACGATACTGAAGCTACGCAGATATTTATATCTCATAACAAATCCCATTTAAAAGCTGTTGCTTAGCTTTCGTATCGTTTACGAATATTGGGAACAAGATATTCGCTGAAGGCGCGCTCAGCATCATAATCGGGATTCCAGCCCCAATCTCGGCGAGCGGCATCGTCGTTCATATCGATGGGCCAAGAATCAATAATACGCTGACGGTTTATATCGGATTCGTAAGTGATTTCAGCATCTGGGAAATGTTTCTTGACATATTCAGCAAACTCTTCTGCGCTGAGGCTAAAGGCGGTGATATTATAAATTTGATGCTTCAGTTTTTCACGCGGGGCAGATGCAACTTGAATAAGGGAGGTAACAGCATCGGGCATTGCCATAAAAGAAATTGCGGCGCTTTCACGGACAAAACATGCATAAGGTTTGCCTTGTGCGGCGGCATGAAGCATCTCTGGGCCATAATCGCTTGTGCCACCACTAGGAACAGTATAGGCAGAGATCAGACCTGGAAAACGGACACAACGATAGTCGAGCATCGTGGGGTTATCATCTGCGAGTTGTTTATAATGATTACTATAATAGATGCCGAGGGTTTCACCATAAAGTTTATTACAACCATACATGGTGATGGGGTTATTCCACTCCCATTCTTGAGGGCGGGGGTTAGCAGCTTTATTCTCTAAGGATCCCATCCCAAAAGCGGCAACTGAGCTGGGGAAGATAAATTTTACAGGGTTACGTTTCCACTCAGATTGTTCAGCAGCGAGTTGGAGAAGTTGCATGGTGCCACCCACATTGATATCGTGGGCGAGCATAGGCTGATATTCTGCGCTGGTTGAGAGGAGCGCGGCAAGATGATAGATATGGGTAATATCATATTCACTAACAAGCCTATTAAAAAGCGATTTGTCGAGAATATCGCCCACAATATGCTGAACTTTAGAATCTAGCTCTGGAGGTAGGGGCTTGATATCCATGCTAATAATATGGGTATTTTCCTGCTGAGAGACTCTTTCAACTAAGGCTTGTCCAACTTCGCCAGCCGCGCCTGTAATAAGGGTTGCTTTTTTACGCATCGATTCTCCTGTTTTAGGTTAAGGTTTAAAGTTTAAGGTTAAAGGTCTTTTTTTGGGTTGCTGAAATTATAGTCTCTTTTCTTGAGGAGGGTAGATGCTTAAGCACTTTAATAGTCTATGATATCCCTCCTCTTTTATCTCCAGAAAAAGAAAAACGGGACTTCTGCGAAGTCCCGTTTTCTTATCTTATTTTATAAATCGCTGTACTTGCTTCATGAAAAACTTCGTCCCATAAGACCCCATCTTCCCCTGCAAATTTCTCTAAACCTGCACCAGCATAATAATTTTGCTCCACCTGACCAAGAACAATATATTCAATATGATATTTTTCTATGAATGCCAAAGCCTCATCTATATTGGTTGTTTCATAAAAAGCTCTAATTTCTGCCACGCGGTCGGTGACCAAATGAGGCGGATTTAAGGCGCGTTGCTGGCGTTGATGCCAGTTCCAGCCGAGAACACTAGGCAAGCCAGTGTAAATGGTATATCTACTACCCCATCTATATTCAGGGGTATTGGCTTCGACGATTACGGGCGAGCCTTGCACATTTTCACGCATCCATAAAATGGCGACGTAATCTTCACCTAGCTCTATATCACCTTCGTCCCAGTGATGAGCTGTTTCCATATATTTCATGCCATCTAAGCCTGCGGGGGCATCTGACTGAACGCGATCACGGACTTTATCGAGGGTGCCAGTTAGGGTGAAAAGCAATGCGCCTGCAAGCAAGACCATGCCCACTGTTTTCCATGCGCTTTGCCATTTTTCCGTCCATTTTGAGATTTCTGGGAGCAACCAGCCTAATGCTGCTCCTGCACTGAGAGCAAAAAATGTCCAGGTTTGGAGGTAGAGTTTGAAGACGGTATTCATGCGCCCAATATCGCCAGAAAGCACAATCACTTCGACAACAATGGTTAATGCTAAGCCTGTTCCAGTCAGGAAGAGAACAAGTCGTTGCCCCTCGCCGAGATTCCGCCTGAAGATCAGCACACCAGCCCAAAACAAGAGCGGTACCGCCACCCATCCCACGCTTACGCCGAGATAGACTAATCCGAAGAATATTGCAAAGAAAAGCGTGCCGACTAAATTAATCCAGTGTCTAGATATTTTTCTCAGCGCTGAGAGCGGGGTTTCTGCCATCCATTCGTGCGTTTCCCACCACATCCATGAGACGATTACGAAAAGGAATAGACCCCACTGCACAAAATAGGATGTGAGCGGCGTTTGTGCGCCTGTCCACTGACGGATTTCTCCGTAAGCTTGACCGAAAGCGTAGAGATAGGGGTAATAAAAAAGCGTGGAGAGCGCAAAAAAGATTGCCATGCCGATTACGGCAGACCCGAAAGGTTTTATTATGCTTTCGAGTAGATAGGACTTCTCTTGCTTATCAGAATTTTGATCTTCGTTAAGATTTTTTGAAAGCTTTCGGATTTCTGATTTAAAGAGAGCGTAACCGATAATGATTGCTAGGAGGGGCAGATAAGCGTATAAATCCCAAGTGTTGGTGGGACGCATCGCCCCTACGATTAGGCTTGCTCCCGCTATTTCGAGCAGGATGCCGAGCGTAGGCTTGGTGCCGCTACCGCGTGCGTAAAGGAAGGAAATGGCCCAAGCAATTGCCAGTGTGGTGAGGGGAAGCACGAGCATATGGGCATGGAGATCACTATAAAGAAAGGTAAAGAGGGGAAATTCGGTAATTGGCTCTACATCGCCTGGTGCAGGGATAACACGACTGGGCAACCAATACCAATCGCCCACACGAAGAGGGAGATGTGCGCCATCGGTGAGCATTTTCCAAAATCCCTGCATGGCAAGCCAGAGATGTTCAAAAGTGCTGATGTCGGCGTAATGCCCATTACCATCAATAATACGCTGGAAGCCGTGATAAACGGTGCGAATGGTGCCAAGATTGCCGAGCAGTATCATGCCAGCAGTGGCAGAGATACCGGCTATAAAAGACTTTCTAGACTCTGAGTGAAGGCTGAATGGATATGAAGCCATAGGCGAAGAGTTCTTCTCATCGTCTATCCCGTCCTTCGTCTGCGCTTCGCTCCGCTCAGGAACTGGCAGGTTTTCCTTCGATTTCTTTTTCCCTTTTCCATTCTCTAATAAATTCCAGCCAACAGAGAAGGCGTTAATGCCCACTATGCCAAAGAGTGTCGGCAAAATATAGTTATAGGCTACGGTGGGTGTTAAACCAAGTAGTTTTACGGGCGTGCCTACTAGTACAAAACCAAAATAATAATAATTTAAATATCCGCCTGCAAACCAAGGATCATAAGGCGGGAAAGTGGTGCTTTTTAAGATGGCATGGAGATAGGATAAATCCATTGGTCTTTCGCCACCTTTGGAAGGATGCCATAAATCAGGATTCCCGATGCGGATGAGCAAATCTACAAGGAAGAGGGCGAGGAAGAGGCCCTCTATCATCAAATAGTATTTACGATTTTCAGCCCATTCTTTTTTGAGGGCATCACGTTGCACATATCCCTGCCACGCACCGATGAGCATAATTGTGCCGAAAACCAACGCAATATTCAATCGGCTGTAGGCGATTCCTAATGAACCGAATAACCACGGGAAATATGCCAATAAAAGTAATCCAAATCCACGAGAAAGAGGGTAGCCTTTATCAGAAAGTCCGGGGAAGATACGCCGCACGATGGGATAAGTGAAAAGACCTAAAATGAAAATAGTGAAATACCAGAGGAGCAAGCCCAAAAAGGGATATTTATTCTTCAGGGCATCTATATCAAAAAGCTCACTCCATGTACCGCCTGCGCGTTGCACTTCCCAGTTACTTTCAGAGAGCATAAGCGATTTTTCTACAGGAGCTTCATATTCTCCTGCTGCTTTTGGAGTAAGATGGACAACATTGCTTATATCTACAGCACTGAGTAATGCGCGAACTTTATTTACATCAAAATCATCTGTCTTTTTGAAAATCAATACTTTCGTATGGTCATAAACCGTGAAGGCTTCTTCTGCAAATTGGTCATTTGCTTCCCAGTGAAAAAGACCAGGAATATCAAGGGTTGGGAAGGATTCTTCTACATGCACCAACTCGTACCCTAAACCTCCTTCAAAATCACCAGGGCGGGCGGTGTTATAGCACCAGATTACGTCTTCTGCAGGAGGGCAGCCAATAAGATACTCGTAATAGGCTTTGGTCAGCGGATAGCGCTCTGGGACACGCGGTAAAGTAGCCCACTGCCGATTTGAGGACAGGAAGAGATAATCGCCTTGTTCTAAGTTAGTGGTTAAACGTTCAACTTTAACTTGATCATCTACCCAGTACATCTCCATATTTAAACCAGTTGGGTAGAGACCACCAAAAGCATCATACCCATCTATACGAAGAGGAAGGCCATCATCCCACGATGATTCGTTAATCAGGGTAGAGCCAGTGATAATAATGGCATCCGAATTCGTGCTGATATCAATATAGTAAGTTTGCCCCTCTACAAGCGAAATAGGCGAATCTAAGGCAAGTGTAGCGGGCTCATTTTTAGAAAAATCTGTACTGAGGGAGGCTGTCGCCAAAACTTCATTCAGAGGCGCATCGGCATGAAGAGCAATTTTTACAGAAAGAGTCTCTGCCCTATTATTTTGACCTTGAATATGAGCAAAAGATATATTATGTAATAACCCACTTCTTTTGGCAACAAAATAATCATTATAAGATTGGTTTTCTGAGACTATAGAATCTCTAAAAAAGCGGACTGGTTGTTGGTAATTTTCACCATTTACTTGCATCATATTAAGATTAACCGCCGCAGGGACATTATTATAAATCCAGCGTGCTCCTGCCACACGGCTATGAGGTCGCTGATAAATTTGCACAAAAGCATAAGCCCATAATGCGGTCAGAATCAATACAACACTACCAAGAAAAACCCCTAAAGTTTTAAGGTTTAATATTAAAGTTTTTTTCGCAAACTTAATCTTCAACTTTGATTCGGCAATATCAAAGACAAAATATGCTGCCATCATCGCTAAAAGGGGATAAATTGGCAATTGATAACGCATAGTGGGATTAAATTGCATAGACTGCCAGAAGAAATATGCCGCTGTCCAGCCCCAAAGCAGAAGATGTTTCTTCTCACCTTTGAAGATGCGCCAAGCCATGAGTAAAAATCCTGCCCAGGCTAAGATACCAAGCGGAAGTCCCAGCCCCCATTTTGTCAGGTTTTCAAAGGAATAAAGATGTGAACGCCTTGCCCATTGAAAGGCAAAGGGCAAATCTGCATCTCCGCTGGCTTGGGCACGTTGATCAGCAATATTCTGTATCCAAGTCTCATTAGGGATAATATTGAAAATACTAGGGCCTGAAAAAGCATACGGTTGAAAAACACGAAAAGCAATAAAAGATGCAGTCGCACCAGCGATTAATGCGATAATAATCAGTGTCCAAGCTTTATTGCTCAGTACGGCGTATTTTTTCTCCCTTTCACCCTTCCCAAAATCCTGATACTCATTTTTCCAATATCGATAGTAAATACTAGTAGGTAAAAGCATCGCCAAAACAGCCGCATTAATTTTAGAGGCAACGGCCATACCCAATGCAAAACCAAAACCAATGCTTAACCAGAAAAGGGGGCTTTTGATGATTCCATATAAAATATTGAGGATTGCATAGAGAATTTGATAGCCTCTACTTCGAAAGAATAAATTTACTTTTTTCCGCCCTTCTCGTATATCTCTCATCTTAAGCTCAAATTCGCCAAAAGCAATCTCCACGGCAAAATAAATTGCTAAGAACATGAAGAAATTAACAAAAGTATCTACTGTAAAGAAATGCGATTGTTGAATCTGTAAAACAGCTAAGGCTGAAAAAGCGGCTGAAAGCAATGCCACTTTTCTATTATAGACACGCGCCACAATAAAATAGAGCAAGACAATACTCAACAAATCGGTGAAAGCAGAAAGCTGCCGACCAATCAAATTGATTTGCCCGTAACCTGCCCAAAAATTTGCGCTTCTCTCATGTGGTTGCAAATTCTGCAAATCAGAAAGCTGAAATTCTCTTAAAAATGATGGTGTATAACTTGTCCATATATCTGCATTTTCTATAAGCCAAGTGAGCATAAAGCTTTGCTTCCCAGCTTCGGCCTGAGTGACCACCCAATCTACCATCGAGCCACTTGCAATATTAATTATATCTGCTGTATAGCGTGTAGCAAAAATCGGTAAAGTCCCATAGACAAAAAAGCCATGCCCTCGATTATGGGGGTTAAGTGAAGAGCATTCGGTATCAAAATATCCGCCCCACTCTTCACAACCGAGAGGAGGATCGCCAAGCACATCATTTGCTAAATCAACGGGCAAAATCGAACTTTCAACCATCGTTAGAAAACGTTCATCTGGATGCAAATGCTGCCCATCATCCCAATCTAGCCCAACAGAACGAAATAAAAACCCCACTAAAATAACAAGGAGAAGAGCAATATCGTAAAGAACAGAATATTTCTTTTTAGAATTTTTCATAAGAATAGCTATAAAATGCTAGTTTAAGGGACCCTATAAATAAAGAAATCATGCTTTGGAACAGTCGAAGCATATTGGCTCAAAACACCATCGGGGTAAAGCTTTCTCAAAATCTCTACAGTCTCAGAATCAGACAAATTGATAATAAATAATTTAGGACTTTCAGTCTCAGCTAAACTTTTCTCTAAATCAAATTGCCAAAGTGCAAAATCTCGATTCGGGATACCCGCCCAAACACCCGGCAAACGCGTATCTACCCAGTGCGGATAGGGCACAATCCAGACCGTTCTTGTTTGACCATGCTTCTCTTCAAACTGCACAATAACTTGTCCCATCTCTGAGGAGTTCCACGACCCTTGTCTAAAAGTATCTGCGTATTGATTGAAGACCAAATCATAATTTTGAAAGAGGGCTATAGAAAAAAGCAGAATGGTGAGAATCCAAGTGGATGCCACGCCAAACTTGCGGGGCGCACGTGACTTTAGGCTTGAGAGCAGGCCATCGAAGGCGAGTGCGGCAACAACAAAAACGATTACTGCCGCGCCCCCAGCTCGATTCAAAGCAGGGTTTTCCTCAGGGAATGCAATGGACAATGTTGAGGGCAAAGTTAGAAGTAAAATGGACAGAGGCAAGAAAAGGTCTAGCCAGTTTCGCTTCTGAAGATAACGCACCAGAAGAAAGACAACGCCAAAAATAAAGAATACTGCGCTCACTACGCCCAAAGCTGGTCGTCCCCCTACAGAATGAACCCAGATATTGCCATTATTCCAATTGAACATCAAGAGACCATTCCAAAAATTAGTGCTAAAAATCTCGAAACTTCCCGCTCCGAAATCACCTAAACGTGAAAGGGCGCGCGTGGAAAAGAGATCGGGGTATTCTAAGGCATAACGCCCTAGAGGGAGGAAAATAACTAGCGAAAATAATACAAGAATAGAAAGCTGAGTAAGAATGCCTTTTCTAAAGCCGCGCGATTCTTTATGCAATATATAAAGACCAATTGCCGCAAGAACTACAAATGGCATAATCCGAAATGGGCTATAACCATGCGCGCCAAGTCCTAGAAATAGCCCTGCGAGAATAAAATCGTTACGGTTTTTACGGCGAATGCCACGCAAGAGATAAAAAAGCACAGGTGCAACAAAGAGGGGGTAGAGGGGAAAGCGCAAACCAACCCGACTAATTGTATTATGCCAATAAGATATGCCCATTAAAAATGTGGCAATATAACCAACTCTTTTATTGGCGATTTCTTTGCCCAATAAATAGATATAAGGAAGCGTAAGCAAACCTAATAAGGCTGTACCAAATTTGAGGGAAAAAAACGATAGCTTTGTTCCAAATATATTAGCCACTAAAAGTGTCCAATACATTTGGATCGCTTCGCGTCCCGTATTACGCGGGAAAAAGATGCGATTATGCCCTTGTGAGATATCATAGACATCTAAAATCTTTTCTGCGTGATCACTAAAAGGCTCTGGGGGAACAGTACCTGTCTGATAAAGACGAAAAAAGAGAGTGGTGCCAATGAGAAGAAAAACAAGTAGGAGCCAACTCCAATTACTTACTTTAAAAAAACTTTTTACCTTATTTATCTCCCCTCTTAGCGAGGTCTTATCTTGCCAAAAGGCCAAAATAAAAAGAAGAATTGAGAGAAGCCATGGGAAGGTATTAATAAAACTAAAGGTATTTCTTCCAAAGGTCAAGAATGCTGCGATAGCAAAGAAACTGGCAAGAAAAAAGGCAAGCAATCTGAAAGACGAGTTATAAGAACCTCTTTCGCTTTTACGTAAAGTTGGCATTCGCCACTCTTTACGATAATATGCCAAGGCAAGCAACGAAAGTGCGATGAAGTAAAAACTAAGGCCTGTAGTGCTAGAACGATTTGGCGGTGGCTCAAAGGCGCGTTGTCCGATTAACGCAAAGAATATGGGCAATAATATGCCTAAGGGTGAATAGCGTTTAGGTTTTCTTTCTACAGCTATTTCTTTGACTTCGCTTTGTGGAGGAGTCGAGACTTCAACTTCTCCCTCCTGTGGCACAAGAAAATCATCTGCGGGGAGTTCTATCTTCGCTCCCATGCCTAATTTTGATTTGAGATAATCTAATACACTGGGTTCATTCATAGAATTTTTTCAAAGAATATTCACAGTTTCTAAAAAATCAGAAATTTGTGCAAATAAAGATTAAGGAAGATCATAAGACAGGGTATATTCAATCCCCGTCGCTTCGTCTTCGCCAATGACTTCAAAAACAATCGGGATATAATAAATAGTTGCATCCTTTTTGATGATGCTTCTACTCGCTAGGTGGATAGAATGCTCTGGCGTAGCCGTGTCACTGATATTATTCTCGTCAGGGGTGGTGATTGAGACCCGTAATGTACCACTCTCAACAGAGAGAATAAAATCAACATCTACTTCATCGGGTACCAAGCCAGATACTTCAAAGCGGTTAGTGTACCGCCCACCCGCACTAGAGAATTTTCCCTTTAGATACCCGTCTGTTGGAGATGCGTAACCATCTGTTGGAGAAGCGTAACCATCAAGCTCTGGACCTTCAACGTATCCTTCATTTCCACAAGCAGAGAGGGTAAATAGGAGGGTAAAGATGAGAAGAATTTGCCAAATATTTGTTTTTTTAGTTTTCATTTTTCCTCGCTATTACCATAATACTCTCCCCCCACTTCATCGGCAAAAAGGGGGTTCCGAGAACTGCTTGCAATCCACCGAGTGAGCCAAAGATAAGCTTTTGGAGCATGGCGGGAATAATGGGGATATAGGGCACATCCCAAAAGCCATCGGAGAAGTTTTTTAACGGATTTAAGTTTGCGCTACGAAGTAGAGATAGCCACTCGGCGGGTGGTTTAAGGGCGATGTGAGTTGGGTCTTGATAGCCGATCCAATCATCGCCTTTGAGAGGTTTGAGAAGGGAATCAAGGTTTGGGGTAGCGAGGATCAGAATCCCGCCCGGGGCGAGAATCCTGCCCAACTCGGAGATGGCAAGTTCAGGGTCACGGAGGTGTTCGATAACGTGTTTAATGATGACCACGCCAAAGCTCGCATCCGCAAAAGGGAGCTGTTCTGCGCTACCCGCGTTCAAATTTGTTTGCGAGGCAACATCACGAGATTGCTTTAAAGCCCAAGGGTTAATATCAAGGGCAACTGTTTCAAATTCTGCTTCTAAAGAGCCAATCAGATGCCCCATCCCGGAGCCGATTTCTAACAAGCGCGAGCCGTGCTGTCCATAGCCGCGGGCAAGAATCGCGTTAAAACGATTCGACCACCAATACATGCTGTATTTGGCGAAGCTGGTATTTTCGTAAGTATTTGTGGAAAAGTAGTCTTTATCGAAAGAGCCGTTATGAGTCATGTTTTTCTACCACGAAGGCCACAAAGGATCACAAAGTTTTGTGGCCTTCGTGTACTTCGTGGTTAAAGTTTTCGAGCCGCATAGAAAGTAAAGGTCCCATCATCTACTGGCTCTACCGAGGCATATTTACGTACAAACTTCTCGGTAAAACGCAAATTCCAGCGGGTGGGAGAAATGAGCCACTTGCGGGTTATAACGTGAATAATCAGCGATGGCAGCCCAAAATAATGTCCCCATTCTAACACGCGCATTGCCGCTGGCGAGAAATAATGCCACCAGCGTACTAACTCAAAACCAGCGTCATTGAGCCGTTTTTCCCACACTTCTGGTGGGTCGGCATACTCAACACGCGAAATAAACCGAAACCATTCGGTATAAATATCTGCCAGTTTATTAAACCCGATTTGACGGAGTCTGCGCGGAATATCAAGCTCGGATAAATAACGTTCATTGGGGACACAGAAGACGAAAGGCGCGCCTGCTCTTAACGTACGGCTTGTTTCCGTTAATACAGCATCGATATGGGGGATATGCTCGAGCACCGAATTGCTCAGCCCACTGGCAAAATATCCATCCGGGAAAGGCGACTGCGCCGCATCCCCTTCGATGAGCAAATCATAGACACCGCGCGTTCCTGCTTCTTGGATGGGACCATGCCAAGGGTCTAGCCCCACGTCAATTTTGCGGTCAAAGGTTAGTTGCGCAAAATGACCGTCTCCACAGCCTACATCTAGGGTTGGAGATAGAAGGTCGAGGTCTTGATAGTATTCAGACTCTACACCACGCACAAGGGCGCGGAAATAAGGGAGGTCACGAAGATGGCGAAATAAAAAGTCTTTTTCTTGATTTGGCATAATTTTTTAATAATTACCTAACACCCAATTCTTTAAACATCTTTTCATAAACCACCGCCACACTATCGGGGTCATAGGTTTTTGCAAGAGCAACTGTATCACAACGATATTTTTCTTTATCGGCAAAGATTTTCAATAATCCCTCTGCTAATTCATTTGCGCTACCAATGGCTGCAACTTCACCCATCTCGTGCATTAGCACAGGCTGGCGAACACCAGGCAAAGCCGAAGCTACACAGGGAATATTATTAAGCATCGCTTCAATTTGCACGAGGCCAAAAGCTTCAGTCGCATTCAAAGATGGAACAACGAGCGCATCGAGGGCAGGATAAAAGGCTGCCATTTCTTCGGGGTTTAATATTCCGAGAAATGTCCAATGTCCACTTTTTTCATATTCTTTGATACGCGCCATTAATTGCTCAGCGTAGGCTTCTTCGCTGAAGACTTCTTTATATTGCCCTGCAAATAAAACTTGCGCTTTGGGATGCTTCTCAAGAATAGCGGGCATTGCATCTAAGAGAACCTCAACGCCTTTTTCTGCTGCAAGACGAGTGGCCATACCAATAACAGGATTATTCTCTGCAATTTTATACTTTTTGGCGAAATCACTAATCGCATCTTCACCTGCTTCTGGCAATTCTACAGGTGGGAGAAAGGTGCGAAGTTTTTTCTTATAGCGTGAAAGATAGGGGGAGTGGTCAGCGTAATCTTGAGTATAGGTGACGATACGATTTGCTAAAATCCCCGCCATATTATTTTGAAAATGAACAACAGAATTGACAATTTTGTTAAAAAAACCGGTGGGCAAGTTTAAATCGCAGTGATAGGTTAGCACAGAGGGTTTGCCAAAAAGTCTGGCGCGAAAAGCAACACCTGGCGCATCAAATTGGGGCAGATGCAACTGGACGACATCATGCTCAAAAACCAATTTGGTGGCGACCAAGCCAAATGTAGGGGCGATCACGCCTTTGCTCACGCGAAAAGCCACAGGCACGCGCACCACGCGCACGCCATCCACCATCTCTTCGAGGGGTAAATCCGCATCATATTGGGTGGTCATCACAGTCACTTCATGGCCGCGTTTAACAAAAGCTTTCGCTAATCTTTCGGCGTAAATGGTCAACCCCGATGTGTGGGGGCGATAATAAGTGAGTACAGTTAATATTTTCATCGGGCTAGATTATAACGCAGATAAGAGATTGGATAAACGCCCCGTAACACCCCTAACTCTAGGCTTGCTGCCCCTTATTATCGCTATTTAGTTAGAGAAGAAATACCGTTAAAGCTTTATACTCAATGACCTATTTTGTCTTATAATAGGCTATCTTAGAAACGGAACTCTTCTTTAGCCAAAGGAGCAATATGTTACCTCGAAATGGATTGAGTAATTTGCCAATGATTGATGGCCAAATTGTAACCATCGAACGTTTTCTATTAGAAAAACAACCCGAAGACGCAAAAGGAGATTTAACCGCAATACTCTACGATCTCGCACTTGCAGGCAAAATTATTAGCGCACAAACCCGCAGAGCGGGCTTACTTGATTTGCTAGGACTAGCCGGCAAAGTAAATGTTCAGGGAGAAAACCAACGTAAGCTTGATCTACTCGCTGACGATGTAATTATTCGGCTCAATGACCATACTGGCAGAATCGGTGCTCTCGTTACTGAAGAACAAAAAGAGTGGGTAAGAATTCCTAAAGAATATAAAAAAGGCTCTTATATTTTAGTCTATGATCCCCTAGATGGTTCATCAAATATAGACACGAATATCAGCATTGGTACTATATTTGGCATATATCGAGTTGTAGATAAAAATAAGCGTGGTCGCTTAGAAGACTGCCTTCAGCCCGGAAGAAATTTAGTTGCCGCAGGCTATATCCTTTATGGCACCAGCACTATGTTGGTCTATAGCGCCGGGAAAGGCGTACATAGTTTTACATTAGAGCCTTCTCTGGGCGAATTTCTATTATCCCAAGAGTCTATGCGTTTTCCAGAAAAGCCTGCTTATTATAGTTTTAATCATGCCAGTGGACGATATTGGACAAAAGAAATGAACCAATATATAGACTGGTTGAGAAATTCCTATAAACATACTTTATCTCATCGATATATAGGCTCAATGGTAGCAGATTTTCATCGTAACCTCATTCATGGAGGCGTCTTTGGCTACCCCGCCGAAGAGAAAAAACCAAACGGGAAAATTCGTCTTTTATATGAAGCTGCTCCTCTCGCCTTTTTAGCCGAACAAGCAGGAGGCTACGCATCTGATGGAAATCAATCGATATTAGATATAGTGCCCACTGATATACATCAACGTGTTCCTGTTTTTGTCGGCAACAAAAATTTAGTAAAAAAAGTAGAAGAGATGATAAGTACTAAGAGAAAGTAAAGCAAAAAATTAACACAAAAATGCCCCGTCTTTATGAAAAGCGGGGCATTTTTATATTAATTACTATTTTTCTTTAAAGCGTATCTCCATTCGAATATCTTGCCACATTTTGCCTTTCCAATAGGTGAAACCATCAATGCGCCCAATTTCTTGATAACCCATTTTTTGATATAAGGCCATGGCATTTCTATTATATTCAAAGACACCTAATTCAATCCGCTTTAAGCCCGCTCTTTTTATCTCCTCTTCGAGATACTTCATTGCCCGTGTTCCAACACCTTTCCCATGAACCGATCTGTCACCAATATAAATTCCGATCCAAGCACTTCTTTTTTCTTTTAAATATAAGTGTTGGGGATCAATCTGATAATTCATTTCCCCAACCATTTTCCCATCAACAAATATTAAATAAATTTGAATATATTTTAACCGCTCTGATAAAGTCTCAACGGTGATTTCTTGCCGAAGAGCGAGTGCTTCTTTTGTGAAATTTGGGCGGATTAGTGGAATTAATTCAGAGTCGTTTTCCCACTCACTGATGATGCGCGCAATCTCTGCATTTGGGGTGATTAATTTTCTGAAACTAATATCCATATTATCTTCTCTCCATGCTCAAATTATTGCTTTATTATCACCCTTCAAGATATTTCTGTCCAATATAAGTTCAATGCTCAGTAAATCAAATTCAAAATTATATCTATGAATATGACCTCAAATATGACCTCCAGCACTATAGCATATGACCCTTCTTACGATATAAAAAGGACTATCTTGATAAAAATATAATTATTCAGTCTCGTGCCCAAAACTTTAACGGTCTCTTCTGGATTTTAGAAAAGGAGCAATAATGGCAGGTTTTATACTAAAAGCAGATAATCTACATAAAAATTTTGACGAATTCAAGGCTGTAAAAGGTGTCTCATTCGAGATTGGCGAAGGAGAGATTTACTCCCTGCTAGGCCCTAATGGGGCTGGCAAGACCACCACCATCTCGATGTTGACAGGGCTACTCTCCCCCACTAGCGGGAATGCCTATCTGAATGGCTTTTCAGTGCGTGAAGACGTAAATCGTGTCAAAGAGATTATAGGCGTTGTCCCGCAAGAGATTGCCTTATACCCCACTATTTCAGCACGGGAAAACTTGAGCTTCTGGGGCAAGATGGTGGGCCTAAAGGGCAAGCAACTTTCCGAACGAATAGACATAGCTCTTGAAATTTCAGGTTTGGCAGACCGCGCCAAAGATCAAGTAGAAACTTTTTCGGGCGGCATGAAACGTCGACTTAATATCGCAGTGGGTTTGCTTCATGAACCAAAAATCATCTTTATGGATGAGCCAACTGTTGGGATTGATCCGCAAAGCAGACGTAGAATCTTAGATACGGTAAAGTCACTCAACGAAAATGGGATGGCCGTACTCTACACTACTCATTATATGGAAGAAGCTGAAGAACTCAGTGACCGCATTGGAATTATTGATCACGGCAAATTAATTGCACAGGGGACACAAGAAGAGTTAACGCAAATGGTCGGGGAGTTTGATACGATAAAACTCAATATTGGTGAGATAGAAAATATAGAAGAGCGTGCTAAGAAATTATGTAAACTGCCCAAAATAGAAAATGCCTTCGGGGAAAATGGAGATTTAATGCTTCAGGCACGCGATGCAAATGAAGTGCTTTCAGAGGTTATAGAACATCTTAATAATGTAAAAATCAAAATACATTCACTGAAAATACAAGAGCCAAATCTTGAAGCTGTATTTTTGCACCTAACAGGACGCGCATTACGCGATTAATAAAAGAATATAGATAGTCTCTGAGCCGCACAAAGCACAAATGAAGGGCGAATTATTAACTTCATCTAGACACTCAGGAACTATCATTTTTAGGATAGAAAATGAAACCTTGGACAATAGCCCTCAAAGATACTTTAATTGCTTTTCGTGACCGAAACGCAATTCTATTAATGATTGCAGCTCCTTTAATGATTTCTATGATTATGGGTGCGGCATTTGGCAATATGGGCGGAAATACTTCGCCTATAAGTGAGATTTCACTTATTATCGTCAACGCTGATAAAGGCGAGTTGGGTAAAAATTTCACCGAAATCATTTCTTCTATAGATGTAGAAAGTAGTGAAGGAATAAAACCGCTTTTTGCAGTAGAAGAATATATAGATAAAGATGAAGCAATCGCACAAGTAGAGATTGGGAAAGCACGTGGCGTACTCTATATACCCGTTGATTTCAGCACCCACGTTGAAAACAGGGGAGAATCGGTAAATCCCCCCTTATTAGAAGTTTATACAGATCCATCAGCTAGTATTTCTCCAGGCATCATCCGTGGCGTCGTGCAAAGAATCGTGAATGGTTTTAACACCATAAGCATTGGAAATAACGTGGCGGTAGAGCAGATTTTTGAAAACTTAGACGAAAATAGCGCACAAGAAATTTATGCGAATCTTGAAAATCTCGAAGAGATTATTATTGCAGAAAACGAGTCTTTCGGCAAAGTAGAAGGTAGAAGAGAGCGAATTATTATCACTTCAAAAACTTTGGGCGCGGGCGAAGATCTTGACCTTTTGGGCTATTTTGTACCAAGCATGTCCATCTTTTTTCTAATGTTCGCTGCATTTGAAGGCACACGATCTATTCTCGAAGAAGAAAGAGATGGTACGTTACACCGCCTGATGATCACGCCCACATCAATTATAGAGATTTTACTGGGGAAAATTGGCGGCACTTTTCTAACAGGCATTTTACAATTCGTGATTTTAGTTGCTATTTCAGCACTGCTTTTTGGCGTTCACTGGAGCGATTCTCTGCTCCCCCTTATTTTGCTGACTATCGTTACCGTAATTGCCGTAACAAGCTTGGGCGCGTTTTTGGCAGGTTTTTCCCGCAATGCCAATCAGGCCGGAATACTGGGCTCAACGCTTAATCTCGTTTTCGCTATTTTGGGTGGCAACTTTATTCTCACCACCGCTTTTCCCGATTGGCTCACAATTATCAGTAAACTTACCGTCAATCGCTGGGCATTAGACGGCTTCTCCACCCTCGCGCTCTCTCACGGCACATTAATCAATATTTTGCCTAATATTGCCGCTTTACTTGGCATGGCAATTTTCTATTTCACACTTGCTACTGTACTTTTCAAGCGACGTTTTATTAAATAATACCCATTCTTTTGTTTTTTATGGAGCAACACATGCGAAAAATTATCTCCATTGCATTCCTATATCTCCGCACTACTTATACTTCTATCGGCACGCTTCTTTTCACTATTGCTATGCCAATTATTTTTACTTTTGTTCTCGCCCTTACCATGAAAGGGATGGCTGGCGAACCCACCCCTGAAGCTTGGCAACTTTTGATTGCAAACGAAGATAAGAGCAATCTAAGTGCTAGCTTAATTATGCACCTAGAAGAAAACCCTATTTTAGATGTGGAAATAGCCGAGAAAAACAGCACTCTAGCAGATGTAGAAAGCGGGGATGCCCTAGCACTTTTACTGATTCCCAGCGGATTCGAAACAAACGCCTTTCAACATGATGCCACTGATTTAACACTCTATCAGAGTGCAGATTCTATTGCTCGCGCGCAAATTTTAGAAGAAGCGGTCAAATCTGCCAGCGCAGAAATTGGCGGGAGCCTCGCAATTGCCGATTTATCCCTCCGTGTTGCAGAAGAGATCGCGCTTATAAACAAATCTGATGAGGATGGCAAGCAAGATTATAAAGAAGAAGCCTTTGAAGCCGCGCAATCTGCTTGGCAAACGGATGAGATAATTAATCTTCAATTTACAGAAGCAACTCGTTTAGAAAATGGAGATGATATTCCAGTCGGGGCCACACAATCTTCCCCTGGCATGTTGGTCATGTATGCCCTTTTCTTCTCTTTCGGTGGTGGGGCAACCTTGCTTGTAGAAAGAGACGAGGGCACCCTACGTCGGTTATTAGTAATGCCCCTTAGCAAAAGTGCAATTATGGGCGGAAAATTGCTCGGTATCTATCTGGGTGCATTGATACAAATGACCATCATGATTCTTTTCGGAATCTTGGCTTTCGATTTGCAATGGGGGCAATCTCCAGTTGGGCTAATAATGATGTTGCTCTCTTACGGATTTGCCAGTACGGCTCTGGGCATTATGGTAGCCGCGCTCTCAAAAAGTGTTGCCCAAGCAAACGCCGCAGGAACAATTGTGGTCATGGCTTTGGCATCTTTGGGTGGGGCATGGTGGCCTATAGAAATTGTGCCAATCTGGATGCAAAATCTTGCGCTCATGCTCCCCACAGGCTGGGCCATGCACGGCTTCCAAGATTTGCTCCTACGAGGGTTAGGCTTAGAGGCAATTCTGCCAACTGCGGCTATTCTCTTAAGGGTTGTTCAGTTCTAAAAGATACGGTTCTATGTTATTCTCTTTCTAAAAA
>JABGQV010000078.1 GCA_018648655.1 Anaerolineae bacterium | reverse complement strand
CCATCATTTAATAAACCAACATCATAGCCCTCGCGCAATACACGAACAATCTCTCCCGCTTTTATGCTAGATGGGATAAGGAATATCTGGCCTTGTATATCTGCGCCGAGACGTCCTGAAACATCGTGGGCGGCATCCTGAATTTTACATTTTCCCCATAAGTAATCGTTCAGGGAGTGTTTCATATCTCCCTCATCCAAATTGAAAAGAACATGGATGCCTGGAGATTGAATATCGGTATCTACAACACCCACACGAAAGCCTTTTTTGGCAAGCAGGGCCGAAAGGTTTGCTGTTGTATTTGATTTTCCCGTTCCCCCACGGAATGAATGAACTGAAATGATTTGAGCCATTTTTCTCTCCCGTTGTTCAAAGAATTTATTGGTGATTTTTAAAATCAGGTTCAGAAAATTATACTGTATAAATTTTTAATAGGGCTTTGAATATAGGCTTTATCTTTATTTTTGGATGAGTGTGAGCAAGGGTAATGCGACTTGTAAAAAATTAATTTGATGTTTATGTTGGCTGAGAAATTAAAAAGGCAATTTATTAGTCAATTTCTCCCGTTAATTCAAAGAGAGGCGTGGGAGCTCCTTTCCCTTTTAAAGAAACGTCTCCCAAATATTCAGCAGAAAAAGCGTCTTTGATCTCTTCATAGACAGGTTGGCTCATTAAAATCTGATTGGGCAAAGCTCTGTCCATCAAGCGAGCAGCTACATTTACCGTGTCGCCCAAAAGGTTAAATTCTCGGCGCCCATTTGGTTCACCTATTTCAGCGGAAAAAGCTGATCCTAAATTAATGCCAATTTGGCAGCTTGCTTCCATTGTGGCACCTCCGACCGACGGTACCTTAACATTTTGAATAATATCTCGAATATCAAGAGCAACTGAAGCTGCACGTTTTTGGTCATCTGTATGAGCATTAAGAACGCCAAAATAGATGACCATATCAGAACCAGAGATATGGTAAGTCACTTTTTTTAGTACGCCACCGCGTGCTTCAACAGCAGCATTAATGCGTGCAACCGTTTTTGAAAGCGTATTTATAATTTTCAATTCCTGTCCTGGTAATGCTCGGTCAACTAATTCTGGCAATCCAACTAAATTGACAAAGATAACGGTAGGAGCAGGAAAATCTGGCGAAATATGGCGTTTTGCTGCACTCTCAACAAGCAAGTTTAGTACGGGGGATGGCAAAAAACTGGCTAGTGGTTCAATAGAATCAAGCATTTTTGTGATCTCAGCGATGAGACCAGCGACGCTGCGGTCTATAAGTAGAGGGTTTGATAATCGTCGACGTGTGGATGATGATATTTCATATTCACCAAGGTCTTCTTCTGAAAAATTATCTACCACGAGTTTGTATTTATGCTTGCCATCTTTTGAATGATGATCTTCAAAAAGAAAATTTTCTTTAACACGCTCGAAAGCTGCTTCAGAGAGGCAAACTTTTCCAACTTGACCTGCACTTTCTGCAAGTTTAGCTCGCTGCACCGCGCTCCCTAGCAAAACATGCTCCATACGGCGCGGCGTGCCAACATCGGCTGCAAGGAATTTTCCTGTATGAAGCCCGATGCGCATGCCCAAATGAAGATTGCCCTGTGGGGTTTCGATTTGGTCAAAATGGCTCATAGCGCGTTGCATACGTAATCCTGCACGAACTGCTTTGACGATATCGTCTTTTTTGTGTTTATCTTCGGGGAAAAGAACGAGCAGGGCATCGCCAGTGAACTCAAGTAAGTCACCGCCTGCTTTACTGATAATTTCGATCATCTCTGCGAAGTAGGCATTGAGAATATTTAGTAGTGATGCAGCACCATCTCGACCTTTCGATGCATTGGCTTCCATTAGGCGAGTGAAGCCTGCGAGATCCGTAAACATTAAAGTGCCACGCTGCCATCCTTGACGTACTTCTCCAGGACGTGGAGGTTTATCTGATAGATGACGTGAGGTGTAATCGTATAGAATACGCTGAAATGTTCGCAAATGAGTAAAAACTTTCTCCAATGTAGTTGGCGAAGGGTCTACCCAAGCTGAGACATATAGGTCGGCGGGTAAGAAAGACCGTAAGCGAGGTTCAATTACCTGTAAAGGAGAAGAGTTTGTAGGGTACATGAAAAAATTATACTGCAATCGTTTTTACTTTTGGACATTAGTTATGTTCTTAGCACATTCTAAAAGAGAAGATGCTTGCGCAAGATAGTCCCCAGCTTTCTTTTAAAAATCTTGCTTCTGACTGCCCCGGTGCTTCCGCTGCAATAGCGTGTAATTTCCCTCGTGCTCTCTTAGCCACTCTCTTTTAAATAAGCCCTCAAGAGCCTGCTTTATTTCTTCCTGAGAAATATCTTTCTTCTCAGGAAGCTCCTCTGCTATCTGCTTAAATTCTTCTTTGCTTATTGTTGTCTTTCGCAGAAAAATTTTTAGCAGGATCCGTTCTCCTCTTGGAATATCTCCGAGAAGGTCAAGAGAACTCATTCCGACAGTTGATGAATGTCTGTTCATAAAATGAGTGTATATGATTTTTTATGGGGGGTCAACAGCTTTTTTGGTTGAGAAGATAAAACATCGGTTACAATTAAACTGCTCCAAAATACTAGCCTTTAATAAAGAGAGAAGAATGCGCACGATAGACATTATTATTAAGAAACGTGAAAAAGAAGAGCTAAGCAAAGAAGAAATTATCTTTTTTGTGGAAGGCTTTGCTAATGGCAAAGTTCCGGATTATCAGGCATCTGCTTGGGCAATGGCGGTTCTGTTAAATGGAATGACTCCACGAGAGACAACCGACCTGACATTGGCTATTGCTGCTTCAGGAGACACCCTTGACCTTTCGGATGTAGTTGATCTTGCTATTGATAAACATTCTTCAGGAGGGGTGGGGGATAAGACATCGCTGGTTGTTTTGCCTATCGTTGCAGCCTGTGGGTTGCCAGTCGGGAAAATGTCTGGGCGCGGACTTGGTTTTAGCGGGGGGACGCTCGACAAACTGGAATCCATCCCCGGATTTCGCGTTGATTTGAGCACAGAAGAGTTTAAGAAACAATTACGTGAGCATGGCATGGTTCTCGCAGGGCAAAGCGTAAATCTCGCTCCTGCAGATGGAAAGCTCTATGCTTTGCGAGATGTGACAGGCACAGTCCCTTCCATGCCCCTAATTGCATCATCTATTATGAGCAAAAAAATTGCTGCCGGTGCACAAGCGATCGTTTTAGATGTGAAGCTTGGCTTGGGGGCATTTATGGAGACCCTTGAAGAAGCACGAGAGTTAGCCAAAAGGATGGTTGAAATTGGGGAATTGGCAGGGCGCAAAACCGTTGCACTTCTCTCGGATATGAATCAACCTCTTGGGCAGGCTGTGGGAAATGCGCTCGAAGTTGTCGAGGCTTTAGACACGTTGCATGGTGGAGGCCCAGCAGATTTTAGAGAACACTCTCTTCATGTTGCTGCCGAGATGTTTCTTTTGGGCGGATATGATGAAAATATGGATGATGCTCGTAAAATGGCAGAAAAGGCCATTGAAGACGGCAGTGCTTTTGAGAAATTCCGTGAATTGATCATTGCACAAGGTGGTGATGTGAGCTTTGTGGATGAGCCTGCAAAGCTACCAAAAGCAAAGCTGATCGAGACCGTAGCTGCCCCTCGAAGCGGGTATCTAGCCCAAATCCACGCGCGGCTCATAGGAGAAGCAGCAGTAGCTCTCGGAGCAGGACGTGCCAAAAAGGGCGATCCTGTTGATCACGCGGTAGGATTTATCATCCAACACAATGTTGGCGATTTTGTAGAGGCGGGAGAGCCGCTTTTCACTATCCATGCAAATGATCCCAAACTTTTAGACGAGGCTCGAGAAGAAGTACTCAGGGCGCATCTTTTTAGCGAGAAAAGTGTACAACCGCTTCCGCTCTTTTATACCTAAGCTAATGCTTATAGAATAACTTGCGAAAACTTAAGGAATAGTGCATACTAAGCAGAGGAGTGTGCAGATATGGCAAAAGTATCTTTACGAATCTATAATAGCGAAATTGGAACCTTGGTCGATCAGGGGAATATTGATGAGGCCATCGGTCATTGTTATCATATTTTAAAGACTTTTCCCAAACATATTGAAACCTATAAATTATTGGGGAAGGCTTATCTCGAAGCGAAAAAATATGCAGCAGCAGCAGATATTTTTTCACGCGTATTGATGTCTGTGCCTAACGATTTTGTCTCTCATGTAGGCATGAGCCTTATTGCAGATGAAAACGAGAAAATGGACGATGCCATTTGGCATATGCAACGTGCATTTGAAGCACAACCTTCTAATGCTGCGGTACAAGGGGAATTACAACGATTATACGGACGACGTGATGGTGTTCAGCCGCCCAAAGTACGCATGACAAGCGGTGCGCTGGCAAATGTCTATGTACAAGGCGAACTATATCCTCAAGCTCTTGCCGAGATCATGAGCGTAGAAGCTCAGGACCCCGGCCGTATAGATATGCAGGTTCTCCTTGCAAACACTTATTTTCGTTCAGGGCAACGTGTTAAAGCCTCAGAAATAGCCTCCAACTTACTCGCAAAATACCCTTATTGTTTTGATGCCAATCGTATTTTGGTCGAGATCTTGCCAGAAACCAGCCGTGCTGAAAGCACACAAGTTTATCGTCACCGCGTTAATGC
>JABGQV010000105.1 GCA_018648655.1 Anaerolineae bacterium | reverse complement strand
TTGTTTTGACTGAAAAATTCAGGGTTTCTTGATGGCTGTTGTTGCAGGAGAGTCACTTATAAATGGAAAAAGATTATGAGCCGTGATTTACGTAAATACGCCCAAGATACCAGCGTTCAGCTAGGAGTTGGAGCATTTTTGCTCCTCTTTATTGTTGGCGATGGTTTGATTTATTTTATCTATGGCAAAGGTGCTGCTATGATGGGGTTGCTTTGCCTTCTTGCTGGCGTTGCGCCAGTGCTTATTATTCTTCTTTTTATGCTTATACTTAATTGGATTGTAAAACGTGCCAATCGCGAATAATTCAATACTGAAGGAAGAGTTTGATTGGGCATTTCGCTTTAAGTTGCCAGAAAAAAATCCAAGCCGTGTTTTACTTCTCTTACATGGATGGACCGGGGATGAGCGTTCTATGTGGCAATTCACACAAAATATTCCATCAGATTACGCCATTATCGCGCCGCGCGCGCCTTATGATACACCATTAGACAAAAAAGGATATTCTTGGAGAGAAATCAAAGCAAATACTTGGGGGGCTCCAACCCTTGCCGAGTTGCGCTTTGCCGCTGATGGTCTCATCACGCTCGTGGATAAGTGGCTTGTTTCCGTTAAGATAGCACCTGCCAGTTTAGACGTGGTTGGTTTCAGTCAGGGTGGTGCATTGGCAACGACACTTGCCTCTTTGCACCCAGAACGTATGCGAAAAGTAGCTATTTTATCTGGTTTTATCCCTGCGGGCGGAGAAGCTTTGCTCTCTCCAAATTTGCTTGATGATATACACTTTTTCTGGGCGCATGGCTCAGAAGATGATGTGATTTCTCTTGAGCGGGGTTTAGCCTCTGTGGCATTACTGAAAGATTCTGGTGCTGATTTGCGTCTATGTAAGGCGAAGATTGGACACAGAGTTAGTAGAGAGTGCAGATATGCGCTAAATGATTTCTTGAATGCTGCCTAAGTCTTTTTTCTTTTCGGGCACTTCTATATGGTATCCTTCCCCAAGCTCTTTTAACGGTAGATATTGAAGGTGATATTAAATGAATAAATTTTCAAGACGTGATTTTCTAAAATTAACGGGAGCAAGCCTTGGGTCACTGGCCTTTCGTGGCCTTAATCAGCTTAACCCTATTGGCAAATTTCAATTTCCAGAGGGTGAAAGACTGGGGCGTGTATCCGTCTTTCCTAATTATTTCTCTACTGGCATAAAAAGTGAGCCTCATAGTGCAGCGCCAACAGTGAGGGATGTGGCTGAAGATGCGCTTGTTGTCTGGCTTCGTGAGGTTGTTGGGCAGGCAAAATCTATTTCTAAGAGATGGGTTGAGACACCCGAGGGTTATGTTTATGCTCCCGACTTACAACCTGTGCGCAATTTCCCAAATATCCCTCTGGCGGCAATCCCAGAAGGAAAAACTGGATTTTGGGCAGAAGTTACCGTTCCCTATGTTGATTTAATTATCGCAAATCCCCCCGCTCGTGCTGGCTGGTATAAAGATAGTGTTGCGCATGGTTTTATACCACGCTTATATTACGGTCAAATTATATGGATAGATCAAATAACAACAGCAGAATCTGGGCAGGTGCTATATAGATTTAATGAAAAATATGGCTACGGTGATGCTTTTTGGGTAGATGCAACGGGTTTATATCCCATCACTCCCGAAGATATTGCACCAATTCATCCGGATGTGGACCCTGTACTAAAACGTATTGTCGTAAATACGACCTATCAGACTCTTTCGTGCTATGAAGGAGAAGAAGAAGTCTTTTTCTGTCGAGTTTCCACAGGTTATGATAGCGAAAGCTATTTCACGCCTCCTGGAGGGTATAATCCGCACCGAAAACTATTATCTGTCCCTATGAGTGGTTCTTCAGCAGAGGGCAGGTCTGGTTATGATACCCCTGCTGTAGCATGGACCTACTTTATGAATGGCAATGGTATTGCCATTCATGCAGCTTTTTGGCATAACGATTTTGGCACGCGCCGTTCACATGGTTGTGTAAATGTTTGTGCTGAAGATGCAAAATGGATTTTCCGTTGGACAACGCCTTATGTCTCTTTGGATAACGAAGAGGTAAGCCTGAGCTGGCCCGATCACGGGACAGTTGTTGATGTTGTCAAGCGTAGTTTTTAATAGAATAAATTATGAGGCTTTCTTATGGATTTAAGTAATATCACACTCGGCTTGGCCTTTCTTGCTGGCTTGGCTTCTTTTCTTTCCCCCTGCGTTTTTTCGCTTGTTCCTGCCTATGTGGGCTATCTCAGCGGGCGTGCAGCAGGAGGTGAAGGTGGTAAAAACAATAAATTAGTCACCTTTACGCATGGGCTAGCTTTTGTGCTTGGCTTTAGTGTTGTTTTCATCCTTTTGGGCGTGGCTGCGTCTGCTTTTGGCGGTGCTCTTTACGATATCCGTACTTGGCTGGCAAAAATTGGCGGTATTGTGGTTGTCATTTTTGGCTTACACATGATTGGCGTTTATCGTATCCCCTTCCTTGAATACGATACCCGTGTGCAAGAATTACCAGATCCAAAATATGGCTATCTTTCCTCAGCACTATTGGGCGTTTTCTTTTCCGCGGGCTGGTCACCCTGTGTTGGACCTGTATTGGGCGCAATTTTAACTTTAGCTATTAATGGTGGAAATGTTGGGCAGGGTGCCAGTTTGCTTACCGCTTATTCCGCTGGTTTGGCAATTCCATTCCTTATCGCAGCGCTAGGTATAGGCTGGGTTGGTGCAACGCTGCGCAAATATGGCAAAGCCATGCATTATGTTGAGATCGCAATGGGTATTATTCTAGTTATTGTAGGGATTATGCTCTTTTCAGGCACTTTTGAGCTCCTCGCTCGCTACGGTACTTTTGTAGATTTTGGCCTCTAAAAATATTTGATGAGCAACTCTAACCGCACTGTGGCAGGGATATTGATAGGGCTTAGTTTAACGCTTTGCCTTTGCGTTGGCGTGGCGTTTTTTATCGTTTCTTTGGTTAGCGAGAAGGCTCTTTCTAGTTCAGAATCTTCTCTGGGGGCAGGAAAGGACGCTCCTGATTTTATCCTGCCCTCGTTAAATGGGCAGGATATTCGGCTTGAAGAGCTACGCGGAAAAGCCATCTTGCTCAATTTTTGGGCATCGTGGTGTTACCCTTGCGAAGAAGAGATGCCCCTTCTTGAAGCGGCATCTCAAGAGTATGAAGAATTGCTTATTGTCGGCATCAATGTGGGGGACAGACGTGCTAAAGTTGAAAACTATGTAGCCGCAGAACATCTCACTTTTATGATCCTTCTTGATGAAGATGAAAAGGTCTCTCAGGATTACATTATTACAGGGTTTCCTACTAGTATTTTTATAGACAAAGATGGGGTTATTCAATCTCTTATTTTAGGTGAATTATCTTCAGAAGAATTAAAGGCAAACTTAGCCCTTATAGGAATTCAATAAATGGTCAATGTCACTTTTTATACACGTAAAAATTGTCATCTCTGTGATGAAATAAAAGCAGAGCTAAGAACTTTAGAAGAAACACATCCTCACCAACTTGTAGAAATAGATATAGATAGTGACCCGGCCCTCATCGCGTCCTATGGCGAGACAATCCCTGTTATTGAAGTAGGTCCCTATATTCTCCATGCTCCTATTTCACGCCAAGACTTGGTAATGACTATTGGTGCTGCCATTGATCGTCAAGACCAACTCCTAAAGGTCGGTGACGATTTGTATAAAAAGCGTGCTCAGCATGGACGAAAAATGACTGGTGCCGATAAATTTTCACTTTGGTTTTCTAGTCGTTATATGCTTGTTTTTAGCTTAATATTATTTTTCTATGCTGGCCTTCCTGTCCTTGCGCCCGTTTTGATGAAAGCTAAGGTAACTGCTCCAGCAAAAATAATTTATAAAATCTATAGCCCACTGTGCCATCAGTTTGGCTTTCGCTCCTTCTTCCTTTTTGGAGAGCAGCCCTATTACCCTCTTGTTGAAACTGGTATAGCAGGCCCAGGTACAAATCTGATTGACTTCGAGAGCGCAACGGGCATCCTTAATCTTGGTGATCCATCTAGCCCCACTCGTTGGGAAGCTCGCAGTTATATTGGGGATGAAGAAGTGGGTTATAAAACAGCACTCTGCGAAAGAGATATAGCAATTTACGGAGCAATGCTTCTTTTTGCGCTTATTTTCTGGGCAACAGGGCATCGTATACCGCCTTTACACTGGGCAATTTGGATTTTCTTTGGCCTAGGCTTTATCGGTTTAGATGGTTTTTCTCAAATTATTAGTCAGTTTCAGTTTAGCTTTTTTGCCAAAATCCTTCCTTATAGAGAGAGCACACCTTTTTTGCGTGTATTTACGGGTTTTCTCTTCGGCTTCACTACTGCTTGGTTTGGTTTCCCCTATATTGAAGAAAGCATGCGTGAGACTCGTCAGATTTATATCAAAAAGAATGCTATTATTCAGGCTCAAAAATAAATATGCCATTTTTTAGCAATCAGGGAGTTCGCTACTTCCAATTTGAAAATTTCCCCAGTTCTATAATCCACGCTGTTTTCACTCGTCAGGGTGGTATTAGCCCAGCACCTTGGGACTCTTTAAATACAGGTGGATCTGTAGGGGATTCTCCTGCTAATGTGCGTGAGAATCGGATCCGTGCATTTGATGCGTTGGGACGAAAACCGGAATCTCTTTTTGACCTTTGGCAGGTTCACGGAACCCGAGCAATTTTTGTCAGTGAACCACGTTCTGCCGATTCTCATGAAGATAAGGGAGATTTGATTTTCACCGACAACCCAGAAATCACCCTTTATATGCGTTTTGCCGACTGTACCCCTCTGCTCTTCTCTGACGAAACACGCGGAATTGTCGGAATAGCCCATGCAGGTTGGCAAGGCACAGTAAAAGGTGTTGCAATCGCCGCGATCAACGCCATGCGCGAGCATTACGGTTCAAAACCAGAGAATATTCAGGCAGCAATCGGTCCTTCCATTGGGGTGGACCATTATGAAGTAGGGGATGACGTTATAGCACAAGTTCGTGAGAGTTTTGGTAAGGAATCTGAATTTCTCCTCCCAAAATATGACAAACGTAGACATTTCGATATGCGGAAAGCCAATGAACTCCAGCTAAAGCAGGTAGGCGTTACTCAAATTGAAATAGCTAATCTTTGCACAGCCTGTCATCTTGAAGACTGGTATTCGCATCGTGCTGAAAATGGTAAAACAGGACGTTTTGGGGCATTAATTGCCTTAAAAGGGTAGAGAGAAGCCTCCTAAGAGATAAAAGATGATAAATAAAGCCCTCACCGAATCTATTCGTGCTCGCTATAAGAAAATTCAATCCCAAGTAAGAGATTCTGCTCTTGTAGTAGGCCGCGACCCCGCATCTATTAAGTTGTTAGTTGTAACGAAGAGGCAGCCCCTTTCTGTAATTGAAGCTGCAATAGCCGCAGGGGTGAAAATGCTAGGGGAAAATTACCCCGAAGAAGCTGTAAGAAAGATGCAATCAATAGAGGCGAAAAAAGGGGTAGAATGGCATATGATTGGCCACGTACAAAGCCGTAAAGCACGTTTAGTGGCTGAAAATTTTGCTCTTTTGCATTCTCTCGATCGTTTAAAAACGGCTCGCCGTCTTGACCGTTTTTCTAAAGCAGCTGGACGAAAGCTCCCGTTCTTGTTGGAGTTCAATATTGGCGGCGAAGAAAGCAAGCATGGTTGGGATGCTTCTGATGAAGCTCGCTGGGAAGACTTTCTTCCAGATATTGAGGAAATACTTTCCTTAGAGAGTCTTGAAGTGCGAGGGTTGATGACTATGCCTCCCTTTTTTCAAGATGCCGAACTCGCTCGTCCATATTTTCGTCGTTTACGGCGATTGCGAGATTATTTATCAGAAAAACACCGTCAAAGCAGTTGGGAAGAACTTTCTATGGGAACTAGCGGTGATTTTCAAGTTGCTGTTGAAGAAGGAGCAACAATTATTAGAGTAGGGCAGGCAGTTGTTGGGCAACGCCCTCTATAATTTTTTTGGAGACTATATGGTTATTTTATTACTTATTAAATTTATTGAAATCACGGCACAAGCTTTAATTATTTTGGTTATCATTTCTATTGTGCTATCGTATTTTATGTCCCCTTATCATCAAGTGCGACAAAGCATTGATAAAGTTGTTCAGCCAATGCTTATGCCCATTCGCAGTGTGGTGCCTCTGATTGGGATGTTTGATTTAAGCCCAATGATTTTGATTATTTTGATACAAATCTTGTCTTCAGCACTTATTAGCTTTCTTTATATATTGAGGTGATTTATGGCTTCTCGTAAATATAATTTGCACGATGGAAAGGTTGGATCGGCTCTAACTGTGCGTCTAACGCCCAAAGCAAGCCGGAGCACTATCGCAGGGATTGCGCAAGATGGGACGGTAAAAGTTCACGTCACAGCCGCTCCTGAAGAAGGGCAGGATAACGAGGCTCTTGTCGAGTTGTTAGCAGATGTGTTGGGTGTCCCAAAACCGAATATTTGCATTATTGCAGGGGAAGTAGGGCGTGACAAAATAGTTTCTGTTTTAGGTCTAGATGCAGTAACGCTAACGAAGTTGGTGCGTGCGTACCTAGAATAATTTAAGAGCAAATGGCATAAAAAACTAATTAAAATAAGAAAGACCTGACTTTAGATTGTCAGGTCTTTTTCGGTTAAACGGGGAATATTGACTGCCAAAAAAGAAGGCATTCGAGCTTTGTTGTTTTCAAGTCTTGAAATTTTTAACGTGTATCACCATAAATGGACTTGTAGATAGCATAGGTCTCGTAAATCGATTTGATATATTCTCGTGTTTCTGAAAAGCGGATGCTTTCTAATAATAAATCGGGGTCGCCTTTGCTAAGTGCTTGCCACTCAATGGCATTTCCGGGGCCACCATTATAGGCGGCGAGGGTGGCGTAGATATCACCATCAAATAGAGTGCGATTAGATGCAAGATACCATGTTCCGAATTTTATACTGATGATGGGGCGATAAAGATCGCTATCGATATACGCAACAGGGTAGCCATGTAGGTTCGCAATAGTTATACCTGTTGCGGGGATAACTTGCATTAAGCCGCGTGCTCCGGCTGTTGAAAGGACAAAGCCCTCGAAGAGACTTTCTTGCCGCATTACACTATAGATAAAGAGGGGATGAAAATCATTTGCTGTTGCTATTGGTTCGACTAAGTCACTATAATAAGTTCCATAGCGGATATGGTCGAAATAGGCAGGTGCATGAAGAGAATCCGCGTGGCTTTCCATGCCAGCCAATTCTAGAACTTGGCGAGCGGCGAAAATAGCAGGACGATAAAGGCCCAGATTACGCATATAATTTGCTAGGCGAAAACTATCGGCTGCGCTTTGGCTCACATCGGTGCGAAGGCTTTCAAATTCAAGACGAGCTTCATTGTATAGGCCTAACTCCCAGAATTCGCGTCCGCGTTGAATGCGCAAATCGTCTTGAAGAGGGCCTAAATCTTCGAGATCGGTATTCGCTGGGAGGTCAAAGGTGATTCTCAGCCAGGAAATTGCCTCAGCAAGCTCACTGGCTGCATCTATTTCAGGTGAATAAATGCTTGGAGGCACGAAAGGCTCGCTCCCTTCCAGTAAATCGCGAGCGCGCTCAGAATAATATCCTGTTGGGTTGGCAGATTGTGCCTGCTGCCAGACATCCTGCATCGCCTCCGTGTCCCCTAATTTTTGCTGTGTTTTTCCGATCCATAAATAGGCCCTGGCTTGAGCTTCTGCTTCTGTGGAGAAAATTAGACCTCGTTGAAAGAGCGTTAGCGCTTGCGCATAGTCACTGAGCCTGTAAGTGGTGACACCTGCTAAGAAGAGGGCATCCGAGGCCAAATTGCTGCCTGGGTATTCTTCTGCAAGGCGCAACCAAAGCATGATTGCTTCTTCGGGGTTTTCTTTGCGTTCCATTAGGCGCGCGGCACTCATCAAAAAGGCAGCGGCTTCAGAATGCCCGGGATTAGCGTATACAAAATCGAGGAGCGTTTGCTTGCCAGCGTTAATATTTCTAAGGTCACTCCATTGAGTATAGGATTTTTCAGACCATGCATCTGCCCAGCGAGGGTGGGTGGGGTATTTCTCGATAAAATTCCCCCATGCAGCAACTTCGTCTTCATATCGTCCTAACGCGTAGAGGGTTTTGGCACGATAATATGATGCTGTGCCATCATTTTCTGGATTTTCAGCGATATAACGTTCAAGTGCAACTAGAGCAACATCATATTGCTTAGCGGCATAATCAGCTAACCCACGGTTTAGGTCATCTACAGGAACGCCTGCATTAATTAATTCGACGAGGGCAAGATAAGAATAGTAAGACAGTGGATAGTTTTCAAGTGTATGCTGATAGCGCGCATATCCTTCTTCTTTTTCGTCTAGTATTAGGTGGGCGAATCCCGCAAAATAATCCATTTCTGCTTTTATGAAGTCGTTATTGGTGCGATTAGTGATAGATTCGTAATCTGCGAGCGCGCCAGCGAAATCGCCAATTGCTGCTTTGGATGTGGCAATCTTGATCTCTAACCTGATTTCGTTATGGAGGCTTGGTGCGAGTAGAGCGGCTTGGTACGCGTTGAGCGCGCTGATATGATCGCCGATTTGGACAAAAATGTCTCCGCGCACTTCTTCAACATAGTTTTCTAAAAGGGCGGGCCTTAAAGAAAGATAAGCTGCGTAAGACTCTGTGGCAGCTTCAAAACGATTGATATTGTTATTTGCCTGCCCTGAAAGAAAATAGGCATAAGCTAAAAAGGGAGAATTGGGATATTCGTTAATAAGCTGTTGCGTATAGGCAAGCACTTCATGGTTATTATTATCTTCATAACTGACACGTATTAGCCCCCAAAGTGCCGCAGCACGTTGTTCATCATCTGTAGAAGTATTGACAACTGCTTGAAACTCTATGCGTGCGAGGTCAAAATCTCCATTGAAGAGTGCGCCTTCGCCAAGGTGGACGCGTGCCAAAGGAATCAGCGTTGGTATTGGTGATGGCGTAATTGTTGGTGTTGGAGAGGGGGTGTTGCTGGGAACAGGTGTTGAGCTCGGGGTTGCGGTTGCCCCAAGCAGAGAAGCGGGCGGGGCAAAATTACACGCGCTCAAAAGAGATAAAGTCCATAATCCCAACAGTAGTTTTTTGAAATTCATATGGCTTCTTATAATGGGAAATAGTGGGGTTGTCAATCATTGATTTATTCAGGTTGGTTTTGGTGCTAGGCGCAGCAATATTCTTCGGTGAAATTTTTAAAAAAATTACATATTAAAATGACGCTAAAAAGAATCTAAAAACCTTTCTCTGATATAATTTAGCGGTGCAAAAACATCTTAGAAAATATAAACAAAGAGGTAATGATGCAGAAAAATATAAGTATTCAAGAAATAGATGAAGTTGTTAGCGCAATCCGTTCAAAGATAGATATAAAGCCACGCGTAGGCATGATTTTAGGCTCGGGCTTAAGTCACTTTGCTGACAGCGTTGAAAATGCTGTAGCAATTCCCTTCGGCGATTTGCCACATTGGCCTGTTTCTACAGTCAAGGGACATGCTGGCAAGCTTATTATTGGGCAACTTGAGGGACAAGATGTTTTTGTCATGCAAGGCCGCATCCATTTTTATGAAGGCTATACAATGTCGCAGGTCACATTACCAGTGCGTGTTATGCAACGTATGGGGGTAGAAATTATGGTCGTTACTAATGCCGCCGGCGGCATTGCAGATGAGCATCAGCCTGGAGACGTTATGCTTATTACCGACCATATCAATTTTCCAGGACTAATTGGTAATAGTCCACTACATGGTCCTAATCTTGATGAATTAGGCCCCCGTTTCCCTGATATGACCCAAGCCTATGACCCCGAACTGCTTGAATTGGCGCGAAAAATTGCTAAAGATAAAAACATCCCTGTTCACGAAGGTGTCTATATGGGTTTGAGCGGCCCCTCTTTTGAAACCCCAGCAGAGCTTCGCTTTCTAAAAATGATTGGTGCCGATACCGTTGGTATGTCTACTGTCACTGAGGTCTCTGTGGCTAGACATGGTGGCATACGCGTTCTTGGGCTTTCTGGCATCAGCAATAAAGCGCATACAGAACTTTCCTTTGTTGCCAGTCACGAAGACGTTCTTGAAGCAGGCAAGCAAATTGTTCCTAAAATGGAAGCCATTATTCGTGGTGTTTTGCGCTCCGCTTAATCAAGGCCTTTTAGGATACTCATGGTAGCTTTTTATAATTTTCTTTCCGCTTATGAAGGAATGATTTACTTCATCTTGATTTTGGGTGGAGTTTTTCTTGGACGTTGGCTTTGGCGGACATGGAGAGAATGGGATAGTGCCATTTTTGGTTTAGAGCGTGAGGTTTCTCGAAAACGTTTTGCCCGCGCCATCGGAGCGAACGCGCTTTGGCTTGCTTTCTTTTTAGGGACATTTATCTTTACATCATTCATCATCCCTTCGATGCCGCCTTCAACTTTTATTCCTACCCCTACAGTGGATTTGTTGATCACCCCAACGGGCACCATTTCTGCCGAAATGGCAGCAACCTTATCGGCACGTCCTGAGCCTCAAGCCGAAGATTATAGTGATGGTTGTATTCCTGACCAAATAATTGTCAACTCCCCGGTCCCTGGACAATCCCTGAGCGGAATTGTTGAATTAGTTGGCACGGTAGACATTCCTAAATTTGGATTTTACAAATTTGAAGTATCCCCTACGGGAGTAGAAAAATGGTCTACCATCTACGCAGGCCGAACAGTAATTCAAGATGATATTCTAGGGCGCATAGACACAAGCGAGTTAACACCTGGAGACTATGCTTTACGCTTAATCGTAGCTGATAATACGGGTGAATCCTTACCTCCCTGCATTATTCAGGTTCGCGTTACGGGTCAAGTTGAGTAGAAATTTTAAACCCAAGTCTTTGGTAAGTCCTAAAGCAATATAGAAGAAAAGAAGAGAACAAAAAAAATGGATATTAAGTTTCGGGCAGCACTGTCCACAGATATAGTCCGTATAGTTAATATGAGCCACTCATGTAGTAGTGATTATGTCTGGCAATTAGATATAGATAAAAACGCAAGTGAAATTAACGTCATCTTGCGGGAGGTGCGTTTACCGCGCTCTATTCAAGTGCAATACCCACGGGATTATCTCTCCTTAGCGGATGAGTGGAAAAACACTGCCCATACTCTCTTGGCACTTGATGGAGGAACTCCCGTAGGCTATGTTCGTTTTAGAGAACAAAAAACGGCAGAATCCCTTTGGATTATCGACCTTGTTGTGGCAACTAAAGCGCGACAAAAAGGTGTAGCGACTGCGCTGATTCGTTATATAGAAAATTGGGCTATAGAACGAAAAAACAGACAGATTTTTATCGAGATGTCTTCCAAAAATCATCCTGCGATAAAGCTCGCAAAAAAAACAGGATTTGAGTTTAGTGGCTATAATGACCACTATTATGCTACACAAGATATCGCGCTTTTTTTCGGAAAACTTTTGAAGTAGAATAAGCCCACAAGTGTGATATATCTTATTTGTGGGTGCGGAGTTAGTGCATGCTTAATGGTTGGACAAGCAACTTACTGTCGGGGATACGTGTACTAAACGAGATTTTAACGGCAGGGGTGGCGATTACGGCTTTCTCGTTATTTCTTTATGCTTTAACATTTAATTTACGCAATCGTGTGGCACGCTCTTTTGCAGTTATTATGCTTTGTGTTGTTATTGTTTTTACTGCAGAGGCTATGCAAAACAAAACTGTGCCTGATTGGGGCTTAGAACTTTTATTGCAAATACAGTGGTTCGGAATTGTTTTCCTGCCTGCCGCCTATCTGCATCTTTCTGATGCATTATTGGTAACAGCAGGCTTACCTTCTCGGGGGCGTAGAAGAATGGCGATTCGTGCTATCTATCTTCTCTCGGGTGCTTTTTTGCTTCTCCTCGGTTTTGGCTTTTTGCTAGGAGATTTTGTTGCACAAGGTCAACCAGCGCCTCACTTAAAGCGTACGGTGTATACAGAAGTATTTACTTTTTTTTATATTGCTGTGATGGTTTGGGCAGGAATAAATTTCATCCGCGCTTATAGGCAACTGCTTACCCGTTCTGGACGTCGTCGAATGGTTTATCTAATGGCTGGTGCAACAGCTCCTGCCTTAGGGTCATACCCTTATCTGATGTATGGCTCTTCTCTTGCGGCGCAACACCCCTTTTTCTTCTGGACTTCAGCTCTCTTGATAAACCTGCTTGTTGGGGGTTTGATTGTAGTTATGGCTTATGCCGTTGCATTTTTTGGCGTTTCTTGGCCCGACCGCCTAGTAAAAATGCGGCTTTTCAAGTGGATTTTACGTGGCCCTGTTACTGCCTCTGTTGCATTAGGCTTGATGACTATCGTGCGACGTGGTGGTGAGTTATATGATGGGAGCGCCTATTCAGCCTTTGTTCCTTTTATGATGGTTGTAAGCGTTTTGCTAATTGAGCATACCATCACCATTCTTGCACCAATCTGGGAGAGAAATCTTTTCTTTGGTGGAGACCGTGAAGAGTTGATTTTTCTGAAAAATATCGCAGAGCGACTACTTACCAGCAGTGATTTAAAACAATTCCTCGAGGCTGTTTTAGCTGCCGTTCGAGACCATTTGCAAGCATCATCTGCTTTTATTGCTGCTGTCGATACTAAAGATTTAGCCTTGGTCGCTATGGCAGGAAGCAGAAATATGCTACAGCAGGAAGAGTTTCCTGAAGTCTTGCGCGCACCAGAAATTGCAGAAGGGCAGATTAGGCAAGAGTTTGTGTGGGGAGAGTTTTGGATACTTCCCTTACGCATGCGCAAAAAAGAAATGGATCGAGACGAAGTCCCGCCTTTGCTTGGCATTTTAGGGGTGGCAAATCAACCTGGTAGCGATGCGATCAAAGATGAGCAGAGAGAAGCTCTTTGGCTTTTGGCTGACCGCGCAGCCCTTGCTTTAGAAGATCGCCAATTACAGCAAAAAGTTTTTGAATCGTTAGAAAGCTTAGAGCCACAGGCTAAAATTTTACGAAATTGGCGTACTGCAGAGCGTTACGATAGCAAAACCAGCATGTTGACAACGCCTCATGTAGAGAGAGCGGGTTGGGTAAAAGATGCCCTCAGCCATTATTGGGGTGGCCCAAAATTAAGTGATAGCCCTTTGATGGATTTAGAAATTGTTCAGCAAAAAACTGCTGAGCACGAGGGCAATGCCGTTAATGCCTTAAGAGATATTTTGCGTGCAGGAGTAGAGAATATCCGCCCTGAAGGAAAACGACGTTTTACAACAGAGTGGATTCTATACAATATCCTTGAAATGAAGTTTATCGAAGGATATAAAGTACGCGAAGTTGCCGCGCGCTTGGCGATGTCAGAAGCGGATCTCTATCGTAAGCAGCGCATCGCGGTAGAAGCAGTTGCAAAAACAATTTTTGAAATTGAAAGTGACACTGAAAAAGAGCAATGATTATGAAAGAAATTACTGAAATACAAAATGATGATAGTTGGTGGGCCTCCGTATTGGCAGATGAAAACGACCATGTTGCGGAAGCTCCAAGTTCGCTAGCCGAGAGGCCCGAAAAAGAAAAATTTCCCTTTGATTGGGCAAAAGCTCAGCACCTCTTTGATAGCGACGGGCTAGTTTTTTTAGAAGTAACTGAGCATAACCAAGGTGGACTTTTGGTTGAGGGGGAAAATCTAAAAGGCTTTGTTCCTTATTCTCATCTGAATAGTTGGGATAATGAAGATGATGCGTCTAAACGAGAAGAAACCCTCATCGCTTATCATGGTGAAAGCCTGAAGTTGAAAATAATTGAATGTGTTCCTGAGAAGAGACGAATAATTTTGTCAGAGCGTGCAGCACAAGCAGGTGAAGGTAGTTGCCAAGAACTTTTTGCCTCACTGAAGAGTGGAGACAGTGTTGAAGGTGAAGTAAGCAATATCACTGATTTTGGTGTTTTTATTGAACTAGGTGGCGTTGAAGGACTTATTCATGTCTCAGAGCTTTCTTGGGGGCGTGTAGAAGATCCACGAGAAGTTGTAAAAATACACGAAAAACTTAAGGTACAAGTGCTACATATTTCTCCAGAGCGGCGCCGAATTGCATTGAGCTTAAAACGGTTGGTTGATAATCCCTGGGAAAAACTCCACGAAAAATATGAAATTAAAAAGAGCATCCCCGCAAAAATCACATCAGTCGTCTCTTTTGGTGCTTTTGCATGTTTAGAAAAAGGTGTTGAAGGCTTAATACATAGTTCCGAAGTTCCTCCCTCAAAAGGCCACTTGCTAAGAAAAGGAGAAACCCTGGACGTACAAATTTTGCATATAGAGGCAGAAAAACAACGGCTGAGTCTCACGTTGAATTTTGAGGGCAATCATGGCTAAGAAAAGAACACCAGATGAAAAAGACGTGCTCGATAGACTTGCAAAAATCAACTTGCATTTCGGGCGCTTTGTCAATGATATAGGGGGCGTGTTTTTTCTTGCCTTTTCTTTAATTATATTGTTAGCATTATTTGGATTTACACAAGGGAATTTAGTTACGCTCTGGGTAGAGAAATTAAAATTATGGCTTGGATGGGGTTCTTATCTTGCTGTTGCATCGATGGCGATGATTGGCTTTTTGATGTTACACCGTTCTGATGTGCCTCTTCCATGGGGGCGCATTTTCATGCTGGAGGCCGCTGCCTTCTTGGCCTTAGGTTTGCTGACTGTTATCTCTGGGCGTTCTTTAGAAAATATCGAGATCGGTTATGGAGGCGGGCGCCTTGGGTGGGGTTTGGATCAGATTTTGAGCAAATTGATTACGCCCTTAGGCAGTTTTCTTCTTTTTTTCTTTGGAACAATCTTCGCAACGATGAGTGGCTTTAATTTATGGACACCTTTTGAAAAATGGCTATTTCGTATAGGCGGTGAAGTAGAAGAGACGGCAAGCGAAGAGATATTTATTGAGGAGAATGAGCCAAAAGAAAAGACAAAAGCACGAAAGACGCCTAAAACAAAATTGCCGCCAGGTTTTCGTAAATCTCTAGCGATGCCTAAAAAAGAAGATGAACGCCCCGTTAAGCCACGTCCACGTGATGAGCGTCTTCCTTCGCTAAACTTATTACTTGAAGAGAAGAAATCTCGCTTAGATGAACGCACTATCAACCAAACAGCAGGATTGATTGAGAAAACTTTAGCCGAATTTAGTATCCCGGCTAAGGTAATTGGTTTTCGTGTCGGCCCTGCAATCACACAATTTGCTGTGCAGCCTGGCTTTATTGATAAGAGCGGCAGCAGTGAAGAAGAAAATTTGATGAAAGTGCGTGTTGCCCAAATTGCTTCTTTGCAGAAAGATTTATCTCTGGCGCTTTCAGCAGAACGTTTACGAATAGAAGCCCCAGTGCCAGGGCGCCCTTTTGTGGGAATCGAAGTTCCTAATGCGCGTATAGAAGTAGTGCGCCTGCGCTCAATTTTAGAATCGGCGGCATTCGATAAAGCCCGCTCTCCTCTTGCTATTGCTTTGGGACGAAATGTTTCTGGGAATCCCGTTGTAGCAGATTTAGAAAAAATGCCTCATCTTCTTGTCGCTGGTTCAACCGGGTCAGGAAAATCGGTTTGTATTACATCTATAGCAACATCCTTGGTGATGAATAATTCACCAGAAGATTTGAGACTTGTGATGATAGATGCAAAGATGGTTGAACTGATTCGCTTTAATGGTTTGCCGCACCTTTATGGAAAAGTAGAAACAAATATTGACCGTATTCAAGGTGTTTTGCGTTGGGTGGTGCTTGAAATGGAGCAACGTTATAAAATGCTTGAGAAGGAAAGCGCACGCGATATTAAATCTTATAACCGTAAAGTTTTGCGACGTAAGGCAGGGGTTGCAATGCCGCGTATTGTTGTGTTGATTGATGAGATGGCAGATATGATGATGCATGCACCAGACCAAACTGAGCATAATCTCATTCGTTTAGCGCAGATGGCCCGCGCTACAGGAATTCACTTGATCATGGCAACTCAGCGTCCCAGCACAGATGTAGTGACGGGGCTAATAAAAGCCAATTTCCCAGCAAGAATCGCTTTTGCAGTTACCTCTGGTGTTGATTCGCGGGTTGTTCTGGACAGCGTTGGGGCTGAAAACCTGCTCGGAAACGGAGACATGCTTTTCTTAAGCCCCGAGGCGGGCTTCCCATCTCGTTTGCAAGGTGTAATGATTACGGATAAGGAAATCGAAAAAGTAATTGCCTATTGGAAAGCTGAAAGCCCAAATGAAAATGAAAAGCCACCTTGGGAGAATATGCTCAGCGAATCGGATATAGACGAGGACGAAGAATTGCTGATCAACGCAATTGATTTGGTTAAAATGACTCAACGAGCCTCTGCATCCCTCCTTCAGCGTCGCCTAAAGGTTGGTTATCCCCGCGCTGCACGTTTGTTGGATTCTCTAGAAGATATGGGCGTAGTGGGCCCTGCGCTTGGTGGCGGGCGTGAACGCGACGTTTTGATCGCGCCCGATGATGAATAATAGATGTTGGTAGCAAGAAGTTTTGAAGATATTATGACCTGCATCAACACTGTAGTATGATTGCCTAATCTTGAAACAAACGGAGCCTTTAGTGAAAAATACTGAAAAAAAGAGAGTTTCTTTAACGGACCATTTGCGTGGTCTTTTTAAGTGGGTGCTTGATCCAATTGGTGGTTTTCTGAACAAAATTGGGTTAACTCCCAATTCGATTACTATGCTAGGGTTAGTTGGCAATATTGTTGCCGCAGTTTTCCTTGCAAGGGGAGAGATTTTTTGGGGCGGCATACTTGTTTTCGTGATGTGGCCTGTAGATGCCTTAGACGGCACTATGGCACGTTTGCGCGGCGAGCCTACTGATTTTGGTGGTTTTGTAGATTCGGTTACTGATCGCTACTCTGAATTGGCCATTTTCGCGGGCTTACTCTATTATTTTCTGCAAGAGGGGAATAGCTTAGCTGTGATGTTGGTATTTGCCTCTGCATCTGGCTCTATACTTGTTTCTTATACACGTGCGCGCGCAGAAGCGCTAGATTTTGATGCGAAAATTGGCGCGCTAACGCGCGTAGAACGTTATCTTGTTCTAGCGCCTTCTTTGATCTTCAATATCCCGCTAACCGCTATGTGGATAATTGCGATTATGGCAAATTTTACAGCTCTTCAGCGAATTTTTTATGTTCGACGACAAGCGCGTAAGCATTTTTAAATAAAAGTATATACCCTGATCTATGAAGCCTTAAACTTTTTAACTATAGTTTTGGGCTTTCATTTTTTCTTTGTATTTTTATAGGTGAAATAATGATTCAAAGTTTTTTTATAGGCACATTTGAAATTCGTTTTTATGGCATTATTCTCATGCTGGGGGCACTTGCTGGCGTATTATTAGCTCAAAAAGAAGCTAAAAAGCGTGGCCAAGACCCTGAAATTCTCTGGGATATGATGCTCTGGCTTTTAGTGGCAGGCATTATAGGTGCGCGCCTTTGGCATGTTTTTACGCCCCCGCCTTCTTCTATAGCACAAGGGTTTACAACAGAATATTATCTTACGCATCCTCTTGATTTAATCAATACGCGTAATGGCGGCTTGGGAATTCCAGGGGCTATTATTGGTGGTTTGCTGACGCTATATATTTACACTCGCAAAAATAAACTTTCATTCCTCCAGTGGGCAGATATAGCCGCTCCTTCTCTTGCTTTAGCGCAGGCAATTGGGCGCTGGGGGAATTTTGTAAACCAAGAGTTATATGGCGCACCCACCTCGCTCCCGTGGAAGATTTTTATAGATGTGCAACATCGCCTGAGTGGGTTTGCGGAACAGGCTTATTATCATCCTCTCTTTCTTTACGAATCCCTATGGAATTTAGGCAATATGGCATTATTGCTTTGGATACCACGTCGTTTTCCGGAGAAAATCAAGAAAGGCGATATATTATTGCTCTATTTAATTATTTACCCTTTAGGGCGTTTTCTACTCGATTTTCTGCGTCTAGACGCTTCCATGCTGAATGGCATAAATGCAAACCAAACTGTAATGGCGATCGTTATTTTACTTGCGTCTTTCACGCTCTTTTTTCGGCATCGTGATAAAAAAGAATAGGGCACGCTAAGAAGGACTCTTGTCTTATTGACCATCCCTACCACCGCCGCTATCCTGCTTGAGTGACCGCAGCATCTTTTTTATTATAGGTGAACCAATGATTCAAACAGAAAATTTAGGTAAAAAATTTAATGATTTTTGGGCGGTCGATAATATTCAATTAGATGTGAAAGCTGGAAAAATTTTAGCCTTGCTGGGGCAAAATGGAGCAGGAAAAACAACCACAATTCGGATGTTGACTGGACTCTTGCGGCCATCTCGGGGTTGGGCGCGCGTCAATGGGCATGATGTCGTAAAAGAAGCATCTCAGGTACGCTCTTCTGTGGGCGTGCTGACTGAACAACATGGTTTGTACCTGAGAATGACAGCAGTAGAATACCTAGACTTTTTCGGTAAGATTTACCGTTTGGATGCCGATTTACGTAAAAAACGCAGTGACTATCTCCTTGAATATTTTGGCCTTGCTGAAGTCGCAAAAGAGCGAATCGGGAAATATTCAAAAGGCATGAAGCAAAAACTAGCCTTGGCGCGCACGCTTATTCATGAGCCTCCGGTTCTACTCTTAGATGAACCGACATCTGCAATGGATCCTGAAAGCGCGCGCTTGGTTCGTGATGAAATTGCAAGTTTGCGTTCATCGAAACGTGCTATCGTAATATGCACACATAACTTGGCTGAAGCTGAAATGCTCGCTGATGAAATCGCAATTATTTATCGTGGAAAAATACGCCTTAAGGGGACCCTAGATGCTCTAAAGGATAAAGTTTTAGGAAGTGCAGAATACGAAGTTTGTTTTTCTGCTCCCTATAATGTCTCTAAGCTGAAAATACCCGCAAGCATGGAAATTCTTGAAAAAACTACATCTACGCTTCGCTTCCGTACGGAAAATCCTGCGAAGGATAATGCCTTCCTGTTGAGTGAGCTTTCTAAAGAAGATGCCCCTATCCTAACCTTAGAAAAAACCTCACGCACGCTTGAAGAAGTCTATCTTAAGGCGATGACAGAAGTAAACAGGGAGATGCAATAATGAAAGAGAAATTCTTGCCTGTTTGGTTGTTGGCCCAACGAGAACTGAAGGATCAATTTCGAGATTGGCGCATTCTTTTTCCTTTACTCATTCTAACTTTTATCTTCCCACCTTTGATGAATGTTGTTGCTGGGCGAGCTGTTTCTTTTGCACATCAATACGGCGGAGAGCTAATTCTAGATCGCTTAGTCCCTTTTTCTATTCTTATCATTGGCTTTTTCCCCGTTACCGTTTCTCTTGTGGTGGCACTAGAATCTTTTGTTGGTGAGAAAGAGCGCGGTACGATTGAAGCTTTATTAGGAACGCCTTTTCTTGATTGGCAACTTTATTTAGGAAAGTTTTTAGTGGGTGTGATTTTTCCGCTTTTGGCAAGTTATTCTTCTATTGCTTTTTATCTCTTTATGGTTAAAAAACAAGATTTAGCTTTGCCTCCAACAAACCTGATGATAGAGCTTTTGGTCCTTGCGGCAGCGCATGCTTTCTTGATGGTCAGTGGCGCGATTGCTATTTCTACCCAATCTACTTCAGTGCGGGCGGCTAATCTTTTAGCATCTTTTATTGTTATGCCCGTTGCTATCCTTATTCAGGGTGAGAGCGTTTTGGTTTTTTGGGGAAATGATCACCTTCTTTGGCTGGCAATTTTTGCAATAATGGTTATGGCAGTTTTGTTAATTAGAGTAGGGATAGCTCATTTTCAGCGTGAATATCTTTTGGGTAGAGAGATAGATACAATAAGCCTGAAATGGATTTGGCACACTTTTCGCACATCTTTTTTGGGAGAAGTACAAACGCCTCTTGAATGGTATCAAGCCCAAGTTCGCGGGAGTTTGCGCAAGATGAAGATGCCCCTGATACTTCTTAGCGCACTAGCGATTCTCGGAAGCATCGGGGCTTATCACATCACATCTGCTTTAATGCCTGCTGAGATTATTGAAAGAGCAGCGTTTTCTGAAGGAGAAATCAAGAATGCGCTCAACGAATTTCAGGCAGCGGCAGGATTGCCATCGGACGAGATAGAAATTACCTTCGGCTTTATTTTTACGCATAATGTCCAAGCTCTTTTAGTGATGTTTCTCTTGGGATTACTTTCTTTCGGTATTTTAGGGGAGCTGGCATTTGTGATTAATATTGGTGTTTTCGGTGCGCTTTTTGCAGTTCTTGAAGCATTTGGATTACCAGCTACAACTTTATTTTTAGCAGGTGTTTTGCCTCATGGCATTTTTGAAATTCCAGCTATAGTTTTCGGGAGTGCGGGCGTTCTCTATTTTGGTGCAGTGATGGTGACACCTAATCCTTCGCGAACAATGGGCGAAGTTTTTATTCACGCAATTTCAGATTGGCTGAAAATAGGCGTAGGAATTGTTCTGCCGCTTTTATTTATTTCCGCGCTGATAGAGGTGTATATTACACCAAAAATTTTATTGTATTTTACGCAATAGGATTAGAAGAATATGGCAAAAATCATTATCTTAGGATCATCAAATGCGATCGCAGATAAAGACCATGAAAATGCGCATATGGTCATTGTCGGAAAAACGCGTAAAGTTTTGGTTGATAGCCCTCGCAACCCTATTTTTCGCTTGAAGGATGTTGGGGTCAATTTTAATGATATTACAGACTTAGTCCTGACACATTTTCATCCGGATCATGCTTCTGGGATCCCGCTATTATTGATGGATATGTGGTTACGTGGACGCGAAAACCCTTTGAATATTTATGGATTAGATCATGCATTGACGCGTTTAGAAAACCTGATGGATGCTTTTGCTTGGGATATGTGGCCGAACTTTTTCTCTGTGACATTTAACAGGATTCCCTCCCAAAAATACTCTCCTCTCTTGAGCTGCATGGACTTCGATATTTATGCATCAGAAGTTTGTCACATGATTCCGACGATTGGCTTACGTGTTGAATTTAAAGAGAGCGGCAAGGTGGCCGCTTATTCTTGCGATACTGAACCTTGCAATGAAGTTTTACGCCTTGCGCATGGTGTAGATGCGCTAATCCACGAGGCATCGGGTGATTTTTTGGGACACTCCTCATCTAAACAGGCTGCTGAATGTGCGACAAAAGCTGAGGCTAAAAAGCTTTATCTTATTCATTACCCTACTGGAGAGTTTTGGAACGAAAATCTTCTCGAAGATGCGCGCAAACACTTTAATGGAGAGGTTGAACTTACCGAAGATTTTATGGAACTGGAATTTTAGAAGAAAAGATAAAGCAGTCTAGGAGGCTGCTACCAAACTTTAAATTCTCTAAGAAAAGCCTCTAAGATTAGGGGCTTTTGTTGTATAATAGCTTTTATGTTAAATAAAGAATTTCGTCCCGAACTGATTTCTCGACGTGGAGAATTGAACGCATGGGTTTTTGCCCTTGTCGTTTCTATTGCGTTGGGTTTTATGTTTTGGGCTATGGGGAATATCCCCACCGTGGCTTGGGTTTTTTGGGGCTTCTTGTTTTTTGCTGCGCTTAGCACTTCTTTTGGAAACTGGATGGATCGCAGCACGGTGATGGGTTTGGATGATAACGGAATCGCGTTTGAGAACGGCATTCGTCAAGTGGCACTGAACTGGCAAGAGGTCAAGAGCGTTAACGTTATTCCCGCTCGATGGGGAAAAACAGTTCAACTTATTGGCGAAGAATCTCATTTTGAATTTCGTACGCTCGGAGAAGTCCAATATCAGGGAGAAGTAACAGGACGGCTAGGATTTGTAGAGGGTGATGATGTGCTAAAAGAAATCCTAAAAAAGACCAAATTGCGTTTAGAAAAAGAAGAAAAGGGTAGTTATTATTATTCCCGTGTGTAAATTTTGCGTTTTGTGATTTTCGCATCTCGCATATTGAAGCGTGATGCGATTTTTTTTATAAATAAATATTTTCGAAGGAAGAAAAATGAATATAGATCAACAAGTTGAACTTTTGATGCAAGGCACAGAATACGGTGATGAGAAAATGAAGGGATCAATGGAGAAAGAACTGCGCCAGCGATTGATTGCTTCTGAAAAAACGGGCAAGCCCTTACGTGTTTATTGTGGTTACGATCCAACATCGACCGATTTGCATTTAGGGCACACCATTTCAATGCGAAAAATGCGCCAATTTCAAAATTTAGGACACGAAGTAACCTTCTTGATCGGTAGCTATACCGCGTTGGTTGGTGACCCTTCGGATAAAAATAAAGCACGTCCGATTTTGAGCGAAGAGACAATTTTGGCGAACTCTGAAACCTATTCTGAGCAGGCTTTTCGTGTGCTTGATAAAGAAAAAACCATCGTTCGCTATAATGGCGAATGGCTCTCAAAACTAACACTAGTTGACCTGATTCGTTTGGGGCAAAACTTCACTATTCAGCAATTTTTGGCGCGTGAAAACTTTGCAAAGCGTATGGAATCGGGCACGCCAATTTACTTACATGAAACTTTTTACCCTCTTATGCAAGGTTACGATGCTGTTGCAATGGAAACAGACGTGCAAATTGGCGGCACCGACCAACTCTTCAATATCATGATGGGCGGGCGTAAACTTCAAGAAGCGATGGGTCAAAAACCCCTTGTTGGTGTGATTTGTGGCATCTTGCCCGGCACTGATGGTATTCAGCGGATGTCGAAGTCAACAGGAAATATCGTCCCCATCAATACCGGCGCAGAAGATATGTACGGAAAAGTGATGTCTATTCCAGATTCTGCTATGGAATCCTATTATAGGCTTGTGACTCGATTTGCCCCGTCTGAAATCGATACGCTCTTGAGTGAGCTTAGTGCGGGTAATAAACATCCCCGTGATGTGAAGATGTCTCTCGCCCGCGAAATCGTCAGCATTTTCTACGGAGAAGACTCTTCTCAACCTGCTGAAGATGCTTTTGTAGCCCTCTTCCAAAAGAAAGCGGTGCCAGATGATATGCCCGAATACGAGCTAGAAAGTGGCCAAACACTTTTAGATGTATTAGTTGCAACAAAGTTAGTCGAGAGCAAATCAGAAGCCTATAGAATGGCAAAACAAAATGCAATTCGGCTAGATGGCGAGAAGTTGCACGATGTGCGGATTGAATTTCAAAACCCTGGTGTTTTGCAAGTTGGTAAACGGAAATTTGTATGTGTGAAATAATAGTAAAATAGGAGTGCCTAAGTTGGCGATATGTTTTTTGCGCGCGACTTAGGCACTCTTTTGAGCAGGGGGTATAATAAAGCAATTATTTGAGTAAATTTCTTTGGAGCCCAAATGAATGAAAGCACCCTTCTGATAGTTTTTATTGGTTTTACTCTTACCCTAGCTATTGGGGCGATTATTATACGAAAAATAAGCGTCGAAGATATTTTTGATATTGAAAAGCCCACCCTTTTTGCTGAGGGAAGTCCAGCTTTTGCTGAACCCACAAAAAAACCTGTACTTTTGAATGCTGGTCAAGAAAAGAGCTCATTCAAGATTGGGCGTAAAGAAATCAACACTATTGGCAAAATCCTTGGAGCTGTAGGCGGGATTATACTTTTTGCTCCTTTACCAGACTCCTATACTAACTTTGCATTAGGCTTGGCTTTTGTGGGGTATATGATTATTAAGGCTACAGCAACGCCTAAAAAAAAGCAAAACCCATGAGTACAAAATCCAACAACGCAGAAAATCAAAGCATTAGCTGAAAAACCAGAGTATAGAGAAGCTCTTAAGTTGCTCTATGAGGACAGCAGTGAAAACCCTCAGGCTTCAGAGGAAGAAAAATACAATAGAGCACTTCGTTATCTTCGAAAAAGAGGGGTTTCTCAAGAAGAAGCTAAAAAGAATCTCACACTTCTCTTCACTTTTCTGAATAGAAACAGGAACTAAAAAACTTTTCTCTCCCAGATGAAAAAAAACCACCGTAGTTTTTTTTATCATTTTTTATTTGCAAGCCTGCTTTCTGGCAGCGCGCAGAGTTTTTTTCTTGCACCCCATCTGCAAGGTGATTTGCTAAGCGGCATATCTTCCTCAGGGACAGTATCTCTATCAGTTCTTTTTTTAAATTTGAAAATACACCTTTCTATCAAGAAGTTCTTGCCGTAAAAAAACTCTTAGGGGTAATTTTTCTTATATCTGCGTCTTTAAAATATTTATCTCTTTTGTATCCCAATAAAGAAATTTATCAGAAATTCTCTAGTCTTCTTATCCTTCCTTGGCTAGGATGGACTTTCTTGTTTGCCAGAACAGGAGAGATTGGTATTCTTATTCCTTCCGTGGTCTTGTCTGCTATGTTCTTGGCTTCAGGATTATTGCCTTTTGATGAAATTCGCCTTCCTGAAGATAAGGTCTTTGGGGGCTTTGTTTTCCCCATAGTTTTTTTCTTTTATGGTTTTCTTAGAATAATATTTATTATTTACTTCAAGGAAATGGTGCAGCTGCCTTTCAGAAAAACAATCTGATTCTCTTCTTCTCATTTATTCTTAATATAGTTTTTTTATATACTGTGATGAAACTGCACTATATGATTTATAGATTGCTTTCTAGTGCATCTCTTAGCCAGGAAGAAAACAAGAAAGGAACTGTAGATGATCCTGTTGCCGTTTTCGAGCGCCTTCAGAAAAAAGGCAACATTATGAGCCCGACAATTCCTATAAATAAAAAAAGCGAGAGATTAAATCTCTCGCTTTTTTTTAGCCAAGCAGTTCTTCAAAGGCGTCAACGACTCTTTTGACGTCATCATCGTCGACCCAATTATGCAAAACCAATCGGAAGCTACGTGAGCCTGTCAAGCTGATTTGAATGCCGCGCGCTCTGTACATATGAGCGGCTACTTTGTCAGCAGAATATTCGATATGTTCCGCCAAACTCATAAAAATCATATTTGTTTGAGGAGTTCCTTCATCAAGAGTTAGGCCTGAAACACCCGCAAGCCCTTTAGCTAGAGTGCGCGCCCGGGCGTGATCTTCTCCTAATCGCTCTACCATTTCATCAAGTGCAATAATCCCGGCCGCAGCGAGAATTCCAGCTTGGCGCATGCCTCCGCCTAATTGTTTTCGTAGGCGGTGTGCTTTGGCAATGAATTCATTCGAGCCACAAAGAACAGAGCCAACGGGGGCAGAAAGACCCTTGCTCAGACAAAAGGTTATAGAATCGAAGGGGGCAACAAGTTCCTTAGCAGAAGATGTTGAAGCTGCGACGGCGTTGAAGATACGCGCGCCATCTAGATGTAGGGCTAATTTGCGCTCTTTTGCTAAATCTCCGACCTGGTCAATATAATCTTGCGAAAGTGTTACTCCTCCACAGCTATTTTGGGTGTTTTCTAGGGCAATTAATTTGGTGACTGGGGCGTGGGCATCCTCCCAGCGAATGGCATTTTCGATGTCTCTGAGTAAAAGGGTGCCATCATCTTGGTTAGGGATTTGATGCGAGTGCACGCCTCCGAGAGCTGAGATTCCGCCTGCTTCATAGAGGAAAATATGTGCTTTATTCCCTAAAATAATTTCATCTCCGCGCCCGCAGTGTGCGAGTACAGAGATGAGATTGCCCATAGAGCCAGATGGAACGAATAGGCCAGCTTCTTTACCAAGCATTTCGGCTGCCATTTCTTGGAGTTGATTAACGGTAGGGTCTTCCCCGTAAACATCATCGCCAACTTTGGCTTTCGCCATTGCTTCTCGCATGGCGGGGGTGGGGTGGGTGACTGTATCTGAACGCAAGTCAATAATTTTCATGGGGGAGATTGCTCCTTTGGTTTAAGTAATTTTGGCGAGATGATTTTACCTTATAGATGCTTTTGTGAGGCGCCTAGTTTTTTTGAAATCTATGACCTTGTTTCAGTTTGCCACTTGTGGTATTATTCGCCACCGAGCAGACCGACCAGTCGGTCTGGAAAAAATATGACTAAATTATCTGACGAAACACGCTCTAAAATTCTTGATGCCGCGACGGATGTTTTCGCCGAAAAAGGTTTTCATGATGCGCGCATGGACGAAATTGTAGAAGCATCTCAAACATCGAAAGGCGGGGTGTATCATCATTTTCCGAGCAAAAATTATATTTTTTTTGCGCTGATTGATAAATTTGCTGCGTTACTTGAAAAGCGTCTGCGCGTAGCCATGGAGAAAGAAGAACATGCTTTAAAACGTGTAGATGTGGCAATTAGTATTTGTATGCAAACTTTTCAGCAACATCAAGCTTTGGCAAAAATAGCCCTTGTTCAGGCAGTAGGACTTGGTGAAGCTTTTGAGACCAAGCGGCGCGAAATCAATGATCGTTTCGCAGAAATTATTCAAGAAAATATTGAAGCATCAATTGCGGATGGTAGCATTCCTGAGATTGATGCTGAAGTTACCGCACGTGCTTGGATAGGGGCGTTAAACGAAGTCATTTTGCGCTGGGTCTATAGTGGTAGTCCAGATCTTGATCGTGCAGCTCCTGCTTTGAGAATTTTTCTCTTAAGAAGCATTGGTGTTCCTGAAGAAAAAATCGAAATATTTAATCAAAAATAATTGTGCAATATGTGTTGTGCAAAATATAAAAATACAGAGGTATAAAAAATGAAGAAAAACACTATTTTAGGGATTGTCCTTGTGTTGTCCCTTAGTTTGGTATTAGGCGCCTGTGCCTTAGTCCAATCACCTGTTTCCGAAACTGCAGAGGAAGCTCCCGGAGAAGTCGTTGTTGAAGAAAGCACTGAAGGTAGCTTAGAGGAAAACCCTGTAACATTGAAAATTGTAGTCCTCCCAATTATTGACACAATTCCTCTTTTTGTTGCTGAGAGCGAAGGACTTTTTGAGGCATTTGGCTTGAATGTTGAGTTCATCCCCGTCTCATCTGCCCCAGAACTGAGCCAAATGATCGCATCTGGTCAGGCAGATGGTATGGTAACAGATGGGCTTTCGGTTGCTTTTTTTGATAAAGAAGAGATCAAAATTCAAATTGTTCGTTATGGACAAATACCATCTGAAGAGAGAGGTCATTTCTTTATTCTTGCAGCAAAAGATAGCGGCATTACTAGCCCTGCTGATTTGAAAGGCGTTGAAATTGCTATTTCAGAAGGGACAATTATTGAATATATTGCTGATCGTTTGCTTGAAAAAGAAGGTTTCTCTGCCGATGAAATCGCAACAATTGCTGTCCCCAAAATTCCTGAACGCATGGCATTGCTCGCCTCCGGAGAAATTCAAGCCGCTGTTTTGCCTGACCCACTTGCTTCTTTAGCTGTGGCACAAGGTGCTACCATTATTTTAGATGATTCACAAAGCCCAGAATATGGAGCAAGCGTCTATGTTTTTACAACAGAGATGATTGAAGAGAATCCAGAAGCCATTCGGGCTTTTGTAGAGGTAATCGATATCGCTGTGAACTTGCTCGCTGAAAACCCAGAAGAGTATGAAAATGTTTTATTGGAGAATAATTTAATTCCAGGGGTCTTAATTGACACTTATATTATGCCACCTTTTCCAAATGGAATTTATAGCGAAGCTGAATGGTTAGATACGCTCTCTTGGGCTCAAGAAAAAGGCTTATTGAGTGGTGATATTCCTTATAGTGATGCAGTAAATACATCCTTTTTGCACTAAACTCACCCTTGCGATACAATCAAGAGGCTGGAAATTTCCAGCCTCTTTTTTTATGATGATTACACTTAAAAACACTAACTTTTCTTATAAAAATACACCTGTTTTTACGGATTTCACATGGCAGGTTCAGCGCGGTGAGCGGTGGGCTTTGCTGGGGCCTTCGGGCTGTGGCAAAACAACGCTTCTTTACCTCCTTGCTGGCCTACGTTTCCCAGAAGAGGGTGAGTTAGCGATAGATGGGGATATGATTACGCGTCCGCGCCCAGAAACTGGATTGATTTTGCAAGAATATGGCTTATTGCCGTGGGCTACAGTGGAAGAAAATGTGGGCTTGGGTGCGCGAATCCACTCGTTTTACGGAGCAGATGGGGTGCACGCACCAAGCCACGAGACACACGTGACCCGAAACTTGAGTGCCTGGCTCGAGCGTTTGGGCTTAGAAAACTTGTCTTCTAAATATCCATCCCAGCTTTCTGGCGGACAACGTCAGCGAACGGCCATTGCTCGAACTTTATCCCTTAATCCTGACCTTTTATTGATGGACGAGCCTTTCTCTTCTCTAGATGCGCTAACCCGCGCCGATTTGCAAAATTTAACTTTGGAGCTTTGTAGCGAAGAGAATTTGACGCTTATTATGGTTACGCATTCTATAGAAGAAGCTGTGATTATGGGAAGAAAAATTTTACTTTTGGGTAACCCCCCAAATAAAAAACCGATGATTATTGATAATCCTTTTGCGGGGAAAGAGGGCTATAGAAATAGTAGAGACTACACTGAGCTTTGCCAAAATTTACGTCGGCAAATGGAGCACGCATGAAAAAGCGTGAAGTAGCTCTTGCAGCACTAGGCATTTTTGTCTTTTGGCAAATTTCGGCCACAATCATAGATAAGAGTATTTTACCCACCCCTATGGTGGTGGTGCCCGTTTTTTTTGAAGAACTTTTTTCTGGAAAAATGCTTGGGCATGCATTGAGCAGTTTATGGCGCGCGTTGGCGGGAATGTTACTTGCTATTTTGCTTGCGGCCCCTGCTGGTTTGGTTTTGGGGCAATCTAAAAGCTTAAATCGTTTCTTTTCTCCTGTTATTTATTTACTATACCCAATCCCTAAAGTGGTGTTAGTGCCTATCGTCTTACTTTTTTTCGGTGTGGGCGATTTCCCTAAGATAGTCATTATCTTTATGATTCTCTTTTTTCAGATCTTGGTATTGGTGCGCGACCAAGCAGTAGCCTTACCGACTGAGCTTATTGAGTCTGTGCGTAGTCTTGGTGCAGGGAGGCGCGCTCTCTTTCGCTTTGTATATTTGCCCGCTAGTTTGCCCGCAATATTAACTGCTCTTCGGCAATCAGTGGGAACTGCGGTTGCGGTACTTTATATTACCGAGACATTCGCTACACGGCAAGGCTTGGGTTATTATATTTTCTTGAACGCCAGTACCCTTCTTAATTATCCAGCTATGTATGCTGGGGTGCTTGCAATGAGTTTGCTTGGTTTGGGTCTCTATTTTTCTGTAGATTGGTTGGAGCGTCGCTTGTGTAAATGGCAGCTTATTGACTGAACATAAGTTTAGTGAAATAATGCGCGAATCAGGTATAATCCCTTTTATCAAACCCAACTTAGAAAAAGGAAATTCCTACATGAAAATCGTAACCGATTGCGCAGCAGATCTTTCTGCAAAAGAACGTGATGAGCTTGGTATTGTTGAAGCCCCGCTTTATATTCAATTTCCTGAAGGCGAGGTGAATGCTACAGATATTTCCCCTGATGATTTCTACAACCGTCTTGAGGCTATGCGCCCCGAAATTCCGACTACGGCACAACCCTCTAGTGGTCTTTTTGCCGAGCTATATGGAAAGATTGCTGAAACTAAAGAGCAAATTCTTTCAATTCATATCTCTTCTGGTTTAAGCGGAACGTTGAATTCGGCTGTAAATGGTGCGGCTCAATTAAAGGAGAAGCTGGTCTCAACTATAGATAGCATGACTCTCTCTGGCGGACAGCGTTTTCAGGTTTTGGCTGCTGCAAAAGCTGCACAGGCAGGGTGGAGTTTAAGTGCAATTGAGGAGCGACTAGATGCTATTCGTGAGAAAACAGAAGTGATTTATACGCTTGAAACCCTTGAGTACTTGGCACGCGGTGGACGAATTGGCAGAGTTCAGGCTTTAGCTGGCTCTGTATTGAAAATCAAGCCGATTATTCACGTAGATCACGCTGACGGTAAATATACTACTGTTGGTAAGGGGCGAACGATCAAGAAAAATGTCGCGACGATGGTTAATCATATTTCAGATTTATATGGCGATGCTCCTTTATGGGCAACAGTTTTACATGGGCGTTTTGAAAAAGGGGCAGAAATGATGAGTGATTCTTTGAAAAATGGATTGAATATCAAGAAGCTCGAGCAAATTCGCATTTCACCAGTTCTGGGCGTGCATACAGGGCCTGGTATTGTTGGTGCAGCCTTGGTGCCGATGGAGTTAGTAGAAGATTTATTCTAAAAAACTTTATTGGGCAAGGTGTTGCTTTATCTAAATTATGCATTTGATGAAAAATAAAAAGAGCCAATCTTTATTATCATAATAAAGATTGGCTCTTTGCTTGTTTTTTTGTGCAGATGGAAATTCGTCTTGCTAAATGCCTAAATACGCAGAGCGTATTTTTTTATTATTGATCAATTCGCGTGCAGGACCTTCTATTTCGTTACGGCCTTCAGCTAAAACGTAGCCATAGTCGCTAACCGCGAGAGCCATTTGCACATTTTGTTCGACAAGAAGAATAGTGATACCTTCGTCTTTGAGCATCTTAAGGCTCCCGAACAAATCTAGTACTAATACTGGCGCTAATCCAAGGGAGAGTTCGTCAATAATAAGCACCTTTGGCTCAGCCATAACACCACGTGCTACCGCAAGCATCTGTTGCTCGCCGCCACTCAAGGTGCCAGACTTTTGGCTACTACGTTCTTTTAGACGTGGGAACATAGTGTAGACTTTTTCGAGATTCTCTGCCATTTTTGGGCGCGAGCGTTTTGCTGTTGCACCCATTTCGAGATTTTCGTAAACAGTCATGTCTGTAAAAAGCTGACGGCCTTCGGGAACAAGTACAAGTCCTAAGCTGGCTTTTGCGTGGGCTGAAAGTTTGCTTACATCTTTTCCTTCAAACCAAATTGAGCCTTCCCAGGGCTTGTTAAGACCAACAACCGTGCGTAGCAGAGTCGTTTTGCCAACGCCGTTTGCTCCTACGAGGGAGGTTAATTTTCCTTCTTCGAGAGAGAGGCTGGCACCCCAGAGAATTTGTACTTCTCCGTAGCCTGAGCTAATATTTTTTGCTTCTAAAATCGCCATTTTAGTTCTCTCCCATCAATTTTTTCGCTAATTCAGGGTCGCCAAGATACGCCTCAATCACTTGTGGGTTATTCGCAATTTCTTCAGGCGTGCCTTCCGCAATTTGCTGACCGTAATCTAGCACAATCATGCGATCAGAGACATTCATTACGGCTTTCATTACATGCTCAATCATAATGATAGTAATGCCTTTATCGCGAATTTTCTTGACAATCTCAACCATACCAGCAATTTCGCTTGGATTAAGACCCGCAAGCACTTCGTCTAGCAGAAGGAGGTAGGGGCGTGCTGCTAATGCCCGTGCCATTTCGAGACGTTTCTTTTGTGCCACATTTAAACTTGCTGCCAGTTGGTCGATTCTTGCGCTGAGGCCAACAAATTCCATTACCTCATCTGCAATCTCGGATGCGCTGCCTAAGCTGTGGTTTTCGCGCCCGAAGCAGGCACCTGCAATGACGTTTTCTCGTACAGTTAGTTCTTCGAGAGGTTGAACAATTTGGTGCGTGCGCGCGAGCCCGCGTTTTGCCATCTTGTAGGTTTTGCTGCCGGTAACATCTTCTCCTTGAAAGAGAACACGCCCAACTTCGGGGGAATAAACACCATTGATGCAGTTGAAAAGGGTAGTTTTTCCTGCGCCATTGGGACCAATTAATCCCATAATCTGCCCTTCTGGAAGGTCAAAAGTAACGTCAGTGAGTGCTTGTAAACCGCCGAAGCGTTTGGTTACACCTTTTACGCTTAATAGTGGTGTCATGGTAATGCCCTCCGTAGCGGTGCAAAGCGATGGCGCAACCAGCCGACTGCTCCAGCCGGGATAAATAGAACGATCATCAGCAGGATTACGCCAGAGACAGAAAGTTGTATGTCTTTGAAGAAATCGCTGGTAACAAGATAACCTCTCATGCCCTGATAGGCGAAGGCACCCAAGATAGGACCAAGAACGGTTCCTTGTCCACCTAGCATGACCATGACCAAAAGTTCAATCGAGGCGTGGAGCGGGAAAGCCCCGTGAGGTTCCACATTCCCATTTTTGAAGAAAAAGAGCATCCCAACCATGCCAGGGATTATGGCAGAGAGAACATATGCCCAAGTTTTTGCGTCGGGAGCGACTACGCCCATTACTTCTGCGGCATCTTCGTTTTCACGGATGGCGAGAAGCCCTAGCCCGAATTTAGAGACGCGGACGAGATAGCTGACGATTATTGCAGCAAGAGCCAAGCCTGCCATAATATAAAAGGCCATGCTAAGTGCTTCTGCTGCGCCGCCATATTCTTTGTAAATTTTGAAGTTGAGCGTCATGCCGATTGGGCCGCCGAAGAGATCAAAATTATTGATAAAGGCCTTCACCGCTTCGTTGACGCCGATAGTTGCGAGAGCAAAATAAGCCCCGCGTAGGCGCAAAATAGCTTTTCCCAACAAATATGCTAAGACGCCAGAGGAGATTCCTGCAATTATAAGAGAAGCCCAGATGGGCCAGCCTTGCTCATTGAGGAAATATAGACCAACATAGCCGCCAAAGCCGTAGAAAACGATATGTCCAAAGCTAACATAGCCTGTATAGCCAAGTAAGATATTGAGGCTCGATGCTAAGGCAATCGCTTTTAGGATGGTGAAAGCGTTTTCGCGGTTGGATACGCTATCGGTGAAGATGGGCCAAAGTGCTAGACCAATTACAACGAGTAGCGGGACGATAAGACCGAGGTGGTTGCGCCAATTTTTCATTCTTTTGCTCCAAAGA
>JABGQV010000138.1 GCA_018648655.1 Anaerolineae bacterium | reverse complement strand
AAAAAAAGATACTAAAATATAAGCCCAATGCCACCCAACGATATTCGAACCTGTTAATAAAATAATCGTAAAGACTAGGTGCAGATAGGGCTAAAGTTGCGACGAGCGCACTAGCATCGGTGGCATGGATTTTTCTGAAGGGAATATTTTTAGTGAGTTCTTTCATAATGAGATTTCAGGTTTTGGACTTCAGACCTAAGTTGATGTCTTAGGTCTGAAGTCTTAGGTTTTATTTATTCTTGACGAATGGAGATATTGCCAATGCCTTGCGAAATATAGAGAATAATATGATCTTTCGTTTCGCTAAAATTCGACGAGGTGTAAATATCACCATCTTTATTATAAAGGGTAGGGACATCAAGCCCCGCAAGGCCACGATCAACATAGATTTTAGCGGGCATATCTTCGGGGATATAGATGCGAACTTCGCCTACACCACCATCAACATTTAATTCGATTTCACCTTCGTCTGGCAAGTGGACAATAGTCTGACCGACACCGCCATCGATTTGGGCTTGATACTGACCATTTGGCAGGGTGATGGTCGTTTGTCCTACGCCCATATCGAGGTTGAATTCACTGATTTGGAGATTGCTCAAATCAAGGTCAGATTCTCCGACACTGAGAGAAAGGTCTAAGAAGAGGGGAATTTCTTCTGTGAGGCTAATTTCCCAAGAGAGACGTTCTTTATTATTGATATCAGAGAAGTTTATATTGCTTCCTGAATACCATTCACTCTCGAGATAATAAGTGATTTTATCACCACTTAGTTTATAGCTTTCGGTGATAGTCTCTTGCTCTACTGAGTAGATATCGCCTTCGATAAAAATATCGTCATCAGAAAGTGAATCTATAACCAATTCTCCAACAGAAGATTCGATATTCACATAAGCAGATTTAGCGTCATCTAAATCTTGTTCAATTCTTTCACTGGTAACTTGCATTCCAGCTGGAGTTTTTACGACACTGTCTACACCGAGTACACCACCTGTATACCACAATCCTGCTACGAGGAGAAAGAGTGTGAATCCTACGCCTATTGTGGAGAGCCATATATTTTTACGCCCAATGAAAATTTCGAGTCCAATTGCAATAATAAGAATAGGCCACAGACGCATAATTGTCATCCACGCACCCCAGTTGAGAATGCCGAGATTGCTGAGGAGGAAAACAGAGCCAAAGCCTATAGAGATGGTAGGTCCTACAATACCACGATTACGGAATAAGTCGTTGAAGCCGAGCAAGATGATGAGGATGGGCCATAGGCGAAAGAACATGTCCCAGACATCGCCAGCCAGTAATCCTAAATTTTGAAGTAGAAATACTATGCCTGCGGCAATAAGAATAAGGGGGAAGAGTAAGTTCCCGAATGAGCGATTGTTTTTATCCATTTTAAATTTCCTGTTTAGTTATTGTCGAGCAAGAGCTCTCTTGCTCGATTTAGTAAAAGCGATATAAATTTCGCGTTACGATTTGATTGCTCGTGTACGTCGTTGCAAAATTACAACGCCACCAATTATGAGCAGAGCGGGCCACAGAATATCTGGAGATATCCATCTTAGGCTATAGATGCCAAGTTTTTCGATAAAGAGAACGCCACCTAAAGCGACGAGGGCAATACCCACGATCATCCCTGCTTGCGGATTTGGGCTACGCATTGCTTCTCCAAATTCTTGTCCAATAGTCTGAACACGTTCGCCAAAATTCTTTGCACTATCTTTAATATTGTCTTCGAGGCCCTTACCTTCTTGAATATTCGATTCATTAGGCATAATTACCCATAGAATGAAATAGATAAGCATTCCTGAACCCTGCCCGAAAAAGAGTAAGACAAAGAAGAGACGAATAAATATGGGGTCTAAAGCGAGATAATCTCCTAATCCGCCACATACGCCGCCCAGCATACGATTTGATTCACTACGATATAAATGGGTTTTCATTTTTTACTTCCTGGTTTTTAGTTTTCTAATAAGTATTATTTCAGCTTTTAGGCATCAATAATTTCGTCTGGTTCAATGGCATCATCTTCGTCTTCTTTGCTTTCGGTTTCTTCCTTGGCTACGATATCCTGTGCTTCTAACATTCTTTCATTAGGCATAACGATCCATAAGAGACCATATATCATTAGACCAGCGCCGTAGCCAAAGAAAATCAGCGCAAAGAAGAGACGTATAAGCGTGGGGTCTATGTCAAAATATTTTCCCAATCCGCCACAAACGCCGCCGATCATTTTGTCTTTTTCAGTACGATAAAGTGTTTTAGTCATTTTTTTCTCCGTTTTTACTTAGATTTTTTCTAGATAAAACTGTTGCTATTCTTTAAAGTTTTTGTAAATTACATACCCACCCGCTCCAATTAGCGCAAGAGGGAAGAGGATATTGAGCGCGTTTCCCATAAAAGGTAAGCTAATTGCGCCAATTGCAATCAAAATCCATCCTGGAATATATGCCCATTTCAACTGTCCTTCGTAGCCTGGGAGCTTTGCTATAAATAGGAAAGTCAAGCCGAGGCCGAGCAAGAATATCCCGTCTGCAGTGTGGAAAAGCTCACCAGATATTGAGACAACGGCTAAAGAACTAAGTACACCAGCGGGAATAATTGCCCACCAGAAAGAGCCGCGTTGGGTGAAGTAAATCATCCAGAAGCTAAGCGCAATGCCGCCTAGAACAATTCCGCCGCCGAGGATATTTCCTAAGCTATAAGAAATCGTCTCTATTAGGATATTAAGTGCAATGGCGATTAGTGTAGTCCCAGGGATCAATGCCCACCAATTCTCTTTATTATTGGCATAAACATATAGTGAAGCTACACCTGCGCTGCCAACGGCGATAGCGCCTAATAAATTCACGCCGCCGTAAAAAATGCCTAAGTTTTGGAGCAAGTACATGCTCCCCGCCGCGATAAGGACAACACCGATGACGATTCTCATATCAAAACGTTTCATGATTTTTTTCCTGTTTATCTTGCACGTCATTGCGAGGTAGTTTTATTGCCTCGCAATGACGCGCACTAAATTATTATCGAATACTCAGTGAACCAGCCCCAAAATCGGCATTAATATCTACCTTATTTGCAGCGGTTTCGTAATTTTCAGATTTATAAAAATTGCCTACACGGGGGAAGCGTTCACGGTCGATATTGATTGCCGCAAGCCCGCTATCTACTTGAATTCGGGCAGCAACACCCTCGGGGATTTCGAAAAGTATAGAGGCAGCACCCCCGCTCAAATCCACGTGCGTCTGCCCAGCGTTGGCGGGCAAAATGATTTTTGTATTGCTTGCGCCAGTATCCACTTCCAAATCTGTTACCTTCAAATCCGTCAAATCAACCCGTGTATCTGATGCGCCCATCTCAAAATGGAGTTGCCAGACTACTTCTTCGCTCAAGTTCACACTCCATTCTCGTGCGCCCCACATCCATGGCATCATTGTTTGGACAAAATCGGTGGGGTCTGGCATAAGTGTGATTTTTGTGAAATCGCCATCTTTTTTAGATTTGTATTCAACACCGCCGCCAAAAGAGCCGTTATATAGTTGACCTTCATCTGCATCGCCCTTGACCCGAACTTGCCCTGCGCCGAAAGACAGGGTCATTTTCCCTTGCGTAATGCCTTCAAGTGGAACTGAGACATGCTCAACTTCAAGAGCCTCAGTAGAAGTGCCTTTAGATGCAACCATTAGTGTCCAAATGCCAGCAGCGATGATAAAAGTGGGCCAGATCAATTTCCAGACATTTACATATAAAATGCCGAGATTATCAAGAAGCAATAGGGCGCCAGCCACAATAAATAAGCTGCCCCAAAAAAGTGATTTAGTTTTCATTTTCTTCTCCTTTGGTTTCTTCTTCTACCTTTACTTCAACGATGACTTGCTTGCTTTCTACAGTTTCTTCTTTTTCGGTAATTTGCTTTTTTTTGTTTTTGAAAATTGACTTTATGCCCAAAAGAATAAGCACAACAGGCCAGTATTGGGTAATATCTTTATCTGCACCCAAGAATGAGCCAAAAACAAAGAAAAGAACAACGCTAATGAAAAGAAGGATAAACCCTGCCGAGCGTGTATCTTTATCTCTGGCTTGGATACTATAAAAGAGTAACCCGAAGCCTACAAAGCCGGGAATGAATGTCCATGCGTAGGCCCAACTTGCCCAATCACCAGTCACGTTTTGGTAATAGAGTAGCCCACCAATTCCGCCGATAATGAAAGCGGGGATAGAAAGCCCAGCTATATTATTGAGAATACTAGCTAGAAGAAAAGCCACACCAATGCCAATGATAATTAATGCCCATTGACCTTGAGCCCAAGCATTGAGTTGGGGTATAAGCTGTACAGCTAAAAACCATACGCCGAGCAGAATTAGAATACTTCCGCCAGTTAAATTTCCTTTTTTCATAATTATTACTCCTTTTTTTCTGAGACTTAGTTATATGTGGTTGATGTCTCAGGTTTTGTTATTATCTGCCCATACTATAGTTGAGTGATGGTCATGTTTTGAAGTGCTAGAGGTCATACTAGGGGTCATGTGTTGGCATATTAGATATTAAGAGAAAAACCTGAGAAGTCTCCAAGACTTCTCAGGTTTTATTATTTATGCTGGTTTTTCTTTACTCATATCTGAAGCGCCAAACGCCAATACCGAGAAAGACAGCCCCAAAAGTGAAGAGAATAGAAGGGCTGTTCAGTTCTGGAGTATTCCTTCGTAATTAAGGACGTATTCAAGCT
>JABGQV010000026.1 GCA_018648655.1 Anaerolineae bacterium | reverse complement strand
ATAGTGTCTTATTTTTTATGTCCATTTTTCCATTTTCACCTGAGGCGGAACAAAGGCACTCAGGCCTAAATCGCGCACGAGGCAGTTAATCTATCTACATAAATTTATTGCTTATATTTCCTATCTTCCAAAAGGTTGTTTTATAGACATCAGCCCCGTCCCCAGTTTAGGAGGACGCGCTTTTGCTTCATCTTTCCCAAACTTGACCGTATCACCAGAAGCATCAATTGCCTCAACAGACAAACCTAGGCTCTGCAGCTCTTTTACCAACACACGGAAAGAGGCAGGCAAACCAGGGTCTTCCATTGGCTCACCTTTGACAATAGATTCATAGGCACTAACACGCCCAAGAACATCATCAGATTTTACCGTCAACATTTCTTGCAAGATATTAGCAGCTCCATAGGCTTCTAAAGCCCAAACTTCCATCTCGCCGAAGCGCTGACCACCAAATTGTGCTTTACCGCCTAAGGGTTGTTGGGTAACAAGGCTGTAAGGACCTGTTGAGCGAGCGTGAACTTTATCTTCAACAAGGTGATGCAATTTAAGAATGGTCATTACGCCAACCGTGACAGGTTGATCGTAGCGTTTTCCTGTTTTCCCATCACGCAAGACCTGTTTACCTAAGGTAGGTACCGGAATACCTGTCTTGAGCATAATCTCTTGCGCTTTCTTTGCTAAATTAGCATCAGAGATATCATGTGTATAGTTTTGCGTTTTAAGCCACAGACGTTTACAAGCATTGATCGCATTATTATCTTCATCACTTGTTCGATAATAGTTTTCAACAGTATCAGGTAAGAATATATCTTTAGGGTCATAACCACGATCACGCAGCCATTCATTAGCTGTTGATCTGCGTGCATAGGATTCATTTGTTCCAATTTTGAAGATATCATAATCGCGCTCACCAAGCCAACCTTCAAGATAGAGCCGACGCACTTCATTATTGTCTTCAATCATTTCAGGATCGTATTCGTGTTCGCTCAACCAATCCCATGCTACTTTTTCTGTTTCGTCCCAAGCTTGGTCTATAAGCCAAGCTCGAGCGAGTTCGGCTTCGATTTCATATTCTGTTGCACCATCAAAAACAGGGACTACGGCTCTATAACCCATTCGTTTTGCTGCCCACCCCATATGAACTTCAAGAACTTGTCCAATATTCATACGAGCAGGAACACCAAGAGGGTTCAGAATGATATCTACAGGTGTGCCATCTTCAAGGAAAGGCATATCAGCAACGGGGACAATGCGTGAAACCACACCTTTATTTCCATGACGCCCAGCCATTTTATCGCCAGCCGTGATTTTACGGCGTTGCGCAACTGAAACACGCACCATGGTTTCGACACCAGCTTTAAGGTCGGAGTTTTCTGCACGCGTAAAAACTTTTACATCTACCACTTTACCACGAGCACCATGAGGCATCCGCAGAGAGGTGTCTTTTACATCTCGAGATTTTTCACCAAAGATTGCACGCAAAAGACGTTCTTCTGGGGTAAGTTCTTTTTCGCCTTTAGGCGTTATTTTTCCAACCAAAATGTCATTAGGAACAACTTCTGCGCCAATACGAATAATACCGTTTTCGTCAAGGTCTTTTAGAGCATCGTCACCTACATTGGGGATATCACGCGTAATTTCTTCTGCGCCCAATTTTGTATCTCGGGCTTCTAGCTCATGTTTTTCAACATGGACAGAGGTAAAGCGATCATCTTGCACCATTCGTTCAGAAACAAGAATAGCATCTTCGAAGTTTCCACCTTCCCAAGAGAGGAAGGCAACTACAGCATTTTGCCCAAGAGCCAATTCGCCAGCATCTGTAGATGATGAATCTGCAAGAATATCACCTTCGGTGACAACTTGTCCTTTTTTAACAGCAGGGCGTTGATCCACACAAGTACTTTGATTTGAACGTTGGTATTTCATCAAAGGATACTCGCGTTTTTTGCCATCAGCCTCACGAATGATGATTTTATTTCCTGTGACGGAAGAAATCTCACCTTCACGCACAGCGCGAATAACTTGCCCAGAATCAGATGCGGCACTTCGTTCCATTCCTGTTGAAACAAGAGGAATTTCTGGACGCAAAAGTGGAACGGCTTGCGCCATCATATTTGCCCCCATCAAGGCACGGTTGGCATCATCATGATCTAAGAAGGGGATTAATGCTGCGCTAATACCTACAATTTGATGAGGAGCAACATCCATATAATCTACTCCCTCAGGAGTAGCAAACAAAAAGCCTGAATGATCACGTGAGGAAACGCGTGTTCTGACAAATTCATTATTTATTTTCAAAGGTGCATTTGCTTGCCCAATGATAAATCGATCTTCATCATCTGCTGAAAGGTATTCAATAATCTCTGGTGAAACAAAAGGCACTATATCAATATCTTTCTTCAATTTTTTAATTTTTTTGAAAATCTCGGCTGTAATTTCTATGCCATCTTCAAAAAGCACTTCTTCTTTCTTGTTCAGCAAATCGCCACGCAATATACGTCCTTCAAGTGTAGGATCATCGCTTGCGAGGAATTTGATTACCTTACGATAAGGTGTTTCTATAAATCCGTATTCATTAATGCGCGCAAAAGATGCTAAACGACCAATCAAACCGATATTCGGACCTTCAGGCGTTTCGATCGGGCAAATGCGTCCATAGTGCGAATGGTGAACATCACGCACGTCAAAGCCCGCACGTTCACGGCGCAGCCCACCAGGTCCCAACGCGGAAAGGGTCCGCTTGTGACGTAACTCTGAGAGAGGGTTGGTCTGATCCATAAACTGAGATAGCTGGCTCGATCCAAAAAACTCTCGTAATGAAGCGACTACTGGGCGAATATTAACCAAAGATGTTGGAGAAAGCTGGTCTTGGTCACGGATGGACATACGTTCTTTAATAACGCGCTCCATACGACGTAAGCCAATTCGTAGCTTATTTTGTATTAGCTCACCAACAGTTTTGATACGACGATTGCCCAAATGATCAATATCGTCTTTTTTCTCAATGCCATTACTAATTAAAATCATACGTCGCACCAAACGGACAAAATCCATTTTGGTGATATTACGATGCGCAATAGGGATATCGAGATTTAGTTTCTGATTTAATTTATAACGCCCAACTCTTTCAAGGTCATAATGACGTTGGTCAAAGAGTTGTTCTTCTACAAAATTACGTGCGTTTTCAAGTGTTGCAGGATCGCCAGGTCTCATTTTCTTGAAGAATTCAATCAATGCGGCTTCTGCAATAGTCAATTTACTCTTGGGATCCCACTCTGGTTCTTGCTTCAGCGTGGATGCAATATACATACGCTCTGTATTAGTATCTACATCAGCAAAGAGAGATAGGATTTCTTCATCTGAGCCTGTTTTAAGCGGAGAATCTGGACGACCATCGTCAACTGCGGCTAAGGCGCGCAAGAAAACGGTGATTGGCACTGTGCGCTTACGATTAAACTTCAAAATCATATAATCACTTTTACGCGTTTCAAATTCAATCCATGCCCCACGATCAGGGATTAGCTTTGCTTTAGCAAGCGCACGACCTGTTGCACGATCCGCATCCGCTTCAAAATAAACACCTGGGGAACGAATCAACTGGGAAACAACGACACGCTCTGTCCCATTGATAACAAATGTCCCTTTATTGGTCATCTCTGGAAAATCGCCAATAAAAATTTCCTGCTTAATTGGCTCAGGAACATCTTTTCCTGCTAAAAGAACCGAAATATAAAGCGGGCTAGAATAGGTTAAATCGCGCTCTACACATTCAGCAATACTATACTTAGGTTCTTCAAACCAATATTTTAAATCCCACTCTTTTGCTTCGTCACTCTGACTCGGGAAATAGAGTTGCATTTTCTGGTTATAAGATTCGATCGGGGAAATTTCTCGAAAGAGGCTTTCTATCCCCTCTTCTTTTAAACGTTTAAACGATTCGATTTGAACTTCGATAAGATTGGGAAGATCAAGCGTGACAGGAATCCGCGCGTAACTTTTTTTGGGCAATGAAGATGCCATTCGTCTCTCCTGATTATTTACAAAAACAACTAATTAAACCAATACCGCCCCACAAAAGGATGCGGGACAAGCAATCTTGGATTATACGTTATGTTTTCTCTTTCAGTCAAGTATTTTTTTGAGCAATTTGCCAATTCAGTTTCCCCACTTTTCGGATAGAATACTACCCATAAATATATCGCAAATTTTACCACAATTCCCGCAACTCACATTTATAAGTAGGGTTACTTTAATGTAAGAACTTTTATAGCCACAGGAGGCAAAATGTCATCAGAAACACCACAAGTAAACGATAAACGTGAAATCTTTGGTTGGGCAATGTACGATTGGGCGAACTCCGCCTTTAGCACCACCGTTGGAACAGTTTTTCTCGCTCCCTACGTTGCTGCTCTCGCTCGTAGTGCAGCAGAAGCCGCAGGAACTGAAACAGTCTCATTCTTGGGCATTCCCATAGCACCAGACTCTTTCCTTCCTTATATGATTTCCTTATCAGTTCTCATGCAAGTGTTATTCCTCCCAATTCTCGGGGCAATTGCTGATTACTCTAATATGCGCAAGAAAATGATGCGTACTTTCGCTACAATCGGTGCAGTCGCAACTATTTTGCTCTTTTTCGTCACAGGACCACTTTGGTGGCTAGGCGGCGTATTATATGTTCTCGCCAATCTTGCCTTTGGCGCAGCCATCGTCTTCTATAATGCCTACCTCCCCGATATTGCCAGCG
>JABGQV010000195.1 GCA_018648655.1 Anaerolineae bacterium | reverse complement strand
TTAAGGAAAGTGATTCTTGAGGAGGGTGACTTTCATCCTTTTTGCAGCAGGGTCATAAGTATATCGAAAAAACCTTGTGGGCGCATCGCTTTTTTGATGGCAGGCAAAAGTATTTTCGTGGCATCCTCACCTAAGCCTGCTACATGGGCTATATCGACTTGATCCAATAAGCCAATTTGCTCCACAGCAGGTCGAATGAGAATATCTGGCGGTTCTTTTTCAAGCCTAAGCTCGGTAATAGTTCTATTACTAATATCAATTGAGTGCAGAAAAATATCCATTGCCTGTGAGACATTTAGCCGCGTAATACGCCGTGCAATAGAGCTAGGTATCATTGCCGAAAGCGAAGTTGGCAAATAATAAGCTGAAGTAGATGAAAGCGGCGCAGTCAGCGCAACTGCTACTACGGGCAAACGAGGGGCAAGTTCGCGCGCCAATGACACGGGAACAGGATTTAAAATTCCACCATCAACAAGGTGATGATCGTCCATTTTATAAGGCGGGAAAATACCCGGAATAGCAATACTCGCCAAAATAGCATTTTTGAGCATCCCAGAATTCAAAGTGACTTCGCAATTACAGCTTAAATCAGCCGCAGTAATTGCACAAGGAATACGTGTTTCTGAAAAAGTTTTATCACCAAGCATTTTATCAAGCCATTTTCGTACCCTGCCCAATCCCAATAGGCTGGGGTTAGCGTGCAAGCCCAGCTCATACATTTTATTCTGATCTACCTTGCTAAAAAAATTTTCAATTTCATTTGGAGAATACCCCACAGCATAAAAGGCCGCAACCAAAGCGCCAAAACTTGTCCCTGCAATTGCAGAAACCACATAACCTTCTTCTTCTAAAACACGCAAGACCCCTATATGGGCATTACCTCTTGCGCCACCGCCGCCCAAAGCGACTGCTATATTTTTCATTTTCAATACCTTTTCTCATAAAGCTTTAGGCTTCACCGAAAGCAAAGCCTAGCATATAAAAGATTATACTCGCATTCGTAGCGCATAAAAAGATTTTATTAGCAAAGAAAAATTGAGCGAATATCCCTCCCATGTTACAATCTCAATATGAAAATCAAAGTCGTTTCAACAAATAGAAGAGCAAAATTTGAATACTTCTTAGAAGATGTTTTTGAAGCTGGAATTTCCTTAAAAGGCTCTGAAATCAAATCGATTCGTGCCGGGCATATCAGCATCAAAGAGGCCTATATCCGCGTAGATGAACATGAAGCCTGGCTTATGGAAGCTCATGTTGCACCCTATGCAGAAGCAAATCGCTTCAATCATGCACCCCGCAGAGCGCGTCAACTTTTGCTACACAAAAAAGAAATCAAAAAGCTTAGAGGAGCAGTTCAAAAAAAAGGCTTAACCATCGTTCCTACCAAGGTCTACCTCAAAGGCGGACGCGCAAAAATTGAAATTGCGCTCGCACGTGGCAAAAAACTTCACGACAAAAGACACGCTCTCAAGAAAAAACAAAGCGATCGAGAAATGAAAAGAGAAATGCGATACTAGGGAATAACTTATGAGCGCATCTACAATTGGTGGCATCAACAAATTATCGACACACGAAAAACGAGAAATCTATCGGCGAATAATCCCTGGCGAGATGCTCGAACGCTTCAAGCTCACTCCCTATCTCACCGATATTCAGGGGCGTTCTCTGATGAAGCTCAAAGCCAGCCCTGGTAGCACAAGCGTTGAGATATATCTTTATCACAAATATGGATTTCAGGATCCCATTTTTTATGGGCACCTTACCGATACGATGAATGGACAAGTTCATATTTTATTATATATCTTAAATGATCCCACTGCGCCACGTTTCGATGTGGACGTGATGCCCGATGGACAGCCAACCAAGTTTGGAACATCTCAGCGTAATATCGCAGCGGAGCAGGGCGCACTTGCCTCTGGCTTGACACCCGGTCAAATACGCAGTGGACTCAGCATCTTCTCTGCCGCCACAAAAGCCTTCGAAAACTTCATTACCGACCTTGGGCACGATATGTACTTCGCTGAGCCGCTCTATTACCATAATGCAATTATCTTCGAGCGTTATGGTTTTAAGTATCAAACTGGCAAAAAGCTAATGACACGGATTCAAGATGAATTCACGCAGGACACGGAAGTATCTCGTAGTCTAGATGCTAAATCTATCTTTCGACATCCAGATACAAAAGAGAGCATCCGTCTCCGCTCTTGGGCTATCCATGACGGAATTTTAGGAGAACCCTTTTCTAATGTGACAATGTATAAAGAAGTTGGCAAATCGGCAGAATTGAATACCGCAAAAGGTTGTCGTTGGTAAGAAAAAATTGACAACATAAAGCAAATCTGATAACATTAGTCCGAATATATAAAATAGGAGCGTAAATTATGCTAAAAGAAGCAGAAAAACAAGCAGTTAGTATTTCGAGCGAAGCCGCAGAAGCAGTACAAAATATCATTGATGAAAAAAGCATGGATGGACACGGTCTACGCATTTATGTTGCTGGAAGCAGTTGCAGTGGCGTACAGTTTGGCATGGCATTAGACGATAATATAAAAGATACAGACACCACTCTTGAGATGGAAGGTGTCAAGATTATTGTTGACCATCAGTCACTCGAACATGTTCAAGGTGCCAGCATAGATTTTGTGAATGATCCAGAAAAAGGGACCGGCTTTGTTATCAGCAACCCCAACGCCCAAAGCGGTGGTTGTGGGTGTGGAAATAATGAAGGGGAAGAAGCAAGTTCTTGTGGTAGCGGCGACGGTGGTGGCGGTTGCGGTTGCTAAACCCAGACTAAATAAAACAAAAAAAACCTGAGCCTAGCTCAGGTTTTTGCTTTAAGTTTCTTTCATTTTTTTTCTTTTTTTCGTTTTATTATGCTTTTTCACTTCTGACGCTTAGCGGCGTATTACTGAAATCAAAGCTCCTAGTAAGCCTATGAAACCTAAGCCAAAAATTGCTAATCCCATTGGAACGCGACTGGAGCTTGTGGCTACGTCATCAGAAAAAACAGGGATTGATAAAGGGGCAGGTGGTGTAAAAGTAGGTAGGCGCGTAGGCGTTTCAGGTACGATAAAAGCAGCTGCCAAGGTTGGGTCAATTGTGGGCGTTGCCAAAGGCGTTGGTGTGGGTGGAGCCTCAACAACGGGCAAAAAATTCTGAGCCAGTAAAGAGACATTAGGCGCGTAAATCCATCCCACATTTCCAGGCGCACCAACATAATCAATCATAATCCAATCGCCACCAGGAGAACGCCCCAGAGCTGCAGCAGATTGGCCTGTTAGAAGAATGCCAACGCGCGGGTAAAAATAAGAACTGGGGCCTGAACGCACATTGACAAAATCTTGATCAGCGTTAACCGTAATGCGCGCACCAGAGGGTGTCCCAGTCACTGTGGGAACAGAACCAGTAGGTTGTTGAGCTTGCACTTCTGTTGGTGCTGGTGCACCAAAAACAAATCCGAAGATACCAAATGCCAACAGAAGCCAAACTAATATTTTAATACTGAAACGAGTCATATTCTTTAGAACTTCCTTATAGAGTTTCTCATATATTCAAGAAATCAGATTATAATCCAAAACATGGAAAAACGAATTTTTCACGGAGACTTAACTCCTACCGACTTTGCCAGTGCTTTGGGCACTGCATTTAATCGTAGTAATTTGTTCACTCAGGCAAATGGAACTCTCGAGAAGATGGTTGTGCAAATATCGTCACGCCCTTTTGCGCGTTCAGGCGGACATACGGCGCTAACAATCAATATTCAAAAGACTACAGAGGGTGTTTTGGTGCAACTTGGCAAGCAGGCCACTTTAGGTATTGTTGCTAGTCTAGGACAAAGTGCCTGGGCAGCATTTCGTAATCCATTTAATTTATTGCATCGTCTTGATGATATTGCCCAAGATATTGAAAATTTGCAACTCGATGATGATGTTTGGGATGTAATCACAAAAGCCGCTCTTGCGGCAGGCGCGTCCCATGAAATCTCAGAGAAGCTGAAGCGTCTCAGCTGTGAATATTGTGAAGCTGCTAATCCTGTTGGTGCGGCAAGTTGCATTGCCTGTGGCGCGCCCCTTGGAGATTCCCAGCCAAAAACCTGCTTGAGCTGTGGCTATGTGGTAGCAGGAAATGAGACAACTTGCCCAAATTGTAATAAGAGAATCTAGAAACTATCAAAAACTTCAGCAATTCTCATAAAGCCCTCTCTACAAGGCAGACTATCTTCGTCACACCAAATCGCGGCCAAAACGGCTTGCGACATAGCCCAGCCAACTACTCGCTCTTGTTCAAAACCCAGCTTCTCTACAATTTCTTTCGTGCGCCACATCATCAAAGTATGTAGTTTTTCTCTCTTCAATAACTCAGGCATGGGATTACGTAAAAAAGCTCCGACTTCATAACAAGGTTCACCAAGTACGCCTTTAGGGTCGATTGCCAAATAGGACTTATCCTTTGCTAAAAGCACATTGCCATGATGCAGATCTCCGTGTAGCAAGACCGCACTCTCGCTAGATATTACTAATTCTGTATAAATATTTTCTGCCCTATCAATTAATCTCTTATCTAAACGTCCAGTCCCGCCGGCATTTCTTTCTCGAAGATGAGAAAAACCCCGTCCCCAATCTGCTATGGTCGGGAAAGGATATTCGCCACAATAGGGTCGCCATAATTTCGGCATCAGGTCGAGCAAAATATTTGTGGATTGCTTGTCATCCAAATTCCACAGAGATTTGCCTGGTGATATTTTTTCCAAGAGGAAGATACCGTCATCAAGCTCACATTCGTATATACACACCATATTCTGACCACCAAAATGGCCTAATGCCGCGATTTCTGCATCAAGTTCACATTTCGGGAATCCCGCTTTTATCACAACCAGCGTTCCGTCTGCGCGGCGAGCAGGTGCAGCATAATTATAAGAAAGGTTTTCGAAGGGCGTTAAAATCTCCAACTTCCACTTTGCTGCGTATTTCTCCAAGAGATCGGGGAGTTTTGCTGACCAAAGCTGACGCATCGGTATATTAATCATCTCGCTCCATTTCTTCAGCCCGCTGCATATTAAGACCTAGCAAGTTTAGTTCACGTATGAAGCGGTATATTTTTGATAAATTTTATTCGCAGTCGTATTTAAAAAAATCTCAGGCTTGCATTAATGACAATCCAATTCTATAATAAGAGGAAAAAAATAAAAGGGTGAGGTTTTATGAAGCTTGACAAACTCGAAGAACGCTTAGAAGCGCTTATTGAGGTGCGTTTGCCTGAGTATTTTCTGACGAGAAGAAAAGAAAACAAGATTGCAAAGCAATTGGCCAAGGCTATGCACAGCAATCTCATTGAAAATGGTGGAAGTAAATTTGCGCCTCATATTTACACACTTGTGGCGCACCCGAACTTAATTGAAGAGTGGAAAAACGATTTAGCAATAATCAACAACTTAAAGAAAGCAATAAAAGATGTGGCTAGTGAAGCTGACTTAGCTTTTTCAGAGACACTTTCATTTTCACTTGCTACAGACCCTGAGCTTGGAACTGAAGAAATCAAAATACTCGTTTCCCAACGAGTAGACCAAATTGCGGATACAAAAGGTATGAATACACAAAAAAAAGAAGACGATACAGGAAAAGTTCCCTTAAATGCTTTTCTTATTATTCACGGGACAAAGGTTTTCCCACTTGCTCAATCGGTAATTAATATCGGTCGGCGTATGGAAAACACCCTAACCATTGACGACCCTCGTGTCTCTCGAGACCATGCACAATTGCGGGCAGTGGACGGACACTATGTCATCTTTGACCTCAACTCCACAGGTGGAACTTACGTAAATAGCCAGCGCTCACATCAGTCTGTGCTTTATCCCGGTGATGTGATTTCTTTGGCAGGCGTTCCTCTAATTTACGGGCAAGACAATCCTCCTAACCGAGCAGATTTAACAATAACAACGCCATTTGAAATTAATTCAGCTTCGTCAGAAGCTTCGTCAGAACGTGAGACAGCGATTCTTCGAGACACAGCCAGTCTTAACGATAAGAAATAATAATGAGCGGTCCTTTTTTGCTGACTTTACGCTTCGGCATGACTCTCAGCCTATATCTTTTTATAGGCTGGGCGTTTTTGTTTTTATGGAGAAGTTTCAAAACCGAAAGTGAATTATTAGCTTCACGAAAGACGCCTCCTTTATCTCTAATTTATATAGACCACAAAGAAAAAAAGAAAATAAAACATTTTACAGTTCCTGAAATTAATATCGGACGTGATCCACATAGCGATATTTATCTCGAAAATGACACAGTCTCTGCACATCATGCTCAGTTAATTTATCATCACGGGCAATGGTGGCTAGAGGATTTGAATTCTACCAACGGCACAACACTAAATAATGAAGATGTGAAAACGCCCACAATCGTTATCAGCAACGATGAGATTTATTGTGGGAAAGTTCCACTAAAAATACATCTTACGATAGGCGATCTCTCCCCAAATACACAAAAAGTTTAGGTAGACTTCAAGAAGGAAAATATAATGATCAAAACTATATCACTTGCAATTATCGGTGGCTCTGGCCTATACGCTATGCCTGGACTTGAAGGCACAGAGGAACGCATCATTTCAACCCCCTTCGGAGACCCGAGTGCGCCTATTGTCGTAGGCACCTTAGAGGGGCAACCTATCGCCTTTTTGGCACGGCACGGAATCGGGCATCACTTAAATCCTAGCGAAGTCAATTATCGCGCAAATATCTACGCCTTAAAATCACTTGGTGTCGAAAAAATTGTGAGTATAAACGCTTGTGGCTCCCTAAGAGACGATTATGCCCCTGGGGAAATCGTCATTCCTGACCAACTTTTTGATATGACAAAAAACCGTAAACGAAGTTTTTTTGAACAGGGCTTAGTTAGCCATATTAGCGTTGCAGAACCATTTTGTTCTGAATTCTCCGGGAAAACTCTGGCAGCTGTTCAAAAAACTGGCGCAAAAGTTCACGACGGTGGTACCTTTATCACCATTGAGGGGCCTCGTTTCTCAACGCGCGCCGAATCGAATGTCTTTCGTTCTTGGGATATGTCCATTATTGGCATGACCACAGCCCCAGAAGCCTTCCTCGCACGTGAGGCAGAAATTTGCTACGCGGTAATGGCGCATGTCACCGACTATGATGTTTGGCATATCAGCGAAGAGCCCGTAACGGTTGAGATGGTCATAAAAACCCTGATGAAAAACACGAAAGTTGCACAAGAAGCAATTCGAAATTTAGCGCGCTCCTATACATCTCATCGAGAATGTGGATGCGAAAACGCACTCTCTGACGCAATCATCACACAACCACGCGTTATTCCATCAGAAACACGAAGTCGTTTAGATTTATTGGTAAATAAATATCTATAAACCCAGCCTGCTTATGATAAATAAAAAAAAACAAAACAAAGTCTTTAGCTTCTCACTCCCTAACTTTAGCCTCCTACATTGGCTTTCCGCCATCTTCCTCGCTTTATATAGCATCATTTTAACCCTCTCCCCCTCTGTTCGCGCTCGTAGTTGGAACGCGGACTATATCTATGCCCACTGGACAGGGTTCTTTTTGTGGTTATTTTTAACTGCCATCACAGAAAAATATCTGAATAAAAATCTCCCCGATAGGGACCCTTATATTTTTACCATTGCCGCCCTCCTCAGCGGCTGGGGTCTTCTCAGCATCTGGAGACTCACTCCTCTCTTTGGTATTCGACAAACCATCTGGCTTGCAGTGAGTATGGGTGCTCTTATGATCGGCACAAAATGGGATAAGTTGCTTCCCACCTTAAGACGCTATAAATATATCCTTCTCATTAGCGGGCTAATTCTCACATCTCTTACTCTAATTTTTGGTGCAAACCCACTAGGCATAGGACCCCGTCTCTGGTTAGGGTTTGGTGGCGTTTATCTACAACCCTCTGAGCCACTCAAGCTACTTCTTGTTATTTATCTCTCTGCTTATCTTGCCAATAAGCCCATCCAAGACCAGCAAATTTTTCCATTCATTCTCCCTACCCTTTTTCTTGCAAGCATCGCTTTACTCCTCCTCCTTGTCCAACGTGATCTTGGTGCGGCATCTATTTTCATCATGCTCTATGCCAGCATTCTTTACCTAGCCATCGCCCGAAAGCGCGTTTTATTCATCAATGCCAGCATACTTCTCGCAGTTGCCCTTTTTGGCTACTTTTTTATAGATATCATTCACACCCGTCTCTCCATCTGGATTTCTCCTTGGGGCGATCCAAGTGGGCGCGGATACCAAATCATTCAATCGCTCATGGCAATCGCAAATGGTGGTCTGTGGGGGCGCGGAATTGGGATAGGGTCGCCCGCCTTTGTACCTGTTGCCCACTCCGATTTTATTTTCACATCATTAGCAGAAGAAACGGGACTTGCCGGAACCTTAGGCTTGTTTGCCCTCCTCGGCATTTTTCTCTCTCGTGGCTTAAGAATAGCCCTCCGTGCCCCTAGTCGATACCTTCGCCTCCTTGCTGCTGGACTAACCATGTATCTTGGCATCCAGTCCCTTCTCATTATCGGAGGAAATTTACGTTTATTGCCCCTTACAGGCGTAACCCTCCCCTTTATCTCTTACGGCGGCTCTTCACTACTAACTTCTTTCATAGCTTTACTTTTACTACTAAAAATCAGCAATGAAAACGAAGAAGCTGCCCCTCTCCCCAAACCTCAACCCTATCACCTATTGAGTGCGCTCCTCATGTTGGGATTAGTCTTATCTGCCATCATCAATGGTTGGTGGGCAATTCTTCGTGGCCCCGATCTACTCACCCGTTCTGATAATCCTCGTCGCACCCTAGCAGATTTATATGTTCCGCGCGGAAATATCTTGGACAGAAATAATAAGCCCATCGTTATCACAAAAGGTACATCTGGAGAACTCTCACGAGAATATCTCTATCCAAATCTCTCCCCTGTCACTGGCTATACGAATAGCATATATGGGCAAGCTGGTATTGAATTTGCTCTTGATGAGTATTTACGAGGCTTAGCTGGCAATCCCACTTCAACAATTTGGTGGAATCAACTATTATACGGACAACCTCCTTCAGGTTTAGATTTACGTTTAAGTATCGATATTGATCTCCAGGAAGATGTTGACCAACGCCTAAGCAAGCACAAGGGCGCGGTCGTCCTCATCAATGCTCAAAGTGGTGAAATTTTGGTCATGTCCTCCCATCCCACCTTTGATGCAAATCAATTAGACGAAACCGTCCTGAATGATGAAAACTCTCCACTGATAAATCGCGCCACGCAGGGCCAATATCCAATCTCTATCACAGAAACTTCCTTATTTTTCAAAACTTCAGAGATTCGTACCATCATCCGAATCCCCGTAGAAGATGGCAGTCCCATAGAAATGGCGATAGCTGCATCTGCTTTGAGCAACGCAGGGCTCGCACCTGCTCCTCGTTTAGCATTAGCTGTAAACACACCTCAAAGCGAATGGGTGATTTTGCCTGCTTTGGGTGAAGAAACTCAGCTTTTCACGCAATCAGAAACTGATAGTTTTCTAAAGAATTTCACAACAGATAATGGAGCATATTGGCATTTTTTGGTCGCAGATGAAAAAGAAAATATCACTTGGTTGTTGGCTGGAACAACGAAAAACTGGCAAGGCGCCCCCTTGGGATTGGTGATTTTACTGGAAGAAAATAACGCTGGCCTAGCAGAAGAAATTGCCAAGAGCTTATTAAGTAACTAGCATTACGCATAAGCATCCCACAGATTGTCATTACACTGAAAAAAGAATGCGCTAGACTAATCTTCAACGAATAAGGTAAGATTAATCTAAGGAGAAAAACATGACCAAACACCTTGTTGTAGTTGCCGGGAATATCGGCGTAGGAAAAACATCACTAACAGAACGAATGGGCGACCGCCTTGGCTGGCGCACAGACTTCGAATCGGTTACAGATAACCCATATCTGTCCAATTTTTATGCTGATATGCGTGCTTGGTCTTTTCATTTGCAAGTCTTCTTTTTAGGGCATCGCGCAGAGCAATATCTTGAAGTTGCCCGAGACGCACGTTCTGCAATTCTTGATCGCAGCATTTATGAAGATGCTTATATTTTCGCACGCGCTTTACACCATCTAGACAATCTTACAAAAAGAGACTATCTAGCCTATAAGCGTCTTTTTGGCTTGGTCGTAGAAAGCTTGCCGCGCCCCGATTTGCTAATCTACCTCAAGGCCCCAGTAGACGTATTAATGGAGCGTATTCAGCACCGCGCCAGAGATATGGAGACGGGAATCACGGCTGAGTATCTCACCTTGCTCGACTCTTTTTACGAGGAATGGTTAGGCTCTTTTGACCTCTGCCCTGTGCTAACTATTCGCACCGACAACCTTGATTATGTTCACCAATCAGATGCACTAGAAATTGTTACAGAGCGCATCTTGAACAAATTGTCAGGAAAAGAAACTGTAGATTTACGAGGAAAATAATGGACTCATTAAAAAAACTCTCTCAATCTTTTGGCTTACACCCTCTTGTAGGCTTTGGCATGTTTGCAATAGACATGATGCTCTTTGGTGCCGAAACGCTCACTTTTGAGCTAACTTTGCCTTTCTCTGTGGCAGTGGGTGCCGCATTAACAATCCCCAGCATCTTGATACAACGCCATAGCTTCAACGATAACTGGGGTGCAGCAATTGGCAAGGGCACGTTAATTGGCGTACTCACAGCCATCCCAACCCCCCTACCAGCATTAGTACCTTTGCTCGGCGGCGCATTGGGCACAATGCAAATGCTAGGTAGCGGAAAAGATAAAAACAATCAAAAGAAACTTGAAGCCCCTGAGGAAATTATCGAAGCTGAATACGAAGAAGAAAAATAAAAAAATGATTTCCCTTCTCAAAAAACTTGTCGAAACAGAATCGCCAACTCATGATAAAAAAGCTGTAGATCGAGTAGGCGCGATTTTAGCGGAAGTAAGCCAGAAACTAGGTGCAACAATCACACTTTTCCCCCAAGAAAAGCGCGGGGACCACATCTTAGCTGAATGGCAAGCACCCAGCCCACAATCCCAGAAAAAAGGCATTTTATTACTCGGACATATGGATACTGTTTTCCCGCTGGGGACATTGGACAAAATGCCTTTTTATCAGCGAGAAGATAAAATCTACGGACCCGGCGTTTTAGATATGAAGGGCGGACTTGTAATTGGCTTGAGTGCCATAGAAAAACTTCGTGCAGCAGACGCCTTGCCAAATCGCCCAATCTCTATGCTCTTCACATCAGACGAAGAAGTGGGCAGCCAAACATCACGCGCAATAATTGAAGAGTTAGCCATTAAATCAGAGTTAGTCTTAGTATTAGAATCTGCGCTCGTGGATGGCTCAATAAAAACATGGCGCAAAGGGACGGGCGACTTCACTCTCAAGGCACATGGCCGTGCCGCTCATGCAGGGGGCGCACACGCAGAGGGGAGAAACGCAATCGAAGAAATAGCCCATCAGATTTTAACCATTCAAAATCTAACTGACTACGCAAAAGAAACAACCTTAAATGTAGGTGCTATTCGAGGGGGCACAACAAGTAATGTTGTGCCCGAATTTGCTGAAATTAACATAGACTTGCGCTTAATGCAAGAAGGGGAATATGAACGCATCGAAGATGCTATAAATTCGCTAAAACCTGTCCTGAATGGCACATCCCTAGAGGTTAAAGGGGAACTTAACCGCCCCCCTATGCCTTTCAATAAAATAATGAAAGCAACGTTTGCCAGAGCACAGGCTATCGCGGAAAAAGAAGGCATAAAGCTCAAAGCAGGCGGCACAGGCGGCGCATCGGATGCAAACTTTATTGCTCCACTGGGAATACCTGTTTTAGACGGTTTAGGCACAGTTGGTGAAGGGCTACATTCTTCACGAGAGTATATTTTTACAAAATCTTTAGCAGAAAAAACACAACTTCTTGCTGCTCTATTGCGAGAATGGTAAAACCCCAATATAGAAACACGCGCTAAGTTCTGCATTTAACCTTTATCCAAAAAGAGAATAAAGCGACTATAATAGTTTTGTATTATTCAAGATAGGAACTCTCGAATATGGACTTCTCTGCACGCAAACCAGCTATGCTGCAATTGCTGAAAGAAATGGTTGAAACAGAATCGCCCACCTACGACAAAGAAGCCGTAGATCAGATGGGCGCACTTATGATTCGAGAAGCCAAAAAACTCGGCGCGGAAATTGAAATTCACCCACATAAAGAATTTGGCAATAATATCGTAGCGCGCTGGGGAAAAGGTGAAGATGGCATTTTGCTCATTGGGCATATTGACACTGTTTTTCCCCTTGGCACCATCGAAATGCAGCCCTTTTATGAAAAATATGGCAAAGTATTTGGGCCTGGCGCCCTCGATATGAAGAGCGGCCTAGTAATTATGCTCACTGCAATTGCCGCGCTAAAAGAAAGAGACGAAATGCCCAATCGTCCAATTACAATGCTCTTCAACACCGATGAAGAAATGGGCAGCTATGAATCTCGTGCGCTTATAGAAGACGAAGCAAAAAAACACGCTCTTACCCTTGTTTTTGAACCCTGTGAATATCTAGAAGGAACATTGCATACTTGGCGCAAAGGAACCGGAAAGTTCACCATTAGGGTACAAGGAAAAGCCGCTCATTCAGGCGGCGCACATAAAAAAGGGCTAAATGCCATCGAAGAACTTTCGCATCAAATCGTCAAAATTCAACAACTTACTGATTACGAAGAAGGCACCACCATCAATATCGGTGCCATGTATGGAGGGCGCGCAATCAATATTGTCCCTGCCTACGCAGAAGCAGAAGGCGATATACGTCTCACCAATCTAAAAGAATATGTACGTGTTCAAAATTTTATCTGCTCACTCAAATCGGTCAAAAAAGAAGCCTTTATTTCTGTTTGGTGCATTCTTAATCGCCCTCCTATGCCTTTTAACAAACTTTTGGAAAAAACCTTTAAAAAAGCTGAAAAACTTGCTGAAGCCGAGGGTATAAAAATTCGTGCTGGTGGATCAGGTAGTGCATCTGATGCTAATTTCGTCGCCTACCTAAATGTCCCCGTTTTGGATGGTCTAGGCACTATTGGTGAAGATTTTCACACCGAAAATGAGTATTTTCTCCTCGACAGCTTTATCTCGCGTGCTGAACTTACCGCCACCCTTCTGCGAGATTGGTAAATGCGTTATATTTTCATCCTCCTTCTCTTTTTGGTTAGCGCTTGCTCTCCAAAATCTTCTTCCTTAGATTTGGATAAGGAGCCCCTGCTTTTTAGCTTCTATTCAACATCTGCCACCGAAAGCCAAGTGCCGCTAATATACAGTTGCGCGGAAGAGACGCGACTTGGGCTTGCTTCGCGCACTTCCAATATCAACGAAGCTGATATTGCCCTTCATATCGGCGCGGCCGAAAATGGCTACAAAATCAGTGATATAGAATTAGTAGTAATAGGCAATAACCAAAATGCCAACCAGACTTTAAGCAAGACCCAAGTTGCTGATATTTTTAAAGGTAAAATCACCAACTGGTCACAAATTGGCGGGGAAGATGCGCCAATAAAACTCTGGGTTTATGATAAAAATAACGAGATTCAGATTATATTTGACAAAACCACGCTAGGAACTGGCATCCCGCCTACTATGGCGCGCCAAGCCCAAAATATGCAAGAAATGCGCAGGGAAATTGCCCAAGACACAAGTGCGATTGGGATTAGCACAAAAGCGGAACTCAGCACAAATCTCCACATCCTGTATTCGATCGGAGACTTCCCTATCTTGGCTGTCACCAAAGATGAGCCAGAAGAAATTATTATTTCAGTAATCAACTGTTTGCAAGAGAACTAAGAAGTTGCTATACTTGAAAGCCATAGAGACAGTTAATTCGCAAGGAGACTAAAATGACACGAGCAAGTGGACCCGATATTAGTTTTTATCAAGACGATAACTCAACCCCTCAGAGTGTTGATTTTAATAAAATGAAGGCACTTTCAGACTTTGTAGTGCTTCGTGCAGGCCAAAACACTTGGCTTGACCCTGATTTCAGGACCTATTGGGAGAATGCAAAAAAAGCAGGTATTCCACGCGGCTCTTATTGGTTTTACGACAGTCGCTCTAAGCCAAAAGACCAAGCTAAGCTTTGGCGAGATGTTCTAGGAAACGATCAGGGTGAGTTACCCCTCTTCGCTGATTTTGAAGAAAGGTACGAGGGAGAATATAGAGGTTGGGAAAAATGGTATGCCTTTTTAGAGTATCTGAAAGAATTGATGCCCAAGAAAGAGATTGTCCTATATACAAATTATTATTATTGGAAAGAAAATGCACCCGACCCCAATACGCAAGCTGATAGCCTAGAATATTTTCACCAATACCCACTTTGGGTTGCCCGTTATAAAGCAAGCAAGCCGCTAGTCCCTGCGCCCTGGAGAGAAGATGAATGGACTTTTTGGCAATATACTGAACATGGCGATGGGCCTGCTTACGGCGTAGAATCTCTAGGTATTGATTTGAATTATTTTAACGGCACACAAGAGGAGTTCAACAATCGCTTTAATATACAGCCTACTCCTTCTCAGCCCGTAACCTATAAAGTTGATTTAAGTCTGCGCAAAGAACCCAGCACGGATTCTGAATCTGTGGGCACTTTGGCACAAGATGAGATTGTCGAACGCTTAGAATCTAATAGCGAAGGCGATTGGCTTAAAATCAAGCGTCAAAATGACGTAGAGGGCTGGGCATCTACCCAGTACTTAATTAAGCAAGTAGCCCTTGATCCCGACCCCAATCCTGATCCAGATCCTAACCCCAACCCAGACCCTACCCCTGTTCAAGAAAAAAATTGGGGCACCGTTGTACCCCCAGAAGGGCTAAATGTTCGCGAAGGACCTGGCTCACACTTTACTGTAGTTGAAAAACTTAAAAAAGGACGTGTCGTCAAAGTTCTTGAATTTAACGATGATGAGAGCTGGGCCAAAATTTTCTTAGACGATGAGAATCTAACGGGCTGGAGCGACGCTAGCTATTTCACCTTCGCCAAAGAAAAACCGGACACGCCTACGCCTGATCCCACCCCAACAGAAGAAGAGTGGTATCGCGTAACAGCTTACGCACTGAATGTACGCGAAGGCGATAGCACCACCTTTGAGATTATTGGAAAACTACTCGAAAACGAAAAGGTAGAAAAGCTTGACGAAAACGAGAACAGCTCGTGGTTCAAGATAAAGAATAGTAAAAATTTAGTTGGTTGGGTTTATGCTTCTTATTTGGTAAAAACCAGCGCTCCTAATGAGGCTGATCCTAATCCAAGCCCTGCCCCAGGACCATCTACGCCAAAAAGCCTTTTAGGGCGTCATCAAGTTATAACTAGTTCATTAAGCGTGCGCAAAGAAGCAAATATATCTGGAGATGTTTTAGGCTCAGTAAGTCAAGATGATATTCTTTGGGTAGAGGATGCAACAGAAGATGGCGAATGGCAAAAAATTATAAAAGATGACCTAATTGGTTGGTGCGCAGCAGAGCATCTGACACGCTATCCGCAATCAACTCCCATAAACCAGAAATACTTCAACAAAAGCGTTCGCTATATTCGTGAGTTCAAAGAAACGCCACGCAAAATGATGGTCCATGTTTTTGTTATCGATTTGCGTTATGCAAAACTAAATTTCTTAGTCACGCCTCCCAAACATAATTCAAAGTCCTTGATTTGCGCATATACAACTTCTGAATTTGTGGGGCGACAGGGGCTTCAACTTGCTATCAATGGCGATGGCTACCGATTTGCAAACGAATCTACTCTTTTATGCCCAGAAGGGCGCGACCTTTTTGACCCCAACAGCTATGCCGCATCTCGTGGCACAATTTATTCACAACGAATGAATGCCAGTCGCCCAATTCTATATATAAATAAAAATAATAAGATTAGCTATAATAAATCTTCAGGGAATATTTATAACGCAATCTCTGGCGACCGCACACTAGTAGAAAACGGAAATCCTGTTGCAGGCTTAGATAACTTCACCCTAGAGCCAAGAACTGCAATTGGCACAAATTCAAATGGCCGCTGGATGGTGATGCTTGTTGTAGACGGCAGACAGCCAGGCTATAGCGAAGGTTGCACGCTCAAAGAATTGGCAGAAATGCTTATCAAATTTGGTGGCGTTCATGATGCTATCAACCTTGATGGAGGTGGCTCCTCCACAATGGTGCTTGAAAAGAACGGGGAAGTTGAAGTGCTTAATTCCCCCATTGAAGGTGGTATCCCGGGTAATGAAAGAAGGGTTGCCAATCATATAGGTATTGAGATTGACTAAAAGAGATAACTAACCAAAAAGACTTCCGAAAATTTTCGGAAGTCTTTTTGGTTAAATGATTCCGCAACAGAACTCTATTTTTTCTTAGCAAGAAGATCGCCAAATACCTCTAATATCTCATAATAAGGTTTAATGCTAGGTATATAATGCCTTTCTTCGTTGGAATGAGGACCAACTCCGCTTTGTCCCCAGATTACGCCTTGCCCGTTGGGGGCAAAACGTGCTGAGGTGCCAGGCAATTTGCGTCCGATGGTGGCTTTTTCGCCAGAGACACGCTCAACTGCCGCAATGAGTTCTTTTAGGGAGGGATTCTCAGGGTCACACGCGATTCCGCCTTCCATTGCACCCAAGCGAATTTCTAATCCCACTTCTTTGCAATATACGCGTACGTCGTCAATCAATCCTGCCAAATCATCTTGGGGAATGCTCCGGATTTCTATACCTAAAATCCCGTAATCGGCGGTGATATTGTAGACATCGGGCGTGCCAACTTGGATAAATGGAAAACGAAGCTGGGTTTTCCAGCCATCGGGGCTACTAAGCGTGAAATATTTTTCGCCAAGTTCTTGAATTTTTGTGCGCGCTAAGATAAGGCTCTCGGAGAGATCAGCATGGGCATTTGCGATGCCAGTGTGCCCTCGTTGACCACGTGCCACAATATCAAAACGCATAGCACCACGATTCTCTGTGCAAATCTCACCAAAAAGTTTTTCCCCACTTATATCTGTACGCTCTCCAGCAATAAATAGCTCAGGCTCATAACCACTTTCTTTTTTAAGCAATTCAAGAATATGTGGCGTGCCCATTTTTTCACCTTCTCCATTTTCTTCGTTACCGATGAGCATAAGATTGATGGGCGGATAAGGCGCACCTTTTTTGAGCATATCTTTCATCCAGACCATATAGGTTGCGACGACGGTTTTCATATCACCTGCACCACGCCCCCAAAGATAGTCACCTTCAAATTTTGGTCTAAATTGGCTATCGTCTGGCTCTGGTTCGACCACATCAAAGTGACCACTAAGCATAACAGGCGCATTTTCGTTATCAGGGAAAGAAATAAGCATAGATGGATATTTTTCTTGGTCGAAAAAACGCACCGTTAAGCCATGACTTTGGAGATAATCATAAATAAATACGCCTGCACGATGCACTTCTTCTAAACGTTCATCGGGGCTGGCCGTGACAGAGGGAATGCGAATTAATCGGCTGGCAAGGTCTACAATTTCACTGGTTTTGTCGGGATATTCTGTGTTAATTAAGTTTTCAGACTGAGGGCTAAAGCGAATTGGTGCCCCCGTATCTTTATGGGCATGACTACGAAGTTTATAGAGAACATCGCCAAGCGTTTCTTTATCTTCGCCCCATAGGCCAACGCTAGAAGCAATAATTTCAATTTCATCAGAGATTGTTTTTTCAAATCCAGCGACAACTTCTTTGAAGACATCGGCGGGGATTTCTTCTATATCACCAATTTTTGATCGAACTTCTTGGCGCAGTTGCTGGGCGGTATTAGGCGCACCTGCAACCATTTCTACTAGTGGGTGTAAATCATCCCATTGCTCAAGAGCCTCGGCGAGAGGGCGTATTTCGGTAAGTGTCCAGCGCAAAAAGTCGCGCATTTGAATGGGTTTTCCCGTAAAGGGATTAGAAATTTCAGCTTCTAAACCATTTTGCGCTGCAAGCACTTCATTTTGACGCGCTATGCGAATATCTTCACGATCATATCTGAATGCCCGTGCAAATTCGGGGTCTGCGTAGATGCGCATTGTCAGGAGATTCTTCAGGGTCATATTCGCAAGTTCAAGGTCAAGGGGGTTTCCGCCATCATCTGTTCGGATTTCAACGCGTGTCATCGGCAAATCCACACGTGCGAGCATATTCTGAATCTCAATCTGCTGCGCCATATCATCTAGAGGCTGTGCCTCGCCTGCGGCATAAAGCCCGCGCGAGTATAAACTCTCCAACTCTTCACTGGTCACTTCCACCAAACTTTCTACGCGTTCTTCAAGAGAACGCGCGCGTACGGGGATCCAGTTATTATTGCCAAAGCGCACGCCGTGCCGTACCAAATCGTAAGAGGCTTGAATATAATCGCTGTGCGAGCGATAAATATCAGGAATATCTATATTTGCAGGTTTCGGGAAAGTCTGGCTACGAAGCGAGTTATGCTCTGTCATCAAAACGACTGCTTTTCCATCACGCACACCTGCCTGAAACGGCGAGGCTGCTGATGTCGCCACAAAAAGGGGCGCAAAAGCGCGCAAAATGCGCGTAATAGTTATGTAGACATCATTTTTATAATTATCGAGTAAAAAACCTTCTCGCTCTGTAGCCGGCAGGTGCATAAAATCCCACATGAGCAAAGGTTCTGGCAAAGAAATATTCGTGTGATTGCCCGCTGTGGAGAGCGTGTCTCCGTACATATCTACGCATTTTTCAATATAACGCCGCTTTGCTAAATGCCAGCCACCGGGGATAGAATCATAATTTACGGTTGTTGCATAAGGCAAATTTCCGTGCCAAAGATGCAGTTTTTCTTTGTGAGTTTGTCCCGCCTGATATAAGGCATTCAAAACTACACCTTGCAAAATTCGCCCTTCATAAATTGCGCCCCGTGCCGAATAATATGGGTTTGTTCCCCACTCTACCATCCATTGAAAAGCCTCTAAATCGGTCTTTGATAAAACACTTTTAGGGATATTATTCTCACGCAAATAATCGACAAAAGATTGTTTGCTAGGCCCTGATCCTACCGTTAACAAGGGGCGCAAATCAGAATCTAAAAGAAATAACTCTACCTCAAGCCCGCAAGTGCCTTGTTTCGGAAAATCCTGCCGAGCTGTTTCGAGGGCAAGTTGATATTTTTTTGCAAATTGGATTGGATCATAAGACATATTTTTTTCCTTTTTTGGATAAAGAGCCGATTCGCTCACCTGCACTCGGAACAGAGAGACGGGTCTGATTTGGGCTTGTTTCCGTTTAATTAACATTTCTTTGATAAGTGACAAATGATGCGTGAAAAACCTTCCAGCCCCTGAGCGGAGCAGAGCGCAGACGAAGGGCGGCTTCTGGAGCATCCCGTCCTTCGTCTACAGGCTCAAGCGCAATCGCCCTCCGCTCAGGAACTGGCATTCTTATTTTAGCGAACTCAAACCCTCCAGCAAACTCTCCGCCGCGCCTTGTGTTTTTTCTGGTGGCGTAGCATACGAGAAACGCAACCATTCTCTACCAAATTGAGAGAAATAAACACCTGGTACAGTCGCGACCCCATGCTCTTCGGCGAGATATTGGCTGAGTGCTTCAGTATTATCCCACCCTTTAGAATTTACCCATTCTCCAACATGGATAAAGGCATAATAGCCTTTGCCAATAATATATTTAAAGTCATTTTCTTTCAAAAAAGCTTCTAAAACTTTTCGGCTGGCATTGGTTGGCTCCACAATAGAGCGGGAGGCTTCTTTATAGCCCATTTCATAGGCTGCCATAGCGACCGCCGTTCCATAAAATGGCGGGATGATATTATGCGAAGCCCGCGCAGTGATGAATTTAGCAACCCGCTCAGGAGCAACGAGATGTGCACTCCGTAAATTCGATCCGCCCAATGACTTTGTAAGACCATCAAGAACGATAAGCCGCTCACGTTCTTTGGGTGTAAATTCGCGCATGAAGGCGTTGATATCCATCGGCTCTTCATCGGTCACTTGGTGGTAAATCCAATCATATAGCACAAAGGCAACCCCAGCTTTTAGTGCGGATTTGCCAAGCGAAACTTGTTTTTCTATAGTAATGGTTTGGCCTGTGGGGTTATCGGGATTTGTGATAACCATCCCTGCAATTTTACGTCCAGATTTTGCGGCAAAGTCTACGCTGGCTTGGATGCTATCTTCACTATATGTCCAACCCTCATCTTCTTGCCCGGGGGCGAGCATCACATTTGCGCCCACGCCATAGGGACCCCAATTATAGGAAATCCACGGGACACGGGAGACGAGGAGCGCATCGCCTTGATTACCGTGTCCAAGCGCAAGCATGGCTTCGTAAGATTTAACGAGACCATCTCTCCCGCCCACAGTGGCGATTATATTAGCGGGAGCAAGCCCAAGGTCAGGTGCGAAGCTCCAATATTTTTCTGCAACGATCTCACGAAATTTGGCTGTCCCAAAAGGGGAATCGTATCCTGTCCCATGATCCACTTGTAATTGAAGCGCGCGTTCTAGAATCTGGGGTGGTGTGCCGGGCAGGCTGGCGCCACCATCGCCCTGAGATGCGTCGTATAGGGAGCTGCCGGGATTATTTGCCTCATAAGTTTTGAGCGATTCTTTGATGAGAAACATCCGCGAGGCAGGGATTTCTTTCATCTTTGAAAAATGATTACTATGAGGAATAAGATTTTCTTCGGGCAGAACATAAAGGGGTTGGTCGGGGGATGCGAGCGTGGTCATTTTTTATCCTTTTATATACAAAAAACACCCCGATAAATTCGGGGCGTTGGGTTTTACTTGCTAAGTTTAATTTCTACCTATAGCTGTGCGCCAACATCCCGTAACGGGTACGATTAAAAATATTAAGGTTGAAGTTGGTGAAAAGGTAGTTGATTTTCATATTGAAAAAACTATACCATTCGGGGCAAAGAGCGTCAAGCGATATCTGATTTCGCTATTTTTTCAGGCACAATAGAGGCCCGCCTTGGGGTGCAGGTCTATGCCCGCGCCTACAACCAGACGGTGGCGGATGATTTCTATGCCGCGATGGGGCGCGTTGAGAAGAGGTTGGAGGTAGTGCCCGTGGGAGAGGATGAAGGGGATACTATGGGGGATGTTAATGTGCAGGTATTGCTGGACAAGCTATCTCAGTCCCTTCTTGGAGTAGAAGAGAGGCTGAACATCGTGGGCAGGTTGAGGGAGGTGGTTGTTCTCAAAGTATCAAAGGATCCCTAGTCGACTTCATCTGAAACTTTTTTTCTCATTACCAAATCAAGGTTTTAGCACTTGATAGCAAACTTGATCTTCCGTGAGAAGAGCCTCATAAATTTCATCTACACTAGTACCTAATATCTTTTCTATTGACTGCCAATGTTCAGATCCGTCTGGGGCAATATCATCTTCTCGATACAATCCCAGTTCGGAATTAGCACGAGTAGCAATCACTTTAATTGCCTCATGATTATGATCAAAGGATCCAAAACAAACATTCTCGTTTTCAATTAGCCCAAAATTACTGATCACTACCCCAACATCCTCGTACACGATTAATGCTGAGTATGTCTCACCTAATCGCCCGAGATGAATAAACATCCTGCTTGGAAGGCCTTGTTGTTCGAAGACGTGTTTTGTAGAATACACTGACCAATTGTCATTCAACAGAGGATGCCTCTGACCAACAATCTCAAACTCTACCCTCTCCACCCTCGTTTCCTGGGTTGTCAGGTATACATAATGTTGAGAATTTCCACTCTCGTCATCGAAGTTTATTTGATAGCTATAAGTCTTGTAATTATCATTTTGTGGATTTGTCAAATGCCCTGATGAAAAACCCAATTCCTTCAAATTTCTTTCAGCTACCTCGATATTGGTTTCACCAGGAAAGATACCTAAATAACAAGGAAGCAAGCAGTTTTCAGAGAGTATTTGTTGGAAAAACAGTTCTTTTTGATGTGGACTAATGGTTGGAAATATCCTTTGTGTCGGTGGCAAACTGACTGAATGTTGCGTAGCAGTCGGTGGAACAGTAACAATTGGTTCAGAAATTTCTGTTGCGAGAGATAAGCTATGCTTTTCAGAACCTTCTGTTGGTTGAGCACAGCTTGAAACTGATCCAAGAATAAGAATCCCCAAGATAATTTTCAGGACTGTTCTTTTGGTAATGTTCATCGTATCACCATCCCCATTGTAGGCAACCATATATTAGTCATTTGGTAGTTCATATAACTGTATCTATCCCATGGAGAATAGGCGGCGGGAACATCGCTTGTAAACCCGCTCCTTGGATAGTCAGGGAGGTCATGTAAAACCCAATTCTGGTACATGTCAGCGAACTCTTCGATCATCTTATCTCCCCCCTCATGTATCCACGAATGCCCTACATAGGGAAAATCATTGCCCTTATATCCAGTGATTTCTCTGGTATGTGTTGGCAGATAATTTGATGCCCAAAACTCTCCGGCAAAACTGTTGAATTGGTTATCAAACACATGTCCCAATTCATGGATAGCCCCTTCTGTAGTCAAAGAATACTCACAATTTATTGTGTGACTATCTGTTATACAGTTTCCAATACCGTAATCAACCCCCGTAATACTTATGGAGACGTCTTTATTGTTAATATTATCCCGATGTGCTGTTCGAAAAGCATCAGCAATGGGAAGATCAGAAAGCCCATTTATACGAGAACCTATTAAACGAGCTCCTTCCCAAACTATATCTTTTTGTGTTCTTGATAATCCACTCGTTTTGATGCCAAAATCACTCAAGCTTGGGCGGTATGGGCCGTTATCATCTATATGCATTTCCCAATGGCCTGTGGGGTCCGTATACTTTACAGGGTTGTTCCGGACATATGCATAGCGGTTCCAGCTCTGTGGGTTATAATGGTCGGGAATGATGCTATCTGGACTGGTGAATTGGTGGGTATTATAGGGAGAGTAGAAGCGAGCATTGTAGTCCATTAAGCCACCTATTTCTCAACGCTTTTTATCCACGTTAGCGCCCCATTTCCTGCCGCTTGCCCAGTTGCAAAACAGGCTGTCAGCAAATAGCCGCCTGTTGGGGCTTCCCAATCGAGCATTTCTCCAGCACAGAAAATGCCTGGAAACTTATGCAACATCAACCTCTCATTCACCGCATCAAAACTTACCCCGCCCGCGCTGCTAATTGCTTCTTCCAGCGGACGCGCAGCGAGCAAGGGAATAGTCAAAGCCTTTATTGCCGCGCTCAACTCAACAGGGTCATTCCATTTTTCGCGTGGCAGAAACTCCCAAATCAAATTTGCTTTTACACCTTTTAGCCCCGTTTGTTTTTTGAGATGATTTGAAAGGCTACGCGATTTACGAGAGACAGAAAGAGACTTTAATAATTTTTCTTCTGACCAATCTGGCAATAAATCAAGTTGAACAGTGGCACTACCCTGCGCGTCTATTTCATCTCGTAACGCAACAGAAAATGCGTAAATCAGGCTACCTTCTACCCCATTTTCGGTGATGACAAATTCTCCTTTTTTTGATATTCCCCCAAAAGAAAGTTTAACTGTTTTGATAGGCTCTCCAGCAAAGCGCGCTTTGATATGTTCAGACCATGAGATGTCGAATCCGCAATTAGATGGCTTGAGGGGATTCACATCAACGCCATGCGATTCCAGAATTGGAATCCAGGCCGCATCTGAGCCTGTTTTGGGCCGGCTACCGCCCCCAAGCGCGAGAATGACTGCATCAGCTTTCGTTAAAATTTCGCTTTCAACTGTATCAAAGCGAAGCACATTTTCAGCACCCCAGCCCAACCAGCGATGCCGAAAGTGGAAGTCGGCACCCAAGTCTCGCAAACGAGCGATCCAAGCATTCAGAAGCGGGACAGCCCCCATCCCCTCAGGGAAGACACGGCCTGATGAGCCAATAAAGGTCTCAATTCCCAATTCTTTAGCCCAAAGGCGCAAATCATTTGGCGTAAAATCATCAATATAAGCTTTTAAAACTTCTGCTTTCTCTCCATAGCGTGAAATAAATTCAGGATAATCTTCACTATGCGTAAGATTTAGGCCACCTTTGCCCGCAAGAAGAAATTTACGGCCTGCCGAAGGCATAGAATCGTAAATTCTTACGCGTATATTTTTTTTCAACAAAACTTCTGCCGCCATCAAACCAGCAGGGCCTGCGCCAATGATGGCAACTATGGGAGAGGGGGTTTCAGTATTCAAATTTCAGCATCCTGTTTTTAAGAAAAAAGAGACCAAGAAAAATACTTGGTCTCTTCATTATAGGCTATCTGAGCCACCGATGGGAGTCGAACCCATGACCTGGCGCTTACGAAGCGTCTGCTCTACCAACTGAGCTACGGTGGCATTTCTTAGCGGCGAGATTATACCAGCCTCACACAGAACTGCCAAGAAAAAGAGCTTACAATCAAAACCTACTAAAACTCTTCTACATGCAATGCGCCAGGCACTTTTCGAGAATGTTTTTCATATTCATATTCGTTCAGCCATGCCGAGATACCTTCTGCCATTTTAGGATTTCCACACAAAAAGAAATGTGTTTTTTCAGGATCTGTGGCTATATTTGCTTCATTAGCGAGTATCTCATCTTCTAGCAATTCCTTAATCCATAACTTGCGTCCCTGCCAAGTTTCATCGGCGTCTGTAAGGGTAGGGAAATAGTGGAAATTCGGGAACGTGCTGGCAAGAAAACTTAGCTCAGAATAATAGCCTAAATCCCATTGATGCGCGGCGCCATGTATAACAGCCATATTGATATCGCTATTCTCTGCTATATGTGAACGCAAAAAGCTAATATAAGGCGCAACGCCTGTTCCTGTTGCCACCATTGCAATATCGAAGCCTTTTGGCGTATCAGAAAGTTTGAACATACCCACTATTCTCTCACTCACATAAAGCCTATCCCCTTGTTCAAGCCCAAAAACACGCGGGGTTAACTGCCCATCTTTTACTTGAGAGATATAAAATTCCATCTGATTGCTTGAGGCACGATTTGAGGCAATCGAATAAGCGCGCTGAATCAATTTATCAGACTGACTCTCTTTATGCTCTTCGCCAGAATTTACAGAACGGGCTTCATGCCCATATAAACCAATTACAGTATATTGCCCCGATTCAAATTCCGCGCGCGGCGTATCTGTGTTAACGCGCAAGACCATAATATCTGGAGTGATCATAATTTTTCCGATCACCGTTGCATTATATTTTGAGTCCATCTTAAAATCTCCTTTGCTGATTTTCTCAGTTATTCTACCAAGAATTAGCGCGCTAATTATCATTTTTTTTCTGGGATTTTTCTCCTACTCTTTTTAGAAAAACAAGCATATGCAAGGTTTCATAAAAATGCGTTAGAATTCTATAGGATGAAAAACCGAGCCCGAAGGTGCCTCTAACTTGAGTGCCACTAATCAACGCTTATATGGGGTGAATATTTTCTGCCCTACAAGAGAAATTCAAACTACGCTCCACCCAACAAGGAAAAACGATGCTCCGAATAGCTATGCTTTCCTACCATACCTGCCCCCTCGCAACTTTGGGCGGGAAAGATACTGGCGGGATGAATGTCTACGTCCGAGATTTGACGCGCCAGCTAGGCAGAATGGGCATCCATGTAGATGTCTTCACACGCTCCCAAGATGAGCATGTGCCCCATGTTTTGCATGATTTAGGTTTTGGGAATCGTGTTGTCCACATTCCTGCGGGGGAAGAAGTGCCACAGGCAAAAGAAAAGCTTGTAGAGCATATCCCCGATTTTGTTGCTGGCATTCAGCAATTTGCCGAAGAAAAAGGGTTGAAATATGATGTGATTCACTCTCATTATTGGATGTCTGGCATTGCAGCAGGGATGCTAAAAGATGCTTGGGATGTACCTATCGTTCATATGTTCCACACCTTAGGGGCAATGAAGAATAGGATCGCGCGTAGCGAATCGGAGCGTGAGGGACCGTACCGCGTTGAGGGCGAGAAGCAAGTTATTGCACGAGCAGATCGGCTTATCGTCGCCACACCTGCTGAAAAATCCCAACTCCAGTTTTTATATCAGGCAAACGCGGAAAAGATGGTCATCATCCCACCTGGTGTCGATACCGAACATTTTTATCCTATCCCCGAAGATGAGGCGCGCGCTTATATCGGCGTTTCTCCTGACGATTGCATGGCACTTTTTGTGGGTAGAATTGAACCGCTAAAAGGGATTGATACCTTGATGAAAGCCGTTGCGATGATGGGCATGCACGACGCAAAACATCCCTTTTATGTAACTATTATCGGCGGGGAACCAGATGCCGCCCCCGAAGAAATCACTGAAGAAATGGCACGATTACAAGGTTTATGCGATGAACTTTGCTTAGATCAAATGACTCTCTTTTTAGGAAAACGCGCCCAAGATACACTCCCCTATTATTATTCGGCGGCAGAAGTTTTGCTAATGCCTTCACATTACGAATCTTTTGGGATGGTCGCCTTAGAGGCGATGGCTTGCGGCACGCCCGTTATCGCTTCACAGGTGGGTGGATTGGCGTATTTGGTAAAAGATGGCGAGACAGGCTATCATGTCCCCTTTGATTCACCAGAGGTACTGGGAGAAAAATTGGGCACTTTATTGAAGGATTCTGAGTTAAGGAAAAAGATGGGGAAGAACGCCGCTGACTACGCGAAAGAGTATGCGTGGAAAAAAATTGCAACTCAGATTATTGAATTATATGAAGAGCTGCAAGAAGAATAAAAAAAGAGACAGCGCAGGCTGTCTCTTTTTTTTATTGGTTTTTTCTTTATTTTTACTCTTTTAACTTCACATGAAATAAAGTTGTTCCGTTGCTATCTTGTGTGCGTAACTCAAAATATTCTTTATATTTTCCGATTAATCTTGAAAGCTGACCATGCCCATAAGAGCGTGGATCAAAACTAGGGTCAACTTGATAGAGTGCGTTGCCTAACATCGCCATGGAGGCCCAACCATCTTCACGGACAGCAATCTCAAAGGCTTGCTTGAGCAATGGAATTGGTTCTGGGGCTGCCGCTGGCTTTTTCGTTGTCTTTTGTTGTTTAGAAGAACTAGTCGTCTTTGTGCGTGGAGCAGGTTTTCTTTTTGGAGCCAGATTTTCGGTGAAAACAAAAAGATCACAAGCATTTACAAAGGGTCTGGGCGTTTTCTTTTCGCCAATGCCCATTACAAAAACGCCAGCTTCACGGATGCGCGTGGCCAAACGCGTATAGTCGCTATCGCTAGAGACGAGACAAAATCCATTCACATTATCTGAGTGGAGAATATCCATCGCGTCAATGATCATTGCGCTGTCTGTCGCGTTTTTTCCAATCGTATAACGGAACTGTTGCACTGGCTGCACAGCATGATTATTCAAAACTTTTTTCCATGAATTCATGCTAGCGGTTGTCCAATCCCCGTAAATTCTACGAATCGTTACCTGCCCATATTTGCTGGTTTCAGCCAACATCTGCGGAAGTAGCTTGGCCTGTGCGTTGTCGCCATCAATCAAAATACTGATTCGGCGACGAATGATATTATTAGTTTCAGTCATACACACTATTATACACGGGTTATGCACGGTATTATTAGCAATTTTATATAAAATTACAAACCTTCACTATCAAACAGGCAGCCTAACTTAGGAGAAAACTTATGTCCAGAAAAAGAAAGAACAAGATAGCAAAAAAAATATTCTCATTTCTCGTTTTCTTAATCTTTTTATTTCTAACCTATAGGAGAGTTTGTTCCCTTAGACGATAAAGTAATGAACACTTTTTTTCCGAACCGAGATATTGTCTTCCAGCTAGGCGTATCTTATACAGGAAGCACTGATGAAATTGGCTTTATAAATGCTGATGGCAGTGACTTACATTATTTTCAGATTCCTTTTAAAGAAAGTGTAAGTATACAAACCCCTGTCTGGACAGATGATGGCGGGCTTCTTTTTTTTGGGGCCCCTAATACGGTTGTTACTGCTTTAATCGAAAAGGATTACCCACTTACACTAAAGCTAAGAAATAAGTGGACATATCAACCATCTCTCATACACGGTACACATGAAATTCTGCTCAACTCTGTGCTTGATGAATTCACGTCAGCTATCTTACGCGAGGATTACTTTAGCGCAGAAATTCTAGAAACCTATCCAATGGATCAGAGTATATCCAGGATATATCTTGGAGCCAATAATTTTGTTAAACAACAATTATTATATTCACAATTAATTAAGGAAGATAATAATATTTATCGGTACGAGTTGGTCATTCTTGATACAAACACAAACCAAATAAGCATCTTACTAAGTTATAGCGGTATACCCCAAGAAGTAACTCGTATCCTAAATCCAGCATTTTCACCAAGTGGGGAATGGATAGCCTACACATCAAATGATGGCATATATTTGATTCGTCCTGATGGTAGTGAAATTCAACGAATAGTTCAAATGAAAAATATGCGCCAATTTTGGACTTCGGCTGCATCTTGGTCTCCCGATGGAAAATCAATCGTCTATCATTATTGCACTAAAGATGGTTGGGACTGCGAAGGTGACACGGAGAGAGAAAACAATATCATCTATCGATATGATCTTGAGACAAAGGAGGAAAGAGTGTTGGTAGTCGGTGGCGTAAACCCTTATTGGCGTTGGGATACAACGGAATAAAGCTGGCACTGGATTCCATTGGCAGAGCTGTAAAAAAAAACCGCACATTTTCTCACAGAATCTACTTGACTCTCCCCCTTCAAAATGATAGACTCTGCGCATACTTCTTCGGAAGTAAATTTTAAAAAGGAGCGTACTAATATGACCATTCAAAAAATCTTTATCCGCCCAAGTGTTGATAACTCACTTAGCCTTAGTGCGCCTATGCCTCTTTAAAGAAAGAAATTATATTCTCGTCTTTTTAGCCACGGTGCGCACAGCATCGTGGCTTTTTGTTTAAGATCAGTGCCTCAGCAGACCAGTAAACCAGTAAGACAAGTAGACCAACAGGACGAATACAATGAACGAACCACTAATAACCTTCGATTTCCGCAATACCATCTCCAAGAATCGCCTTAAAGGGCTCTGGAAAATGATGGTAGATTACCGCCTGCCCTATATCGGCGCAACGCTTGCGTTGGCAGTTTCGGCGACATCCAAAACGCTTACCTATCTGCTTTTGCGTTATTTTGCAGATGTGATAACCGGAGATGCAGAAGCCATCAATGGTGATCTATCCAGCACCTTTGTCTGGATCGCGCTAGGATTTGTAGGTTTATCCATTTTCCAAGGCGGATTCTCCTTTATTTCTGGTCGTCTCGCAGCATATACCGCCGAAGGGATTGCGCGCCGTCTGCGTGATTTTCTCTTCGATCATATTCAACGCCTCAGCTTCTCCTATCATGGGAACACTGCTGTCGGCGATTTGATTGAACGCGTCACATCCGATTTAGACGCAGTGCGTCGTTTTTTCAACGAGCAAGCCATCGGCGTAGGACGCATCGTGTTGATTTTCTTCATCAACTTTGCGGCATTACTCAGGCTCAACGCAAAATTAGCCTGGGTATCCATCATCGTAATTCCTTTTATGCTCTATATGTCGCTGTGGTTCTTCAAACGCGTTACTAAACGCTATGAAAAATATCAGGAGCAAGCCACCATTCTCTCGACGACTCTGCAAGAAAATCTCAGCGGCGTGCGTGTTGTCAAAGCCTTTGCTCGCCAAGAACATGAAAAAGGCAAATTTGAAGGCGATAACTGGGAGAAGTTCAAGCGCGGACGGCATCTACTGCTCATGCACTCGCTCTTTTGGCCCATCTCCGATCTTGTTTTGGGCGCACAAATGCTCGGTGGCTTCATCTACGCCGCAACAATGGCAATCAATGGCGAAATCACGGTCGGCACTTATCTCGCCTATGTAGGGCTGGTTGCGTGGCTAATTTGGCCTATCCGAAACTTGGGTCGGCTCATCGTCCAAACATCAACAGGATTGGTCTCATATACCCGCCTGATGGACATCACCAAAGAAATTCGAGAGCCACTAAATGATGGAAAGATTAGCCCAGATGGTGATCTACGTGGCGATATTCTCTTTGAGAATGTTTCTTTCGCCTATCAGGATGAAAAAGCAGACGGCACCTCCGTGCTAAACGACATTTCTTTTAGCTGTAAGGCAGGTGCGGCAGTCGCCTTGCTTGGGTCAACTGGCTCTGGCAAAACATCCTTAGTCAACTTATTGCCCCGTTTTTACGACTATACCGAAGGCTCTATTCTCGTAGATGGTCTAGAACTAAGCAATTACTCAAGAAAGTATATGCGTGCTCAAACTGGCATCGTAGAACAAGAACCTTTCCTCTTCTCACGCTCAATCCGTGAAAATATTACCTACGGCGTGGGACGCGATGTGACAGACGCAGAAGTAGAAGAGGCAGCACGCGCAGCAAGTGTACACACGGTCATCACGGAGTTCCCAGATGGCTACGCGACATTAGTCGGCGAGAAAGGTGTCACCCTCTCTGGCGGGCAAAAGCAACGTATCGCCATTGCGCGAACGCTCCTGAAGAATCCGCATATCCTAATTTTGGATGATTCGACTTCATCAGTAGATACGGAAACCGAAGCCGAAATTCGCACCGCACTAAATAACCTGATGCAAAACCGCACCACCTTCATCATTGCGCATCGCATTCAATCCGTCATGGTCGCTGATTTGATTTTGGTGCTAGATGGTGGCAAAATCGTCCAGTCTGGCACGCACGAAGAATTGCTGGCACAGGAAGACGGGATGTATAGAGAAATTTACGAAATACAGACTCAGATTGATGAAGAACTCAAACGCGAAATTGAAGGAACTGCATAATATCGTCATCGCAAGTTTTTGTAGGGGTGAAAGATCTTTCACCCCTACAAAAGCAATGAACGGAGAAAAACCATGTCAGAAGAAAAAATAGAACTCGAAGAAGAAGAATATACCAGCCAACTCACCATGCCCGTTTTCAAGAGAATTTTGGGTTTGCTGAAAGCTCATAAGATGTGGGCAATTGGGTTTTTTGTCGCGATTGCTGCAACATCTGCATTGGATGGCGTTTTTACCTATATTAATAAAAATATCATCGACGAAGGCATTGTCCTCGGCGACGTACCGCGCGTTTATGAGCTCGCCAAAATTTACGGTGCTTTTATCGTTGTACAAGCCATTATGGTTTTCGCTTTTGTCTACTTGGCCGGTGTTTTGGGAGAACGCATCCAATATGATTTGCGAAAGATGATGTTTGAGCATTTACAAGATTTGTCGCTCTCCTATTACAGCCAAACTTCGGTCGGGCGCCTGATGTCTCGCATGACTTCTGATACCGGCCGTGTGGCAGATTTGATGACCTGGGGTTTGCTCGATGTCACTTGGGCGATAACGAATATCACCACGTCAGTCATTTTTATGATGATTATCAATTGGCGGTTGGCATTGATTGTTTTTGCAATAATCCCCGTTCTGATTGTTGTTGGGGTCAAATTTCGCCAACGAATTTTGGTTGAGTTTCGTGCATCTCGGCGCGCCAACTCGAAGATTACGGGAGCGTATAACGAGAATATCACCGGCGTACGCATCGTCAAGGCACTGGGACGCGAGAAAGAAAATCTGCGCGAGTTTCAAGGGCTAACTGGTGAGATGTACCGCTCATCTTATAAAGCTGCGTGGCTTTCTGCGCTCTTCCTCCCCATTGTGCAGATCATCGCTGCAATTGCGCTAGGCGCAATCGTTTGGTACGGCGGCATTCAATCCCAAACGGGCTTATTAACCATTGGCGGCATTCACGCTTTCGTCTCTTATCTAACTTTTATGCTCTGGCCTATTCAAGATATTGCGCGTGTTTACGCAGAAATGCAACACTCTATCGCCTCAGCTGAGCGGATCTTCACACTGGTTGATACTCCGCCCGATGTACATAACCTAAAAGGCGCGGTTCACGCAGAAACTTTACTTGGTGAGATTGAATTCGACCATGTCGATTTCTACTACGAAGAGCGAAAGCCTGTTTTACAAGATTTTACGCTCAAAGTGCAACCTGGCGAGATGATTGCACTGGTCGGGCCCACTGGTGGTGGAAAATCCACCATCGTGAACTTGCTCTGTCGATTTTACGAACCAAAGAACGGACGCGTTCTTATTAATGAAAAAGACTATACAGAATACACGCTTGAAAGCATCCATGAGCGCATCGGTATTGTGCTACAAACGCCCCACCTTTTCTCTGGCACAATTAGCGATAATATTCGCTATGGGAATTTGGGCGCAACCGAAGAGGAGATCACAGAAGCGTCTAAGCTGGCAGGCGCGCATCAGTTTATCGAATCGCTGTCAAAGGGGTATGGCGAAAAGGTTGGTGAGGGCGGCAATCTGCTATCTACTGGACAGAAGCAACTCATCAGCCTCGCGCGCGCCGTGCTATCCCAGCCTGAACTTTTCATTATGGATGAGGCAACATCCAGTGTGGATACGCTGACAGAATCTCTCATCCAAAAAGGGATGGAGCATCTCATGGCGGGGCGCACTAGTTTTGTGGTTGCTCACCGTTTGTCAACAATTCGGCGGGCGGACAGAATTTTGGTCATCGAAGATGGCAGAATTACTGAGGTTGGTAGCCATGCTGAGTTATTACGCGAGCGTGGGCATTATTATCGGCTCTATACGCAACAATTTCGGCAAGAGCTGGGGCAGAAATATGGCCGTGATGGACTTACGGAAGCAACTGCATAATGAATTAGCCCTGACAGGCTTCGAAAACCTGTCAAGGCTTTTTATATGATGCTAGAAACATGCTTTTGACTGAAGTGCAACACCCAAAGACCTTCATAGACAGGACACAAGTTTAGATTACGCGTACCCCAAAAGACTCTTCATTTCCCTATCAGGTAGGGGGATAAAATCTTCTGAAAAAAGAGATAACCATATTGCAAGGTGGTTATCTCTTTTTTTGCTTAATTTGAATGCGTATGTGTTAGAATTTTAGACAGCTTTCCCATACAGTTTTGCAAGGTTGCTGTTATGCAGAAAGGAGTAAGTATGGGTAAAATAAATGCATTGAGGAGCAGTTCATGGCTAAAAAACCTATAAGCATTTTATATGTGGAGGATAATTTCGAGAACAGAGTATTGATTCGC
>JABGQV010000223.1 GCA_018648655.1 Anaerolineae bacterium | reverse complement strand
TTTAGAAAGAGAATAACATAGAACCGTATCTTTTAGAACTGAACAACCCTTGGGAAACCCTACTTTCGTACTATACGATTTTTGTGTATAATGGTGCCATGATGAAAATAGCACGATATTTTTTGGGACTTATTATTATATTGGTGCTCTTGGGGGGAATTCCCGTAAAGGCACAAGGCACAGAGTTTCGTTTTTTTAATGAAACGGGGCATAATGTGCAGGGTATATTTTGGGATTATTATGAGAGCATTGAAAATGCGGAAACCCTTTTAGGCTACCCTATCACCGAAGAATTTACAGATCGAGATGGTCTATTGGTGCAGTATTTTCATCGCACAAGACTTGAATTATTTAATGGACAGGTTCGGCAGTCAACTTTGGGGTTATGGAATTATGAAAAGGGTGTACAACTTAGTATTGATAATCCCCTAGCTTGTGATGAGTTTGATACTGGGTTTTTAGTTTGTTTTGCTTTCCGAGATTTTTTTAATGATAATAATGGGTTATCTCTTTTAGGCTATCCAATCTCTCCTTTTGAATATCAAGAGAATATAATTGTTCAGTATTTTCAAAATGGGCGTTTAGAATGGCATCCTTCTAAGCCTTATGGACAACAGGTGGTCGTAGGGAATTTAGGCTCCATCTATTTTGGTGATATTGGGGAAGATCCTGTACGTTTGACTGGCGTTAAGCCACTCAACGCCTTGATAGAAGCGCAGGTTCTGTCGTTAAATGTGCGTGCTTTTCCTTGGAAAGCTGTTACAGTTTCAACAGACGAACAAGCTATCTTTATTGTTGTGCAAGATCAAAGATTGCAAGCTGTTTCAGGGGCCTCAGGCATGGCGACTGTAAACTGGACCGATGGAGCAGTTACAACACATTCCTTTACGACTGACGAAAAAGGTGTTGTAACCTTAATGCTTCCTGTTACGAAACAAATTCATGGTAGCTCTGTAACGATAGATGTGAGTGTTGTACACCGAAACCTTGCTGGAAAAACGAGTACTTCTTTTAGAATTTGGTATTAGATATAAGTGAAGTGATATCTTTTTAAGCTTAAAGTCGCCTAAGGGCGGCTTTTTCTTTTTAAAAATTTCTGATATATTTCCAATATCACGACTTATAGTTGCATGGTATTATTTTTTATAAGTTTATCTAAGGGTTCTAGGTTGGCTTAATATAGCCAACCTTTTTATTAGTTATTTTGGAGGAAGATATGAATATTGCAGTAATGTTTCAAGGGTTAGCAACTCTTTCGTGGTTTGCTGTTTTTGGCATTGTTTTTATTATTGTCACGCGGGCCACTAAAAAACAGCCTACCAAAGGGATTGTAAGCTTTGGTATCGGTGCTTTTATTTTCGCTTTAGCCATTTCGATTATTAGCGCAGGCATTGTTTTTATTGAGCCACAAGAGCGTGGTGTTGTCGTTTCACCTTATTCTTTTAGAGCACCAAAAGGATATATTGAAGAAGCTCTCACCCCCGGTTTGCGTTGGATTGTTCCTGGAGAAAATGTGAAACGTTATGAGATTTCTCGCCAAACTTATACCATGTCTGCCGCAACAAGTGAAGGCAGTATCTCTGGAGATGATTCGATACGAGCGCGTACGAAAGATGGGCAAGAGGTATTTATTGACGCATCAATTATTTATCAAGTAGATGATACGAAAGTCACCCGTCTTCATATTGATTGGCAAGATCGTTATCGTAATGAGCTTGTTCGCCCAACAACACGTGGTATTGTCCGTGATATAGCATCTCAATATGGTATCGAAGAGATTGTTAGTTCTCAACGTGCCTCATTAGAGGTAGCTATCACTGAAGCAATGGAAGAAAAATTTTTAGAAAACAATTTGCTTCTTATCGATTTTGTTTTACGAGACATTCACTTTAGCGCAGAATATGCTGTAGCTGTTGAGCAGAAACAAATTGCTGAACAACAAGCTCAGCAAGCTAAATTTGTTGTTGAATCAAAGAAACAAGAAGCTGAACAAGCTCGTCAAATAGCACAAGGTCAGGCAGATGCAACAGTTATTGCGGCACAAGGTCAGGCAGATGCACGTCTTATTGAAGCCGAAGCAGAAGCTGCAGCGCTAGAATTAATCAATAGTGTTATTCAAGGAAAACCCGACTTGCTTACTTATCAATATATTAGCAAACTCGGCCCTGAAATTGATGTGATGCTGCTGCCAAACGATTCTCCCTTCCTTTTCCCATTACCAGATACGGGTACAGGAGTAACTGTGGCGCCTGCACAGTAAATTGAAATATAGAAAGTAGTTGAGAAAGTGGCGAGGATTTAGTAAAATATCCCTCGCCACTTTTAATTTCAACAGGTAATAGATTTTTTTAATCAAAAATTGGAGCCTTCCATGCCCGATAACGTAAAAGCATCTGAACAAAAAATACGTCTCACTAGTCTCGCATCTTGTGCTGGTTGAGCTTCAAAACTAAGCGCAGAAGCGCTGGCGCAGGTTCTGCGTCCTATTCAAGATATATATAAAGAAGAAAATTACCCTGATTTACTAGTTGGCATTGGCGATCCAGACGATGCAGCTGCGTGGAAATTAGATGATAAGCGCGCGCTTATTGTTACCACTGATTTCTTTACCCCAGTTGTAGATAATGCCTATAATTATGGCGCAATCGCTGCGGCAAATAGTCTCTCAGATGTTTACGCAATGGGCGCGCGTCCATTTCTTGCACTTAATATCACAGCGCTCCCGCCTCAGCTCCCTCCGGAAATTTCTAGCGAGATTTTGCGCGGTGGTGCAGAGAAATCACATGAAGCGGGCGTAGTCATTGCAGGTGGACACACCATCACCGACGAAGAGCCAAAATACGGCTTGGTTGTTTTGGGATTTGCTGATATAGACAAGATGATGACGAAAAGCGGCGCAAAAGTTGGGGATGCGCTTGTACTAAGCAAACCAATTGGATTTGGAACCGCAACGACCGCTATAAAACAACAGAAGGCTACTCTCAAACAGATAAATGAGGTGGTAGACTGGATGGCACGCCTCAACAAAACTGCTTCAGAAATAGCATTGGAATTTGGTATCCGCGGAGCAACAGATATTACTGGCTTCAGCCTGCTTGGTCACGCCCACGAAATGGCAGATACTTCTGGTGTTGGTTTGCATTTCAACTTTAAGAAAATCCCCATGCTTTCCTATGCGCGTGAATTTGCTGAAGAATGGATTTTCCCTGGTGGATCAGCAGATAATAAACTTTATTTTGAGAAACATGTCAGCTTTGCAGATAATATAGATGAAGCAAGCAGGATGCTCCTCTTTGACGCCCAAACCAGCGGAGGCTTACTGCTCTCCGTTCCCGCCGATAAACTAGATGCATTTATGGCTCGTGGAGAAGAACTTGCTCAACCCCTTTGGCATATTGGCGAAGTTGTAACAGGCAAAGGAATTAAGGTAAAATAACGAAAAATCCCTCTATGAACGTGGGACTTTGTTATATGGAATAAGAATTTTCCCTTGTAGAAATCTTATTCTTAATCGCACATTCTGAAATCTGTATTTCCAATGGTATAATCTTGCCCCGTATGAGTAAAATAGAGAAAGAATCCAAAACTAAAATTTGCCCAACTTGTGGCACTCGCCTCAGCGAAAACGCAACTAAGTGTCTCGTTTGTGGCTTAAGCTTTGACGCACCAGAAGAAACGGCGCAAACAAAACGAACCGTGCAAGGAAGCGCTATGCCGAAAATTACCCTTAGTCTACCTATGGCTTTAGGGCTTTTAGCTTTCTTTTTGCTTGCCGGTGCAGCTACGGTTTTCTTCACATTGCAGGGAACTGAAAAAATCGTGACCCCTACAGCTGTATCCACAGCCACTGTTACCGTTACGCTTACTACAACGCCTACGCAGACTCTAACTCCAACCCTCATACCAACGATTACGCCCAAACCGCCCTATGATTATGAGGTGAAAGCTGGCGATAGTTGTAATGCTTTAGGTTTCACTTTTGATGTATCCCCTCGAAGTATTATTTTGTTGAATAATCTCTCAGCGCAATGCACCGATCTTACAGTTGGGCAGGTATTGAAAATTCCCCATCCAACTCCCTTACCACCTCCGACAATTACGCCTACATTAGAAGCTGGTGCAGCGACAGAACAAGCTTGTGAAAAAGTTCTTATTACAGTGCAAGAGAATGATACGCTCTCCAGTATTGCCGCGAATTATGCTGTACCGCAAGATGCGATTAAATCCTATAACGGATTGAGCACAGATACAGTTTTCTTGGGAATGCAGATTCAGATTCCGCTTTGTATGCGTGCGGCCACCCCGGGGCCAACGCCAACCCCAACAACACCGCCCCCATATCCTGCCCCGAACTTGCTTTTGCCTGCAGATGGTGCATCCTTTACTTTGGCAGAGGATAATGTCACCCTTCAATGGTCTTCGATCGGTATTTTGCACGATAACGAGATTTACCGCATCGTTGTTGAAGATATTACAGGAGGGGAAGGGCAGAAGCTTGTTGAATACGCGAGCGATACGAAATTCATCGTCCCTGTATCTTTCAGACCAAAAGATAATCTACCCCATGTTTTGCGCTGGACAGTTGTCACTGTTCGACAGGTTGGATCTGATGAAGTAGGCGATCCGATTTGGGAATCTGCTGGCGCGATTAGTTTTGGGCGAGTTTTCTCATGGACAGGTGCTGCCCCCATTGCAACAGAGGCTCCCCAGTAGGATTGATTTCGTTCTGAAATCGTGATATATTGGCGGCATTAAACGTCAAAACTGAAAGTTGGAGAAAAAATGCCTACATCATATTTAACAAAAGATGGCTTTATTAATTTGCAGCGTGAGTTAGATGATTTGCGTTCTGTAAAGAGAAATGAAGTTGCCGAGCGATTGCGTGAGGCAATGGAAGACGGTGAGTTGATTGAGAACGCCGAGTTCGAATCTGCAAAAAATGAACAGTCTTTTGTAGAAGGGCGTATTAGCGAATTGAAACAATTGCTTGCCAATGCGCATATTATTGATTATGACGATCAAGAAAACGGAAAATCAAAATATGCTCAAGTTGGCTCTACCATTTTCTTGCGTGAAGATGGTGAGAAAAATTCTGAGAAATATGTAATTGTTGGTGCTGCTGAAGCAGACCCGCGTAATGGAATGATTTCCAATGAATCTCCAATTGGAAAAGCTGCGATAGGACACAAAGCGGGTGAAGAGATTGAAATTGCGACACCTGCTGGAAAATTGAAATTCAAAATCACAACAGTTCGATACGAATAGCTAGAGACTTAAGACTGTAGACTTGAGACCTAAGACTTTTGCTGTAGTCTTGGGTCTTATTGCTTAAATTTTAGATATTTATAAAAGGTAAAAACATGACTGAATATACAAAACTAGAAGAAATTCGCCTTGAAAAAATTGAAACTTTGCGCGCAGAGGGAATTGAAGTTTATCCTACTCGTGCAAAGCGGACACATACCAGCGCCGAAGCAATAGCCGCATTTGAGAAGACAGAAGAAAATGAAGAGAGCGGCTCTGAAGGGAGCGAAGAAGAAGTTGTCGCGATCTTAACAGGGCGTTTGCGTTCTGCACGTAATTTAGGAAAAATTTCTTTTGCTCATATTGAAGATGGTGCCGGGCGTATACAGCTCTTTTTCAGAATAAATGATATTGGTAAAGAGAAGCTGGATTTCTTTGCGAAGATGTTCGACTTAGGTGATTTTATTCAAGCTGAAGGGAAAATCTTCCGCACTCGCCGTGGGGAGGTTAGCCTACACGTCAGTGATTTCAAATTGCTCTCTAAAGCCGTGACCCCACTCCCTGCCGCAAAAGATGAGACACTCGAAGATGGCACGGTTGTTCATCATGCTGCATTAGAAGATGTGCAGTTGCGTGCTAGACAGCGCTACGCAGATTTGGCAGTCAACCTTGCGACACGAGAAACCTTCCGAAAGCGCGCTGCGATCACGCGTTCATTACGTGATTTTTTGGATGACCGAGATTTTCTTGAAGTTGAAACGCCAATCTTGCAACCTATTTATGGGGGTGCGGCGGCAGAACCTTTTACGACTCATCATAATCAGTTAAAGCAAGAGTTATATTTACGTATTTCTTTTGAACTTTATCTAAAACGTCTCTTGGTTGGAAATTTAGAGCGCGTTTATGAAATTGGGCGTGATTTTCGCAATGAAGGTGTATCTTATAAACATAACCCTGAATTTACTCAACTCGAGTTTTATTGGGCGTATGCCGATTATTTACAAGTAATGGAATTGACCGAGCAAATGGTCGCTTATGCCGCAGAAAAAGCGACAGGCTCTACAAAGGTCACTTATCAAGGCCAAGAAATTGACTTTAGCCCTCCATGGAAGCGTTTAGAAATGCGACAAGGTTTACTGGATGAATGTGGCGTTGATATTAATGAGCATCGCGACGCAGATTCCTTACATGCGGCATTAAATGAGAAAAATATTGAACATCCCGCTGATATACAGCGCGGAAAATTGATTGATTGGATGGTGGACGAGTTTCTTGAAGCAAAAATGATTCAACCGACCTTCCTCTATAATTATCCGCGTGAGATTTCTCCGCTGGCAAAATCCATTCCCGGCGATGAGCAAACTGTTGAGCGATTTGAAGGTTTTGTGGCTGGCATGGAATTATGCAATGCCTTTACTGAGTTGAACGATCCCATTGACCAAGAACAACGCTTCTTAGATATGGGACGTGACTACGCCGATGATGATGAAGAACGTCACCCAATGGACGAAGATTACCTTCGTGCCATGCGCTATGGTATGCCACCGAATGGTGGCTTTGGGATGGGCGTAGACCGTTTGGTGATGTTGCTTACCGATAAACACAGTATCCGTGAAGTTTTGCTTTTCCCACACTTGCGCGCTGAAGAATAAGAATTTTATTTGAGAAACAATACTTAAAGGGCGGGGTATCCCGCCCTTTTTTGTTAAAACTTATGAAGAAAAAAATCCATTTTTTATTACTCGGAGATATCCTCACCGTACTTATTGTGACTGTTTCTGGGTTTCTTTTTCACGATCAATTATCCACTGTCTCTCCATATCGAATTCTTGCAACTCTTTTGCCTACACTGATTGCTTGGCTACTTATTGCACCTTGGCTAGGGCTCTATAAAGAAGAAATTTATCAAAATTGGAAAGAGATTTGGAGAGCAGGGTGGGCAGTAATTCTAGCAGCACCTTTTGCTGCGCTACTTCGTAGCCTCATGCTTGGCAACACACCGATTTTGCCCGTTTTCATAGCCGTGCTTGCTGCAACAGCTGCTTTAGGAATGCTTATTTGGCGTGGTGTTTGGTGGGCCATTCTTGAAAAACAAAAAAGATAAACGAAATTACAGAAACATCTTTATCTTCGTTGTTTCCCACTCTCTGATAAAATACATCTTATGGACGAAGCCACTCTGATCCGCGAAGCAAAAAAAGGCGATTTGACCGCCTTCAACAAGCTTGTTTTAACTTATCAAGACATGCTCTACAATACTGCCTACCGCATTATCGGCGACCCTGCTCTCGCAGATGACGCAGTGCAAGAAGCCTTTATCTCAGCTTTTCAAAAATTAAAATCTTATAGAGGCGGCTCATTTAAATCATGGCTTTTGCGCATAGTCACAAATACTTGTTACGATGAATTTCGCCGTCAAAAACGAAAACCCACCACGCCTCTGGATATTTATACAGACGATGGTGAAGAGATAGAATCACCAAGTTGGTTAAAAGACCCCACACTCTCCCCCGAAAAACAACTTGAAACTTATGAGCTAGAGCAAGCCATACAACGTTGCATTCAAGCCCTTCCGCTTGAATTCCGTACAGTTGTTGTACTCACAGAATTGCAAGGGCTTAGTTATCAAGAAGCCGCTAAAGCTATCAAAAAACCACTCGGCACTATTAAAAGTCGCCTTGCGCGCGCTCGCACTCGCTTGCAAAAATGTCTCCAAAAAGTTAAGGAACTTTTACCTGCTAAATTTCGTCTAGAAGGGGAGACTTCATCATGAAAAATAATATATCCCCTCAAGACCTTAAAAATATTTCAGCCTATTTAGATGGAGAGTTAAACGCATCTTCTTCTAGGAAGATGAAAGACCGTCTCGAACGTGACCCAAACTTGCGTACCGCACTGGACGCTATGCGTGTGACAAAGAATATCTTGCAACGCACGCCAAAAAGACCTGCTCCTCGCAACTTTACTCTCTCCTCGCAGATGGTTGCCAAATCCCCACCCTTACCGAGAATGGTGCCAGCCTTAAATTATGCCACTGCCTTCGCCATGATTCTCTTTTTCTTTAGCGTTCTCCCGCCATTTAGCTTAGGTAGCGAATCAATGGCTCCTGCAAATAAAGAAATGCTGATGGAATCAGCAGACATGGCAATGGAAGAATTTGCGCCTGCCGAAGAACCAGCTGAAGAAGCCCCAGCCGAAGAAGAAGCGATGCCAATGGCTGAAGCCCCAGCTATGGAAGAAGAAGTTTTTGAAGAAGCCGAAGCTGCGCCAGTTGCAGAAGGTGAAAGTGCAGGCTTATCAGCTACCGAAGAAACCTCATCTCGTGCTGAGGCAGAAACTGAGAAAGTTGCTGAAACTGATCAAGTTGCAGAAAGCACGCCCTTTGCGAGCTTGCAATCTACAGCAATACCAAATAGCGAAGAAGTGCCAGAACCTATTCCCGCACCCTCATTTACACGCTGGCAAGAGATATTATTAGTGCTAATCCTTCTTTTCGCTCTAGGCGGTTTTTTCTTTCGGCGTAGAGCCATGCTAAAGTGGGAGAGCCAAGAGTAGATTTTTTAGAATCTATGGTGGAGAAGCTCGCTTTGAATTTTACGATAATTCTCTTTGCCCTAAACCTTTAATCCGTTACCCCGAATGTCAAAAAGAGTCGAAGTAAAACATTGTCTCCGCTGCGGAGATGCTGTTGTGCAGCAACCCAGTTACGGAGAAGTTCGTCCCGTCTGTCCATCCTGTGGGTGGGTTTATTTTGCTGATCCCAAAGTTGCGGTCGGTGTATTTGTCGAAAGAGACGAGAAAATCTTGCTCGTACAACGCTCATTTAATCCTCATCAAGGCAAATGGTCACTCCCCGCAGGTTTCGTCAACGCAGGTGAATCCCCAGCTGATGCCGCGCGCCGCGAATGTTTGGAAGAAACCAGTCTAAATGCGCGCATACTCCACATTCTCGATATTTATACTGAAAAAGAACATGCCGGTGGCGCAGATTTCATCATTATTTATGCTGCTGAAGTCATCAGCGGGCAACTCGCCGCAGCAGATGATGCCGCCGATGCCGCGTGGTTTTCTCGTGATAATCTCCCCGAGCTCGCCTTTGAAGCCACGCGCTACTTTTTAGAGAATTTCTAGTACAATCTATTTATGAAAGCCATTGCCCTTGTTCGCCCCTCACCCATTGCAGGAAGTTGGTATTCAGATAATCCTAAAAAACTTGCGCAAGAAGTGGATGCTTATCTCGATAATGCCGTATTGCCAGAATTAGATGGCGATGTGGTCGCCGTGATTGCCCCTCATGCGGGATATTTCTATTCAGGCGCGGTGGCAGGGTACGCTTTTACTGCGATCCGCGACCGTGATTTCGACTTGGTTGCCCTCCTTTCACCGATGCACGCCCCCCATCGTGATGCTTTTCTAAGTGCTGAACATGCTTTTTATGCCACTCCCTTTGGCAGAGTTCCTATTGCGCAAAATATGGTGAACGCGGTGAGCACAGATTTAGAAGAAAATCTCGGCTTCGGCATTACACCCATTGCCAATGACCGTGAACATTCACTAGAAATTGAGCTCCCTTTTTTGCAACGCGCTTTAAAAAGCAATTTTGAGCTTCTCCCCATCATGATTCGCTCCACAAATGTGGAAGAACTGAAAATTTTAGGGCAAACCCTTGCAAAAGTTTTACGTGGCAAAAAGGCACTTCTCGTAGCCAGTACAGATTTATCGCATTTTTACTCGCAAGAAGATGCGAGAATTCTCGATAATGAAATGCTCCGCCAAATTGAAAACTTTTCTCCCGAGGGCGTTCTGGAAGCCGAAGAAATGGGCAAAGGCTTTGCCTGTGGACGCGGCGCAGTTGCTGCAACTCTCTACGCCGTGCGTGAGTTAGGGGCAAAAAGTGTCAAAACCCTAAACTACGCTACATCTGGTGATATTTCAGGAGATTATTCTTCTGTCGTCGGCTATGGCGCAGCGGCAGTGCTAGGGTAGCAAGAGTAATAAAACTTGTTACTTTGAATATTCAACCTTCAACTTTTAACCTTAAACTATAAACTATGATTATTTGGGACATCCTCCTCATTATTTTCCTTATCGCGCTAAACGGCTATTTCGTTGGCGTAGAATTTGCCGCAGTCACCGCTCGTAAAACCCGCATCGATATTATTGCGAAAGAGGGCAACAGAGGCGCAAAAATTGTTCAGCGTTGGCTTGAAAACCCTGCTGCACGAGATCGTGTTATTGCCGCATCTCAACTAGGGATCACCATTGTTAGCCTTGCTCTTGGTGCAATTGGTGAAAACACCTTTGAAGAACTTCTTGCCCCTTACTTCCATGACCTGATTCTGCCAGAAAACCTTGTCTTTCTTGGCAAGGTTATTGCCGCCTTGCCCCTTATCATCTCATTGACAGTCGTCACAACCTTGCATGTTGTGCTTGGCGAGCAAGTTCCTAAAATTACCGCATTAAATAACCCTGAGCCTTTTTCGATAGCGACAGCCTCTTCCATGAATATTTTCATGAAGATTTTTAGCGGATTTGTCTCCCTTCTTGATTGGCTCACCCGCATCACATTGAGCGCATTTGGTGTGGAAGGTGATACCAGCCATAGTGCTGCTTACACAGTTGAAGAGCTGAAAAATATCGTTTCAGGTCCTCATACAGAAGGCATTATCCAACAACCACAGCGTGAAATGCTTTCCGCAATTTTCGATTTTGGCAAACTGGTCGTGCGCCAAGTCATGATCCCGCGCACAGAAATTACTGCCATTCAAGAGGATACTCTCCTCCGTGATGCTGCCGCTCTAATTCGGGAAAACCTCTACACCAAATTTCCTGTTTATGGTGAAGACCTAGACGACATCAAGGGCATTCTCCACGTTAAAGATTTGCTCCATCGCCTCGAGCAGCCTAATAATCATGAAGTCCTCGCTAAAGAACTTATGCGTGATGCTCTTTTTGTCCCTGAAACGATTTCTGTCACCAAACTCTTGCATGAATTTCGGAATGGACATCAGCATATCGCCATCGCCCTCGATGAATATAGCGGCACGGCAGGCTTGGTTACATTGGAAGATTTATTGGAGGAGATTATCGGTGATATCCGCGATCCTTTTGATGATGATTTGGATGAAATTCAGCATCAGGAAGATGGATCGTTCTTGCTCGATGGCTTGGCACTCCTCGAATATATCAACCAGCAAATGGGCTTGGCACTTGCCGACAATAACTACGATACCATCGCCGGTTATATGATGGGACGCTTGGGGCGCATCCCGAAACTAGGCGACTCGGTAGAAATCCCTGAAGAAAATATCTCCCTAAAAGTGGTCGAAATGGATGGGATGCGCGCAGCGCGCCTTGAGTTGAAACAGTTGAAGGAGGAGTAATTCTCACGCAAAGAGGCTAAGAAAACTTGGGCTCTGTATGAATTATAAACTATGACCTTCGTCCAAATCTCCGTCAATATCCCCGCCATAAGTGGTGTTTTTGATTATCATTTGCCCTCAAACCTAGAAGGGAAAATAAATATCGGGCATTTGGTGACTATTCCGTTTAATAATCAAATTGTACAAGGGGTGATTTTAAGATTTGTAGATACCCCCGCAGTAGAAGATACAAAAGCTGTCATTGACTTACTCGATGAACTTCCTGTTCTCACACCCGAGCAGATTTCTCTCGCTGAGAAAATGGCAGAGCAGACATTAAATCCCCTTTCTGCGATGGTGAGGATGATGTTGCCAAGTGGCTTAAGTCAAAGGGCAGATACGGAGTTTGGGATTGGTGAATTGGGCGTTGGGGATAATGAGCTTTCTCAAACGCAGAAGCGAATTATCGTATTGCTCGAGAAACGAGGCTCTTTGCGCGGCAGACAAATTGATACGCATTTTAAGCACGTTGATTGGCGAAAATCTGCGGGGAATTTGGTGAAGCGCGGAATATTAACGAGTAAATCTGTTTTACCAGCACCCCGCGTCCGCCCGAAGATGATTCGGATGGCGCAGTTAGCGGTTTCGCCGAGTATCGCGCTAGAGAAGATGACCAAGCTCGGGAGCACCGAGCAAACCCAAAAGAGGCGCGCTGCTGCGCTCCAACTCCTAATCAGAGAAAAAGTTGCTATTGCTGTCACATGGGTTTATGCAGAGAGCGGATGCAATCTATCTGATTTGAAGATTTTGGCAGAAAAAGAATTGATTATTCTGAGAGAAACAGAGATTTGGCGTGATCCAGTTAAAAAAGTAGAGATTGGCAAAGAAGAAATCGCTGAGCATATACTCAACGCCGCGCAAGAAAAGGCGATGAAAGTTGTAAGTGCTTCTTTCGTTGATACGTTGGTATCGCCGATTCTTTTGCACGGCATCACTGGCTCTGGGAAAACTGAGATTTATATTCGTGCCGCGCAAGAGGCGGTAAAGAGGGGCGGGCAGGCGTTGATTTTGGTGCCAGAAATTGCGCTCACGGCGCAAACTGTGCGGCGGTTTTTGGCGCGTTTTGCGGGGGAAGTGGGTTTGATGCACTCGAAGCTCTCAGCGGGTGAGAATTATGATACTTGGCGGCGAGCAAGAGCGGGAAAATTGAAAGTGATAATTGGCGCACGCTCGGCTCTTTTTGCGCCTTTGCCGAATATCAAATTAATTGTTTTGGATGAGTTTCACGATAATTCTTTTCATCAAAACCAGCCTCCTTTTTATAATGCGGTGCGTGCCGCACAAAATCATGCCGAGATTTGTGGCGCGGTCTGCATTTTGGGGTCGGCTACGCCACCAATTGAGTATAGATATAAAGCCAGTCCCCACCCTAACCTTCTCCCTCAAGAGGGGGCTAGATTAGTTGAACTCCCCACGCGCATTGCTCAACGTGAATTGCCACCTGTGCAAGTTGTAGATATGCGCGCCGAGCTAAAATCGGGCAATATAGGCATTTTTAGCCGAGCTTTAGAAGAAGCTCTTGCGCAAATATTAGAACGTGGTGAACAGGCAATTCTTTTCCTCAATCGACGCGGTTCAGCGACCTATGTTTTTTGCCGTGATTGCGGAGAAAGCCTTGATTGCCCGCGCTGTGATACGCCGCTGACCTTGCATAATACTCCCCCCATGAGAGGGGGAGCCAGAGGGGGGGCTTTACAGTGTCATCGTTGCGGGTATAAACGCCAAATGCCCAAGAAATGCCCAACTTGCCAAAGCACCAAGATTCGCGGATATGGGCTGGGCAGTCAAAAAGTAGAAGATGAAGTCAATTCTCTTTTTCCTAATGCGCGCACCTTGCGCTGGGATTGGGATACTACTCGCAAAAAAGGCGCGCATGATCTTATTTTGAGCCATTTTACGGCTCACCGCGCTGATATTTTGATAGGCACACAAATGCTTGCTAAAGGCTTAGATTTACCCCTAGTCACCCTTGTTGGCGTGGTCTTGGCAGATGTGGGATTGAATCTCCCTGACCCATTTGCGGCCGAACGTGTTTTCCAGACCCTAACCCAAGTGGCGGGACGAGCCGGTCGCTCCGAACGTGGTGGACGGGTGGTCTTCCAAACTTTTAATCCAGATAATTACGTCATTCAGCATGCATCAGAGCATGATTATCAAAACTTCTACTTGCATGAACTCGAATATCGCCGCAAATTGGGATATCCGCCCTTTGCAAAATTGGTGAAACTCGAATACCGTCACCGAGACCCCATCACGGCTGAAGAAGAAGCGCATAAACTCGCTGAAGAAATCAAGAATTTAATAGTTGTTGAAAAACGAAAAGAAACCAGTGTGATTGGCCCCATCCCTAGTTTTTTCGCCAAAGTAGATGGCATCTATCGATGGCAAATTGTCTTGCGTGGTCCAGAACCAGAGACTTTGTTGAAGGGAAAAGAACTAAGAGGCTGGCGCGCGGAAGTAGAGCCAGTTAGTTTGTTATAACAATTAGAAAACACTCGCATATATAACGGATAAAAAGGAGTTCCTCATGCAATCCTTCTCACGCGGTTGGCAATTTCTCAAACAGGCTTGGCAGATGGCATCCGCCGACAAAGACCTCATCAAGCCCTCCATCTACACCCTCTTTGCGGGCGCGATTGTCGCTATTATCGGCATTATTCCTATCGTTATCGCCACCCTTCTTTTTAGCAACAGCGCGTTCGGTCAAGTTTTTCTCTATCTTGGCGGCGCGCTGCTCGTTTTTGGCAATTTCATCATCAGCTATATCTTCTCGGCGATGACCGTTTATCTCATCTACGGCTACCTCTCTGAAGGCGATGGGCGCATGGATAAGGCTTGGGCAATCGTCAAGCGCGATCTGCTCGATCTAGCGACCCTTGCGGCGGCATCGACTGCGGTCAACGCGCTCCAGAAACTCGTCAAGGGGCAGGGGCAGAAGGCGGGGCGAAATCTGCTCGCCAGCCTCATCCAAAATATTTGGACAGAGGCATCCTATCTTATTCTCCCCGCGATGGTCATCGAAGATATCAATCTAGTAGACGGGATTAAACGCGCCACGCAAATCGTGCAGGATAATCTCCTATTGGTGGGAATCAGCACGGTCGGTGTGAAGGCGGTCACTGGATTGATTAGCTTCGCGCTCTTTTTAACGGGAGCAGGATTAGGGTCTGCGCTTGGTTACGGAATCATATTTCTCGCTGGCGGGACGACCGTGACCTTTGGCTTGGTCATTGGCATCGTAGCCGGGTTGCTGGTCTTCTTCACCTTCACGATGATCGCGACCGTCATCAAAACCTACACAACTACCGCCTATCATACTTGTCTATATATTTGGGCACGTGATGTAGAAAAAGCAGACAAATCTATCTCTGCACCAACCCCTCTCGCAGCAGTTCTTGATGCATAATTAAATCGAAAACTATGCTTTTGAAATCTGCCTTATCAAAAAACTAGACTAATAAAACCCTTCGGGTCTAGAAGGAGAATCAATGCGCTTTGAAGAACTAAACTGGATGGATATCGAATCCTACCTTGAAAAAGATGATCGTCTAATGATTGTGCTTGGTGCAACTGAGCAGCATGCTTATCTAAGTTTGCTTACCGATATTAAAATCCCCCTTGCTATGGCAGATGCCGCATCTCAGCAGAGCGGGGTTTTGGTCGCGCCGCCACTGAACTTTGGGAGTTCTCCCTATTTCCTTGATTATCCTGGCACAATTTCTTTTCGATTAAGCACTCTAGTGGATGCTGTGGAGGATATAATTCGTTCAGTTTATGGGCAGGGATTTCGCCGTGTTTTGATTTTGAATGGACACGGTGGAAATAGTGGGGTGCAAGCACGGCTGAGCGAATTAATAAACGAGTTACCCGATTTAGAAATGAACTGGTTTTCTTGGTGGGAATCGCATGGAATAGAAGCGATTACACTTAAAAATGAGATAAAGCCAGCTCACGCCAATTGGCTCGAGGCTTTTCCTTTTACTCAAGTTAGTGAAATGCCAGCTGAGTCTAAAGCACCGCCCTATGTCCCCAGCGCAATTTTGAACGCAAAAGACATACGCGAAATTTATGGTGATGGTTCTTTCGGAGGCCCTTATCAAGCAGATGCTGCTATAATGGGGGAGATTTTCAGGGTGGCAGTAGAAGATATAGTTAATATCTTAAAATTCGAGTAAATTTTCCTTGACGAAGCTTATACTCTACTAGTATAATTCGCGACTTGGATGAAAACAGAAGCACACCTAGCAAGCACTTGAGAAAAAATTCAGAGTGCTTGCTTCTGTGTGTCTCTTGCACTATTTAAAAGTGCAAAGCATATTACCTGAAAAGTTCTTAATATCTGTAGAACTTATAGACGACGAGGAGAGTACTAGTGGAAACTAAGGGGCTTAAAGCACTTCGTATCAGTCTTGCATCACCCGAAATAATTCGTAGTTGGTCTTATGGTGAAGTTTTAAAACCAGAAACCATTAACTATCGCCGCTTGCGCCCAGAAAAAGACGGTCTCTTTTGCGAGGCGATTTTTGGTCCAACACGTGATTGGCAATGCTATTGTGGAAAATATAAAAACCCACGTTATAAGGGAATTACTTGTGAAAAATGTGGCGTTGAAATTACGCGTTCAGCTGTGCGTCGCGAACGGATGGGGCATATTGAACTTGCTTCTCCTGTTGCGCATATTTGGTATACGCGCCGTATCCCTTCTTATCTAGGTTTATTACTTAATATCTCTCGTAAAAATCTTGATCGCGTTCTTTATTTTGCACAATATATTATTACTTATGTCGATGAAGATGCTCGTGAAAGAGAATTAAATAAATTAGACGAAGAAATTGCAAATTATGCCGAGCAGCAAAATACGCTAACAGACGCAAAAATTGCAGAAATCAAAGACCGTAGTGCCACAGCTTTAGCTGCCCTTGAAGCAAGCCGAGCAGCTATGGAACAGGACTTTGACGAACAAACTGCCACATTGCTTGAACCAGTCATGAAAGAAGGCCGACGTTTAGACGAAGACCTTCAAGAGCAAATGGGCGTAGCAGCGCGTAAAGACATTATTTTTAACGCAACTGGTGACGTTATCGTGCAAGCAGGTACTATAGTTGCATCACAGCATATAACAAAAGTGCAAGAAATCGTTAGAGAGCACTTAAATAATGTTGAAGATAATCTTCGCAAAGAAAAAAATGATAGCTTTGGGCTAATCGACCAAGAAATAGAAATTCTGAAAGCCACAAGCGATGAAGAATTGGCACTTTTGAGTGATCAAGTTGCCACCCAAGCTGTTGAGATAAAAGAAAAAAATAAACAAACTCGCAAAGAATTAGCTAATTTGCAAATCTTTGATTTCCTTAGTGAAGTTCGCTATCGAAATTATCGAGCTCGCTGGGGCAAGATTTTCCGTGCTGATATGGGTGCAGAAGCCTTTTTAGATATTCTTGAGCGCATCGATCTTGATGCCCTTTCAAAAGAGCTTTGGTACGAAGTTCGTAATACAAAAAGCAAACAAAAACGTAAGAAAGCGACCAGTCGCCTTAAGGTTGTTGAGGCATTTCGCCGTTCAGGGAATAAACCTGAATGGATGATTATGAACTTCTTACCCGTCATCCCGCCTGATTTGCGCCCAATGGTGCAATTAGATGGTGGACGTTTTGCAACCTCAGATTTGAATGATCTTTACCGTCGTGTCATCAACAGAAATAACCGTCTCAAACGTTTATTAGAATTGGGTGCGCCAAATGTCATTATCCGTAACGAAAAGCGGATGTTGCAAGAAGCTGTCGATTCGCTGATAGATAATAGTCAACGTGGGAAGGCTCTTTCACGCCGTGGAAGACGCGAGCTAAAATCGCTTAGCGATATGCTTAAAGGCAAGAAAGGGCGTTTCCGTCGTAACTTGCTCGGTAAGCGTGTTGATTATTCTGGGCGTTCGGTAATTGTTGTTGGACCTAAACTAAAACTTTATCAATGTGGTCTTCCTAAAAAAATGGCATTGGAACTCTTCCGCCCCTTTGTTATTGGTGGGTTGGTCAATCTTAATTACGCAGCCAATGTTAAGGGCGCTCGTCGAATGATTGAGCGCAACCGTCCAGAAGTCTGGGAAGTGCTTGACGATGTGATTAAAGACCGCCCAGTGCTTCTAAATCGTGCTCCAACATTGCACAGATTGGGTATTCAGGCTTTCGAGCCAATCGTTGTTGAAGGAAGTGCCATTCAGTTGCATCCGCTGGTCACAACCGCATTTAATGCCGATTTTGACGGCGACCAAATGGCAGTTCACGTCCCGCTTTCGGATAAAGCAGTTGAAGAAGCACGTCGACTGATGTTGTCATCCAAAAACTTACTTAAGCCAGCAGATGGTGAGCCGATTATCAGCCCATCAAAAGATATGGTTTTGGGCGTTTATTATCTGACAATGACAGATCCATTTGTCTATAAGGGCGAGGGAAGTATTTTTGGTTCGCTAGATGAAGCAACCTTAGCCTTTGAGCTTGATAATGTCGAAGTTCACACAAATATCAAATTGCGCGTAGAAACTTTCTACAATGATGAAAATACTCGTTTAGAAGAAACTGAAACTCGCATGATTGATACGACCGTAGGCCGTGCAATTTTCAATCAAATATTGCCACCAGAAATCCAATTTGTGAACGAAACATTGGATAAAGGTGGGGTAAAAGACTTAATCGCAGATGTTTATGAAATCTGTGGACAAGAAGAGACTACTAGAGTTGCCGACAGAATTAAGGCAATTGGTTTTGAATATGCAATGCGCTCTGGCGTTACAATCGCTATTGCTGATATTGCTGTCCCAGATACGAAAAAAGACATCCTTAAAGAATCTCTGCAAGAAGTTGAGCTGGTACAACGTGATTTCAGACGGGGCTTATTAACTGAAAATGAGCAAGATGAGCGCGTTATTCAAATTTGGCAAGATACAACCAAGGTTGTAGGTTTAGAAGTTCGCAAAGTAATGGATCCAAACGGAAATCTTGCCACAATGGCAGATTCTGGTGCCACCAAAGGTGGTTATGGACCAATCTCCCAGTTAGCTGGGATGCGTGGTCTTATGGCTGATCCTGCTGGGCGTATTATTCCGCTTCCTATTCGCTCAAACTTCCGCGAAGGCCTAACGGCGCTGGAATATTTTATTTCTTCGCATGGTGCTCGTAAAGGTTTGGCAGATACCGCTCTTCGTACAGCAGATGCTGGTTATCTTACTCGACGCCTTGTAGATGTTGCGCAAGATTTAATTGTTAATGAACATGATTGCGAAACAACAAATGGCATCACGATTCGCAGAGATGAAGATATAGCAGGGCAGGCACTTAGTGCACGTCTTCATAGTCGTCTTTTAGCAGATCGTCTCCTTGATCCGCAAACTGGTGAAGTAATCGGCGAGCGTAACGATACAATTACTCAAGACATGGCACGCAAGATAATGAAATCTGATCTTGCGGAAGTTTTTGTTCGCTCACCCATGACTTGTTCGCTCCAGCACGGTGTTTGTGCCAAATGTTATGGTAACGACCTTGGTCGTGGTGAACTTGTTGAGTTAGGCTCTGCTGTTGGTATTGTCGCTGCTCAATCTATTGGTGAGCCGGGCACGCAGCTTACCCTGCGTACTTTCCACACTGGCGGTGTTGCTGCTGGTAGCGATATTACAACCGGTCTTCCCCGTGTTGAAGAGCTTTTTGAAGCCCGAAAAGCTCCTAAAGGCGAAGCGGTTATGTCTGAAATTGCAGGCAAAGTACGTATCTCTCAATCTGAGAAATATGCCGATCTTCGCACCGTAATTGTTGAAAATAGCCAAATGGTTAACGACCGTTATGAAATTCCCGAAGGCTGGGAAATGGCCGTTGGTGATGAAGATGAAATTAAAGCAGGCACAATTTTAGCAACACACGAAGAAGCAACTGTGTCTGCTGAAAATGACGGTAAAGTTCGTATTGAAGATCAAGCAATAATTGTCTCTTATGAACAAGGTGAAGAAAGTGACTATGATATCCCAACCACCGCGCGCGTTATCGTTAGCGAGGGTGATTATGTAGAAGCTGGGCAATCCCTTACTGAAGGCTCGCTTAACCCACATAGCATTTTACGTATTCAAGGCATTCACGCTTGTCAGATATATTTGATGGGAGAGGTGCAGCAAGTTTATCGCTCACAAGGGCAAAATATTCACGATAAGCATTTCGAAACTATTATTCGTAAAATGCTCTCAAAGGTGCAAATTACGCACCCTCACGATAGCAATTACCTCCCTGGCGATGTCTTTGATAGGCAAGATGTTCAACGGGATAACGAGGTCTTGCTTGAAGAGGGCAAACAGCCTGCTCGCTTTATTAATATCCTTTTGGGGATTACCAAAGCCTCTCTTAATACCGATTCCTTCCTTTCTGCTGCATCCTTCCAGCACACTATCAAAGTGTTGGCGAAAGCTGCGATTGGCTCGGATGAAGATCCGCTCTACGGTTTGAAAGAAAACGTGATCATTGGTAAATTAATCCCTGCTGGTTCGGGATTTGTTTCAGGACGATTTGATCCAGAAGTTGAAGAAGAACTGGATGAAGAAGAGTTAGATGTAGAGACCGAAGGCGAAGTTGACCCGGAGCTTGCTCCCGTTATGGAAGCAGTAGCTGAGGCAACAGACTCTGATGAGGAAGAAAAACCCCCAACAGAAGAAGCTGAACTCCCCCTCGCTGAGTAAGAAAAGTAGTTGATTTCGAAGCCCTCATCTCTTTATTGAGGTGAGGGCTTTTTTTGTTAATTTCATCTTTTTTGATGCAAAACTTTACGCTCTAATGATGAAAAGAAGGGAAATAGAATATAGAACAAATTTTCGTGGTAAGATATTGCACGAAGAAAAAAGGATTTTCTGCAAGCTGCTGCTAATGATGGGTAACCAAGCCTAATATACGCGCGATAGCGGTTTTTCATCCCCATAAAAAGACAAGATTAAGACCTTATATTAGGTCTCGTTTCTATAATTTCAGGAGTTTCAAATGGAACTTGGATTAGTCAATAAAATAGACATCAACAAAGAAATGCAACAATCCTATTTAGATTATGCGATGAGCGTGATTGTTTCGCGCGCCTTGCCAGATGCACGAGATGGATTAAAACCTGTTCAGCGGCGTATTCTATATGCTATGTACGATATGGGTTTGCGGGCAGATAGCTCACATAAAAAATCGGCGAGAATTGTGGGTGAGGTTTTAGGCAAATATCACCCACATGGCGATTCGTCCGTTTATGAAGCGATGGCGCGCCAAGCACAAGATTTTTCGATGCGCTATATGCTCGTGGATGGACAAGGCAATTTTGGTTCTGTGGATGGTGACCCACCTGCGGCAATGCGTTATACCGAAGCGCGGCTGGCAATGCCCGCCTTAGATATGTTGGCTGAAATCAATAAAGAAACAGTTGACTTTACAGGAAATTTTGACGATACCCTCACCGAGCCGAGTGTTTTGCCTTCTGCAATTCCTAATTTGCTTGTCAATGGTGGGAGTGGTATTGCAGTGGGGATGTCTACATCTATCCCGCCACATAATTTGAGCGAAGTGGTAGATGCGCTAAATTATATGCTTGCGAGCTGGGGAAAGCTAGATGATATTTCAGTGGGCGATTTGATGGAGTTTGTGAAAGGACCTGATTTCCCCACTGGTGGTTTGATTATTCAAGAAAAAGATAGTACACGCACCTTAGAATCAGCCTACGGTTCTGGCAAGGGAAGGGTGACTTTACAGGCAAAGGTGCATGTAGAGGAAATGGGGCGAAATAAAAGCAGACTTATCGTGACAGAATTGCCCTATGCAGTTAATAAAGCAAAATTGATTAGCAAAATTGCTGCTTTGGTCCGTGACGGCAAAATTGACGGCATAACTGATTTGCGTGATGAATCTGACCGACAAGGGATGCGTATGGTCATTGAATTGACCAAGAATGTAGAGCCGGAAAATGTACTAGAAAAACTTTATAGTAAGACGCCCATGCGCTCTACTTTTAGCATCATCATGTTGGCGTTGGTAGATGGTGAACCTCGTACGCTTTCGCTAAAGCAAGCCTTGCGTGTTTTTCTAGAACATCGCTTAGAGATTATTCGCAGACGGAGCGAGTATGACCTTCGTAAAGCTGAAGAACGAGCTCATATTTTAGAAGGCTATTTGGTTGCGATAAAAAACCAACAAAATTTGGATGCTATTATTTCTCTGATCCGAAATGCCGCAGATGTACCGACTGCTAGAAAACGCTTAATGAAAAAGTTCAAATTAAGCACAATTCAGGCCCAAGCTATTTTAGATATGCCTTTGCGTCGCTTGGCGGGTTTAGAGCGTAAGAAAATAAAAGAAGAATATAGTACATTGAGTAAAATCATTAAAGACTTGAAGGCTTTGCTTAAGTCACCGAAGAAAATGCGTGATATTGTGAGTGAAGAATTAGGGCAAGTAAAAGAAACCTATGGAGATTCCCGCCGCACAAGAATTATCACTGTAGATGCAGATGGAGATAAAAGCGCACTCCTCACCTCAGCAGATTTACTGCCTGAAAAGAGCGTTTGGGTGGGCGTTACTGCCGATGGTCTTGTTTCTCGCACACCAGATGATAAATCGCCGAGACCGAGTGGGAAAGAAGCACCGAAATGGCTTGTCAAAGTAAATACCACTGATACACTCTATCTCGTCTCTGAAAAAGGGAAATGTGTATCTGTGGCGGCTCATACGATTCCTGAAGCCACTAAACTTTCAGGGGGTACGCTTTGGCATAAAGTCTCTCCGTTAAAACCGAGTGAAAAACTCGCATTGGCTTTCTCGCTTCCGGCAAAGCGTTCTGAACTTCCTGAAGAGAGTTATATACTCACCGTTACGCGGGGGGGTATGGTCAAAAAGAGCGCAATTGCCGATTTGCCTGGCCCATCGGCGCAAAGCTATCAACTGCTCCGCGTCAACGATGGCGATGTGCTTGGTTGGACATTGCTCACCGATGGTAAAAAAGATATCCTCCTTGCCACGTCTAGTGGTATGGGCATTCGTTTCAGTGAAGACGATGTACGCGTTATGGGCTTGGTCGCGGCAGGTGTGAATGGTATCAAACTAGGGGTTGGCGAGCTTGTGGTCGGGGCAGAACTTCTCCCGCAGAAATACGATGAAATTTTTATTATCACCTCCGAGGGCAATGGCAAGCGTATTTTGCCCTCAGATTTCCCCAAGCAAGGTCGTTATGGCAAGGGTGTAATTCTTTGGAAACTTCCCGCTGGTGAAAGACTTGCAGGTCTGGCCGTGGGTAAATATACTCAAACTATCACCTTGCACCTGCTCAAGCTCTCTGCTAAAGCTGCCCGAATTGATGCTGCACCAAGCCGTAAACGCGCCACTACGCGTGGCGGTCTTGTCCAGGAAGTGAAGCTCGGCGATGCTATTATTGGCCTGACAATGGAATGGGATGTAGAACGCTTTGTAGATAAGGTGAAGAAGTAGCGCAATTTTTTTTGGGATGAAGAGCTGAAGCATACTTAAATTTGGCTTGGGCAGCGTTATTCAGTTTTTGTGCGAAATTCAGCTTTATTTAAAAGTCCTCATTAATCATAAATGAGGACTTTTTCTATTGCCTTAAAAATACGCTACAATAATCGAATATTTCAGAGGAGAAAAATGAAGAAAATCGTGATGGTTTTGATCTTGCTGATGACCTTATCTGCTTGTGGTGTCGAAGAGGAAGAAATGGTTGAAAATTTTTCAAATCAAATTTCAGATGAGCGGATGTTGCTGGTTTTGTCGGCACCTTCTGTTCACGCTACTTATTATCAACCTGCATTTGAAGCAATAGTAGACTTTCAAATTGACTATGCTAAAGCCATTATAGGGAATGATAATGTTATTGTGATTGTTGATGCAGATACAAGGCCATATTATGAACAGGATTTGCCCGAAGACATATTAATTGAGGCAGAAGTTTATGATATTTGGGCGCGAGATTTTACACTTGTGAACCCGTTAAACCCCGTTCAATTTAAATATACTTGGGCTTCAATGACAGAAAAAGAAAGCCGTGAAGTGCAAAATAGCTTTGGCGCATTTGCTGATAAATATGATATTAAGCGAAGCAAAACAACATTACTTTTAGACGGTGGAAATCTCGTTGATAATTATGCGGGGGGCGTGATTACCACCACAAGGTTTATGGAAGATAATGAGTTGAGTTATGAAGAAGCCAAAGAAGCGTTGATGGATTTGTTGAATGCGACCGAAGTTGCAATTCTTGAACCAGACGAAGAAGTTTTAGCACATTCAGATGGCATGGTAATGTGGCTTGATGAAAACACACTTTTGGTAAATAATTATTCTGAATATCCTACTTTTAGAGATTCAGTACTAAATGAACTAGAGGCGTCTTTTCCCTTAGCTACGATCATTGAAGTGCCTGTAGAATATGGGCAAAATAAAGCGGGGGAGTGGGAAGGCTTTGAATCGGCATGTGGGGTGAATTTGAACTCAGTTTTGACTTTTGAAAATATCTATGTCCCTGTTTTTAATATGGCACACGACCAGAGTGCCGTAGATATTATCCGTGAAAATACAGGAAAGAAGGTTGTCACAATCAACGCGAAGGGCGTTTGCCAGATGGGTGGAAGTGTGCGCTGCTTAACCTGGCAATTAACAGGAGAAAACGCCGAGAAGATAATTCTGGCAGCAAGAGAAGAATAATTAAATATAAGACTATATTTACCGTATTTTCAAAAGGAACTATGCCTATCATGGATTATCAATATATAGAAACAAATGGAATTCGCTTAAATGTTGCTCAAGCTGGTTCACCTGATGCCCCGCTTGTTATTTTATTGCATGGCTTTCCAGAATTTTCTTATGGGTGGCGAAAACAAATTCCCGCTTTGGTAGAAGCTGGTTATCGGGTCTGGGCACCTGACCAGCGTGGATATAATCTTAGCGATAAACCAGATGGTCTTGCGGCATATTCGCTCGATGAGCTGGCAAAAGATATTATCGGGTTAATAGATGCCGCTGATGAGAAAGAAGCCTTTTTAGTTGGGCACGATTGGGGCGCGGCAGTCGCATGGTGGGTAGCTGCAAAATATCCAGACAGAATTTCAAAATTAGTGAATATGAATGTGCCGCATGGGGCAGTCATGCAAAAGCATTTGCGAAGCAATTTTGCCCAATTGCTCAAGAGTTGGTATATCTTTTTCTTCCAGATTCCATATCTCCCAGAGATATTAGCCCGACTGCGCAATTGGAAAATGCTCTCAGAGATGTTGAAAAAAAGTGCCCACCCAAATACATTTAGTGATGAAGATTTGGATCATTATCGCCAATCTTGGTCTCAACCGAAGGCCTATCGTTCCATGCTTAATTGGTATCGAGCATTTGTGCAAAAGCCTCCCACTCCTCCAGCCAGCTCGCGCATTATTGTGCCAACTTTGCTTATTTGGGGAGCCCAAGATACAGCATTGGGGCGGGAGATGGCGCAGCCAAGTATTGATCGCTGTGATGATGGACGCCTTGTTTTTATTGAAGAGGCAACACATTGGGTACAGCATGACGAAGCTGAAAAAGTGAACAAATTGCTTATAAACTTTTTGAGTGCGAAATGATATTTATGAGTAAACTATATTGATTTGTCCTGTGCTGTAAAAAAAGAGCTAAATGATAAGAATGTCGTCATTCGGCTCTTTTTTCTTGTTCTCTAGCGTGTAAAAATTATCTACGCCCTTTTCTTCTTATATTTTTTTGCGTAATAATATCTTTTTGTTTTCTTTTTCGGTTGGGGTCTTTTTCTATAAACATCGGCTCGAGTGTCCACGGATCCATTTCTGTCCAGTACATTACGCTCGAGTAAGTGGATGGCGTGGGGGTAAAAATTTGCACTTGCTCAGGGCTAATACGCAACTCGCTACTTACAAAACCCTTCATTTTACGCATATCATTATCATCACAGCCTGGATGCGCGGCAATCATATAATAGGTTAGAAATTGTTTTTTGCCCGCTTTTTTATTGAGTTGTTCAAAGCGTTCTTTAAATTTGACCAGTGATTCTGTACCTGGTTTGCCCATCTTCATCAAAACGTGGTTTTCAGTATGCTCTGGCGCAATTTTCATTTGACCAGATGTATGATGAGTGACGACCTGACGCAGATAATCGTCCCCGTGCTCGGTGTCGCTCAGAATCATATCGTAGCGTAAGCCAGATGCGACGAAGACCTTCTTGACACCTTCCAGTTTGCTTACCTTTTCTAAAACTTCGGCGTGGGGACGATGGTCGATCTTGATAACGGGGCAGATGCTGGGGCTGACACATCGCTTGGTTGGACAATTGCCAGCCTTCAATTTCTTTCCGCATTCGTAGCCATACATATTTGCGGTGGGGCCGCCTAGATCAGAGATATAGCCTTTAAATTTTGGATGTAAGGTAATTTTCTTTGCCTCAGAGACAATAGAATCTTGGCTCCGCGAGCGGATTGTGCGCCCCTCATGGACGGCGATGGCGCAGAAATTACATTCGCCATAACAGCCACGATGAGATGGGATGGAGAATCCGACTGTATCTAGGGCACGTACTTTGCCATTTTTTGCGTAATAAGGATGTTGGGCACGTTCATAATCTAGCGCGTAGATGGCATCTAGATCATCTTCTGTTTGGTAAAGTGCAGGTGGGTTTTGAATAAGGTAGCGGTTACCGTGTTTTTGGGTTAATCCTTTTGCAGGGATGGGGTCGTTATTTTTATAGAAGATGTGGAACATCTCAATAAATGCCATTTTATCTTTGGCTACAATTTCATAAGGCTGCATTTCAAGATAGTCTTCACGTGCTTCTTTGGCGATATAGCTTAGCCCGCGTATTTCGTGCGGCTCTTTTCCATCTCTCAGGGCTGCGGCGAATTCTAAGGTTGATTTTTCTGCCATGCCATAGAGGAGATAATCGGCTTTGGCATCAAAGAGGATTGAGCGACGGATTTTATTGGTCCAATAATCGTAATGGGGCACGCGGCGCAGAGATGCTTCTATCCCACCGAGAACGATAGGTGGTGTCGCTTCTTTTGGGCTAGCTTCTTTGGAAAAGCGGCGAATTAGGCCTGTATAAACAATGGTTGCCCTATCGGGCCTACGATTATTCTCTCCGCCTGGCGTGTAGTCATCGGTGCGGCGTTTTCTTTTGAGGGCTGTGTAATTAGAGACCATCGAGTCTATGCTGCCAGCGGTTACGCCCCAAAAAAGTTTGGGTTCACCAAGCCTGCCCACGTCACGTGTAGAACTTATATCAGGCTGTGCGATGATTCCGACACGGTATCCTGCGTCAGCCAGAACTTTGCCGATCACGGCAGTTCCCATAAAGGGGCTATCTATATAGCTGTCTCCACTGACAATAATGATGTCGAGCGAATCCCAGCCGAGTTGAGTCATTTCTTTTTTCGTAGTTGGTAGGAACATGGGGGGGATTATAGCGCAAAACAAAGATACCGAGTCTTTTTAAAAGCACTCGGTATCTTTGTTTTATCTGTGATGATGCCAAATTCTACGCTGCTACAAACGCATCTTGTCTGATTCTTCTCTTGTTATTGAAGCAATGTTATAATAAGTTTACAAATAAGATAAAAAATGTAGGAGTAACAGAAAATGAATTTTGCTATGTGGCGTAAGGCCTTAAATATTATCCCTGAAGTATCTAAGGAAGAATGGGACTCTCTTGACATAATTTCGCGATGGTTGATTGCTAGCCGTGCTGCGGTGTTGATAATGACTTTTATATCAGCTGCCTTAGCGGGGCTTTTTGCTTTGCGTGATGGAAGTTTTCAGTTTCTTCCTTGGCTGGCATTGGTATTAGGCTTAAATCTTGCTCATGCTACCAATAATTTCTTTAATGATTTTACGGACTATGCTCTTGGCGTTGATAAGGATAATTACTTTCGCAATCTTTATGGTCCACAGCCTGTTGAGCGTGGTTTAATGACTAAAAAAGAACATCTTTTTTATGCAGGGATTACAGGCTTATTGGCTTTGGTATCTGGTTTATATTTAATTTCTTATCGTGGTAATGATAGCTTTGTATGGATATTATTGGGCTTAGGGGCTTTCTTTGTGCTCTTTTATACTTGGCCTCTGAAATATATTGCTCTAGGCGAGATCGCTGTTCTCATTGTTTGGGGCCCGCTGATGATCGGTGGCGGTTATTATGTGCTTTCTGGGAATTGGGATTGGAATATAACCATCGCTAGTTTGCCTTATGTATTAGGCGTTACAACCGTTATCTTCGGGAAGCATATTGATAAGATTGCCATAGATAAAGAGAAGAAGATTTACACACTTCCTGTTGTGATTGGCGAAAAAATTGCACGTTATACAGTTCTCGCGATGATGATTCTCCCCTATTTTTTTACAGTTTATCTTATTGCTATAAAATTCTTCACACCTATTATGCTGTTGATTTTATTTGCAATTCCGACCTTGCGTGGGATATACCCTGCATTATTGAAGCCAAGACCAGCTGAACGCCCTGCTGATTTCCCGGATGGCCAAGGTGGTTGGCCGCTCTATTTTGCCCCACTGGCATTTGGGAATAATCGGGCTTTTGGTTTGTACTTCATGGTAGCCTTATTGATTGATGTGGCGCTGAGATTAATCTTTCCTGCTTTTTGGATATAAAAAACAAAAAAGGCTACCAACTTGGTAGCCTTTTTTGTTTTTTGAGATTTATTTTATTTCAACCAAAACCGCTCTCACGGCTCTTCTAAATAAATAATCTCCTGTAAAGGGATTATAGAACTCGCAAGTCACGAGCGTGACCCAATCAAATTCTTCGGATTGGAGGACTGCGCTCACGTTTTTGGTGGTGACCAATTTACTCTCTCGGACTTCGTAGGTGTAAACCTGCCCCCACGCCTTGATTTGAACTTGGTCGCCGTATTTCAACGTTTTCAGGTCTGAGAAGATGCCCGGGCGGTTAAACGAATCCCAAACGTGACCGGTGATGACGGTATTGCCTGCCCAAGTGGGGAAAGCGGATCCAGCCAAGTAGCCTGCGCTATTGTTGAGCCAAGTCACGTCCCAGCCAGCATCACTTTGTGGCACGCCGACGATGGGCATACTCACATCCAATTTGGGAATTTCCAGCATCATCGCTGTTTCGGTGTAGGCTTTGGCGGCAGGCTGTTTGGGGAGCTGAATCGCCTCTCCATGTCGGAAGCCAGTGGAGGGCAAGGATGATGTGGAGACTATTCCAACGATGAAACTAACGGTATTATCGACCAATCCGTCGTTCAATTCCATTCCTGTTGTACTCCAAATGGATGTGGTTCCACAGATGAAGAGACGATAATCTCCGTCTTCCAAGGGGTTTTCTAAAGCTAAGGTAGTTGTGAAGGGGCCTGCACCGCCGTTGTTGGCGTAGGCGGCGTTGATAATATTTTGGTTCACATCATCAGAAATGACGCCCCCAGCACAGGACTGGGTGTTGAAACTCCCATTTGCTCCGGCTTCAACCAGAATATAGTTATCGGTATTATTAGCTGCTTTGTTGCTGCCATCATGAAGTGCATCTTCGCTGAAGATGACTTCGATGGTATCCAAGCTGATGAGCGTTGCGCCGGATGTTGGGCTAGTGCTGCTCACGTTGAAGCCCCCAGATTCATAGGCGCCTATATCACAGCCTGCACCTTGTGGGCGTGAAATGCCGCGTTGATCAGTGGGGGGGCAGCTTGCGCCCTTATCGATCGCAGACGAGCCGGGGAGCAGGGCATGGGTTTGCGTATTGCCACCATTGTCTGTTAGGGCGTCTAGCTTGGGGTCTATTGTGATGATATTTGTGCAGCTAGAGTTCGTCGGACATCCACCTTGAATAACGCTATCCTTGATGGTTGATTCAGCATTGTAAGGAGGGTAGGATGGGAATTGCTCATCAAAAATTTCTGGTTCATCAGCGGCGGTATTTCCCCAGAGAATGACGTTGTTAAGCGTTGGGTAGCTGGCCCAATTGTAGATCGCTCCACCTGATATTGTAGCCGAGTTGCCGGTGAACGTGGCATTCGTAATGGTTGGCGCACTGTTATTTGAATTAAAGATCGCGCCGCCTTTAGAAGCCGCTGAGTTGCCGCTGAAGGTGGTATTGGTAATAGTAGGCCTGCTACCAAGGTCATTAAAAATAGCGGCACCCGCATGAATCAGATAAGAAACATCAGGGCCTCCTGATGCTGTGTTATTGTTAAAGGTTACATTTTCGATTACTGGATCACATGCTAGGATCATCATCCCCCCACCTTCGTAAGCGGTCGTATTATTGTCGAAGGTCGTATTTTTTATGGAACCGGGAGTGCTCACAAAACCCAAATAAATACCGGCGCCACTGATACCAGATGTATTCATATTGAAGAGAACATTGTCCAGGGTTGGGCTATAGCCGGTGACGCCATAGTCGGCCACGGCGTAAATGCCTCCACCGACTTGAATAGCTTTGTTGCTATAGAAAATCAGGTTTTTAAGTGTTGCGTTGCCATTAGAGATATATAATCCACCACCTGAACTATTTGGGTCATTGGGATCGGGATAAGTTGCTATGGGGGCATTTGCGTTACCTGCCGTGATTGTGAAGCCATCCAAAATAGCCGTGCTGTCTGTTCCATCGCCGATTAACACATGGTAAGCATTACCAGTATCTCCGGTAATCTGATCGATATCACCGCTCAAAGTCGTCGTATTGCTTTCCCAATCTCGATCTGCGCGCAAGGTTTCTGTACCGTCAAAGCCGCCATAGATCGCAACATTGTTTTTTAGCGTAAAGCTGGATGCGCGATCATCATTTATTTGCCCTGTGCCCTCATCAGGATAGTAAGTACCTTGGACGATCCATATTTCGGAGCAATTGGTGTCTGCTAGTGCGCTTTGTAGATCGGGGTATGCACTACCCCAAGAGTCCCCACTTCCGCTTGCCCCAGTTTCTACATAGCAAAGAGGCCCTGTCGCGGCATGGGCAGATTTCGTTGGCATGGATGTCAAAATGAAGGATAAGATCAAGACCGTGGAAGCAAACTTTGAAAATTTCATGGTAAGTTTCTCCTGCTTAGAAATAAGGTGGGTTTTACCCACTACAAAAAAAGGCGTTGTGCGCTTGAGACCTGATGAGTATTCGCCCTTAGTTTTACTGCTGCGTCAGGCTAATCATACATTATATGATTAGCCACGAGATGGAGTGGGACAAACTTGCAATTAAGATAGTTTGAAATACTTTTGTTTTGGCAGTAATGTTTCCTCAGTAGATATCCTATGTGCTACATACGTTAATCAAAAAAGCCTTCCGAATTCTTCGAGAACTCAGAAGAATTCGCTTGATTGATTACTGAAAACTGACCTACTGAATGCTGCTACTCCACCGTACACTCTTTGCCAAATTTCTTGGCTGGTCAACATCCAGACCGCGTAGCAAACCGGTATGATAGGCCAATATCTTTCTTAATGCTCAATTCTTAAATTTCAATTATTTCACGCTCACTAAAACCGCCCTCACACTGCGACGGAATAAGTAATCTCCTGTAAAAGGATTATAGAACTCGCACGTCACCAATGTCACCCAATCATATTCTTCGGATTGGAGGACGGCGTTCACATTTTTGGTGGTGACCAATTTACTTTCTCGGACTTCGTAGGTGTAAACCTGCCCCCACGCCTTGATTTGAACTTGGTCGCCGTACTTCAGCGTTTTCAAGTCTGAGAAGATTCCCGGTTGATTCCATGCATCCCAAACGTGACCGGTGATGACGGTGTTGCCTGCCCAAGTGGGGAAGGCAGAGCCAGCCAAATAGCCCGCGCCATTGCCGAGCCAGGTCACATCCCAGCCAGCGTCAGATTGGGGGACACCGACGATGGGTATCTCCACACCGATGCTGGGAATTTCAAGCATCATTGTTGTTGATGCGTAGGCTTTAGCGGTAGGCTGTTGGGGGAGCGCAGTCACGCTTCCATGGCGGAAGCCAGTGGTGGGCAAGGATGTTGCGTTTGCTTGAACGGTGAAATTATAGGCAGAATCCGCTCCACCATTGAGCGCATTATTGGCCCAATCCACGATGGATGTTGTCCCGCAGACAAATAGCCGATAGGTTCCATCTAATAAAGAAATACCGCCATTAAAGCTTACGGTTGCATGATATGTGGATGCGTTGTAGGAAATACTGTTGACCGTAACCTTGGTATCGTTGACCAAGTCTGTGTTATTGCAAGCCGTGGTTTGGAAGCCTACTGTGTTTCCTTCTTCAAGTAATAGGTAATTGGCTGGGTTTGTCACATCATCGTTATTTGAGTCGCCATCAGGGTCGTAGACATCTTCAATAAAGCCGAATGTGAAAGATGTGGGCCCGGTTGAGTAGGGGGTGATAATATTATCGGACTCTATAAGAGGAGAAGTTGAATCAAGCTCGTAGGCGCCTACATCGCAACGGCTATATTGTGGGCGGGCAACCCCACGCTGATCTTTTGCTTGGCAGACGCTATTATCTGCAGCATTATAGGCAGCACTTATATTGCTAATTGCCATCGTTTGCGTTGGCCCACCGTTATCTGCCAGAGGGCTTAATCCAATTTCGGCTACTGTTTTCTGTGTGGCATTATTGCAGGAGCCATCTGTATCCAGGTTGTAGGCATCAGCAGAAAAGGGACCTGTGCAATCCCCACCAGTGTTGTTGGCAAAAATACTGTTTTCTAATGTGCCAGAAGATGAGATACCGCCACCGAAAGCAAGTGACGTAGAACCGTTAGCAGAAACACTGTTATCTGCGAAAGTACTATTTGAGATCGTGGTATTGACAGTGCTACCATATACAGCACCACCTGAGGATATTGTTTGTCCGGATGCTGTTGCAGTAGTACTGTTGCCAGAAAAGGTGCTGTTGCTGATCGTAAGAGAGCCATTGCTGTATATTGCACCACCATAGGCATTAGCATCACTATCGGTCGCCCCTGCTTGCACTTCAATGTGAGCGTGGTTGCCTGTAAAAGTACTATTAGTGACTACAAGTGCCCCCATGCTGTGGATAGCCCCACCATATAAACTTTCAGGCCCAGATATGAAATAGTGGTCTACTTCATTGCTAGAAAAGGTGCTATTGGCAATAGTCGTTGTTCCAACTGAATGATTTAAAATGGCACCGCCACGGGGAGATACGGAACCGTCAACGCTGTTATTAGAGAAGGTGCTATCAGTGATATTCATGGTGCCCTGGTTGTATATGGCACCGCCTTCAGCTATGCTACTGCTGCTATTAGCCCTGTTATTAGAAAAAGTACTCCCGCTAATTCTTAGAATACCATCGTTATGAATAGCACCACCAAGAATGACCGTAGACAGACCGCCATTATTTGAAAATGTACAATTTGTAATCGTTAAGGTTCCATCGTTGGAGACGGCAGTATTGGCACTATCTTGAAGAGTAAGGCTGATAAGCGAGACGGTCATCCCAATATTTCCGGTATTTATCCGAATGATGCTGGAAGTATTCCCCCCGCTAAGCGCGATGCTTTGCCCGCTTCCATCGACAGTAAGGTTTTTATCGATAATCAGTTCGCCGGTAGTCAGGATGATAGTGCCAGAGATACTGAAATTGATTGTGTCTCCTGATGCAGCATCAGCAATCGCCTGGCGCAAAGAGCCAGTGCCACTGTTATTGGTGTTGCTGACAGTGATTGTGGCTGCGCGCGCAAGTTGCGGAAAGATCATTGCAAAAAGAAATGCAAAAATCAATGCAATATAGAAAGTGTTTGCAAAGAGTATAATGACCCCCAAAAACTAGACCACAGGCTAAGATAGAATATCTGAAACTT
>JABGQV010000042.1 GCA_018648655.1 Anaerolineae bacterium | reverse complement strand
CAACGTGCGAGGCTTTGAAAGTAGCTGAAGGAACCGCCGCGCAAGACACGGCCCCTTTCTTTTACTTTTTTATCATCACGCCCATCATTAAAGCGGTAGGGATATTTAAAGCCCCACAAAGAGCGCGTCCACTCCCACACATTACCTACCATATCGGTTGCGCCGTAAAAACTATCGCCCTGCGGGGAAAATTGTCCTACGGGCGAGGTGCCACCGATACCGCTTTCCCTAGTATTGCATTTTTCTTTATCAAAGGTATTTCCCCACGGGTATTCATTTCCTTCGGGTCCTCGGGCGGCTTTTTCCCATTCCGCTTCGGAGGGGAGGCAAAAACGGAAGTTTTTCGGTAATTCATTCCTGTATTTTTCATTTAGCAATTTTATATATTCCTGTACATCATACCAAGAGACATTCACAACAGGGTGTTCCATCTTTCCACGTGACATGATGATGGGTTTTCCAATATCACGCGCCACACGAGAATATGCCCTGCTCGTAAGCGGGAAGTGAGCGACATAAAAATCATAATCCAGTTGATAGATAAGATGCTCTGGCTTTGCATGGCGAATATCATCTGCTCCCATGAAAAAATCACCCGCGGGGACAAGTAGAAACTCCATGCCAGCGAAAGTGTAAATGCTATGCTTGCCAACTTTTTCTCTGTTTGATACGCTTTTTTGTGTAACAACAGCAGGAGCAATCTTTTCAGACTTCTTTGAAACAGTTTTCTCTAAAATTTTTAAATTTTCAGCGCGTATACGCAAAGATTTCAACAACTTCTCTTGAGCGTTGCTCTCAAAATAATCCACCCATTGATATTTGTTCAATTTACGTGGCGGTGTGCAATCATCCAAGCGCAGAGGGATGACGTAAATTGTCCCTTCTGGTTTTTCTTCGGCATAACTCAGAGCACGTTTGAATTCTCTTTGCACATAGCCTTCTTTAGCTACAGATTCTTGCGAAAGACAAGCGATGATTACATCTGCATCCCTAAAGGCTTTATAGATTTCATAATCCCAATCCATGCCGGGCAAAAGCTCTTCTTCGTCCAGCCAAGGGGAAATCCACGTCTCTTTTGATAGAGCTTGGTAAAGTTTCCGCACGGCGGGTTTATCTTACGATGCATGGGCGATGAATACGTTTAAGGGTCGGGCTTCGGGCATGGGTGGCTCCCTGTTGGTGAGTGTGATGGAGAAATTATATCAGTTTTAAATTAAACCGCCGCCGAGGACGGCGGCTAGAGCATCTTTTAAAAAAGACACCAAGTATCTCCAAGATACTCGGTGTCTGATGCAATTTTAGTTGCAAATCACGCTAGAAGCGTGACCTACGCATTTTGAAAAAAGAAAACTCCCGAAGTTTTGGGAACTTCGGGAGTTTGGGGGAGACTGATTTACTGTTTACTGACCTACTGAAAACTGAATACTGCTTACTCGTATCGCAAGGCCTCGACTGGTACCAAGTTCGCGGCGCGGTTGGCGGGGTAAATGCCAAAGAAGAGGCCGACTGCGGCAGAGAAGAGGGTGGCGAGAAGAACTGCATCCATACCGACGACTGGCTCGAAAGGTGTGCCTGAGTTCGTGGCGACAATCCCGACGACAACACCAATGCCCCACCCCAGCAAGATGCCGATTAATCCACCAACCAAACTGAGCAGAGATGACTCAATGAGAAATTGAGTGAGAATATCACGCTTACGCGCTCCTAGTGCTTTACGCAAGCCGATCTCACGCGTGCGTTCGGTGACGGAGACGAGCATAATATTCATGATACCGATCCCGCCCACAAGCAGGGAGATAGCGGCAATCCCACCAATGAAAACTGTCAAAATACCAGTAATTGAGGAGGCGGTGTCCACCATATCCTGTTGAGAAAAGACAGTGAAGTCATTTTCACCAACAGCAGTTCGATGCCGTTGAGAAATAATTTGTGAAATCTCTTCTTCTGCTGAGATGACCGAATCTGCATCTGTGGCTTGAACAAAAATCACATCCACTTTATCGGCAGGGCTACGGCGCAAAATACGCGCTTGGGCAGTACTAAAGGGAATCAAGATTTCATTATCCTGACTACCCATCATGCCGCCGCCGCGCTCTTCTAGCACGCCAATAACCCGAAAAGGCTGTCCTTCTACACGAATGATTTCTCCGGTAAGACCTTCACGACGATCAAAGAGAGTATCGGCAACTTCAACGCCAAGTAAGACAACAGAAGCACGTCCTAAGATATGCTCTTCGGTGATTTCTTCGCCTTCTACAACCGTATAATTTCGTACAGGGAAGTAGGCAGGGGTTACACCAGTGAGGGTAACAGTGCTTGCTTCACCGCTAAAAGAAACCTCGGCATTGCCCTGAATAGCGGGCGCCACCGCTTCAATAGAAGGCGCGGCAAAATCATCTGCTAATGCCTCCGCGTCGCCAATGGTGAGTGGTTCTGGGTTACGAATAGATTCATCTTCACCACCACGAAAAACGAAAAGAAGATTGGTACCAATGCCACTTAGCGAGCCAAGAATAGTATCTTGTGCCCCCGCGCCTAAAGCCAGCATAGCAATAACTGCTGCAACACCAATCACGATACCTAAAATTGTCAAAGAAGACCGAACTTTATTTGCATTTAAGCTCTCAAGAGCTTCTATAACTGGTTGCCAAATATTCATTCTGCATCCTCCTTACTCACTTGCCCATCATGCAAACGAATAATACGTTCAGCTTGCGCCGCAACTTTTGGATCGTGTGTGATGATAATTAACGTTGTCCCTTTTTCCTTATTCAGGGTAAGGAGTAAATCCATAATTTCTTGCCCAACTTTCGAATCGAGATTGCCCGTAGGCTCATCTGCCATCACAATAGAGGGGTCATTGACCAAGGCACGAGCTATGGCTACGCGCTGCTGTTGCCCACCAGAAAGCTCTGTTGGGCGATGTTTTATGCGGTCGCCAAGTCCCACAGCTTCGAGCGCGAGACGCGCTTTTTCTTTGCGTCCTTCTGTCGTGCTGGAATAGCGAAGCGGAAGTTCAACATTCGATAATGCTGATGAACGCGGCAGCAAATTAAAACTCTGAAAAACAAAACCAACTTTACGGTTTCGAATATCAGCCAATTGATCATCGCTTAAGTCCGCAACTACTTCGCCATCCAGAATATATTCGCCACTTGTGGGCAAATCGAGGCAGCCTAAGGTATTCATTAAGGTTGATTTTCCGGAACCAGATGCGCCCATAATTGCCACAACTTCACCGCGCTTAATCTCTAAAGAAACGCCACGTAGAGCATGAACTTCCATCTCGCCCATTTTATAAACTTTTGTCAAATCGCGTGCGGTAATTACGATATCTTCCATCTAGTGACCTCCTGGAGGGCCACCTGGAGGGCCATCACTAAAAGCACCTTCGCTTGGTGGGTTAAGAATAATCAGTGCGCCTTCTTCAATATTATCTGAGACAAGCACGCTCATCCCATCTGCAGAAGCACCTAAGCGAACCACCACCATCTCAGGGAAACCATCAGTCAGCAAATACACTACTCTATCACCGTCCACTAAACGAACCGCTTTATTAGGAACAAGAAGCACATCTTCAATTTCTTTGACTACAATATTTACTGCTGCTGTCATACCGGGGCGAACAAGTTCATCTGCATCACTCAACTCAACAGTTACCGTAAAATTAATGACGCCCTGCACGTTTTCACCAATTCTCCCTACTTCTATCACCTTTCCTACGTACTCTTTTTCTAAAATCGCATCAAAAGAAAGGGAAACCATTTGCCCAAGCTCAACGCTGTTAATATCAATTTCAGATAGTTCAACATCAACTAGAAGCTTGCTGAAATCATCTAAGCGAAAAGCAGATGTTCCAGCGGAGACTTGATCTCCAGGCATTATTTCTATTTGAGTAATCGTTCCTTCGAAAGGAGCGGCAATACGTGCCAAATTCAACGTTGCTGATGCCGCATCGACCCGAGCTTGCGCGGCGGCTACGTCGGCTTTATTTGGTCCCTCAGCAACTGCTTCCCAAGCACGTGCAGCATCGTCATATTTTGCTTGCGCAAGTGCAAGGTCTTGAATAGCAACTTCCTTAGTACCATCATCTGCTTCTTCCATTTTGACGGTTTTAATTTGTGGGATTCTTCCCCATCTTGTGTCTTTGTAAATAATGGTATCGTACTCATACGGGTCATTCAGGTATTCACGATAATTCTGGGCTGATTCTAAGTCTTCTTCTGCATCACGCAAAGTAATACGCGCCTGTGCTGCTGCCGTCCCCGATTTAAGCAAATCGTCTAAAGTTTTCTCAGCACTTACCAAATCAGCTTCTGCTAAAATGATGTTCTGCGAAAGAGAAGTATTCTCTAAAGAAGCCAAAACCTGATTTTGATCAACAATATCCCCAACACTAACAGCTATGCTCTCTACAGTTCCACTTGCTTGCCAATTCAGCAAAGCACTCTGATTAGAACGTACAGTCCCTGTTGCGCCTACTGTAGCGGTCAGGCTGCCACGCTCTGCATCTTCTGTTTGGAATGCACTACCTATGTCTTTTTTTGCGTTATTCTGTATTACAAAAAACGCACCTGCCGCAATAATGAGTACTACCGCGATAATGATTAACCTTTTTTTCATTTCCTGATGCCTCCATCATTTTAATAAGGTGAAAACCACCTCTGTATTTACTAAATAGAACCTTCACAGTTTCTCACAGATTTATGAAGAAAAGATGAAGGTTTTATAAAAGAGCATTATAAATCTAATTTCGAAGTTCTGTGTATAAACCATATTAACAGAAAAAAAAAGCATTATAATTATTTTAAAAAAAAACTAGGCATGTATAAGATATTAAGCTATAG
>JABGQV010000068.1 GCA_018648655.1 Anaerolineae bacterium | reverse complement strand
AGCTTGGGAGAGAGGTGGCATAAGCCGATATTTGCCCAACAGCTTCATCATTACATTGCCATCCATTGTGCTCACAATGTTCCTTTCTTCGCTAGCGGCCTACGCTCTGGCGCGTTTCAAATTCCCTGCTAATCGAGTGATTTTCTTTACCTTTGTGGGTGGCATGATGCTCCCCTTTCAGGTTCTCTTGCTGCCTGTTTTCAAGCTAACAGACTTCTTAGGTCTTTATGACACATACTGGGGTTTGATTTTTTTCCACACAGCTTTCCAGCTTGGTTTCTGCACCTTCATGTTGCGCAACTATATGCGAACTGTACCTGGAGAAATCATCGAGGCTGCACGCATTGATGGATGTAGTGAAATAGGCATTTGGGCGAAAATCATGCTTCCACTGACCTTGCCTGCTATCGCAGCTATTGCCACTCTGGAATTCACTTGGATATTCAATGACTATCTTTGGGCTATCGTTCTCACAAGCAATGATGCGCTAAAACCCGTCACTGCTGGGTTGGCAACATTACAAGGACAATTTATTACTGACTGGCCGGTAATTGTTGCCGGAGCATTGATCGGTACACTGCCCACATTATTGGTATTTCTATTTTTACAGCGCTTTTTCATTGAAGGACTCACTTTGGGTTCTTCAAAATAAACTCGCAAAAGAACAAAGGTACCCAAGATATTCCTCCGTCTTGGGTACCTTTGTAAATAAGATGAGGTCATCATGAAACTTGGCGTTTGCTATTACCCTGAACATTGGTCTCAAAAACACTGGGAAACTGACGCAAAAGAAATGCACACTGCGGGAATTTCGATTGTGCGCATCGCCGAATTTGCTTGGGCAAAGATAGAGCCAGAAGAGGGAAAATACAACTGGGATTGGTTGGATCGCTCTGTAGAGACACTTGCTTCCGCTGGTCATCAGATTCTCCTGTGTACACCTACCGCTGCCCCTCCTGCCTGGATCATCAACACCCATCCCGACATTTTGCCCGTAGATGAAGAGGGGCGACGCAGGCGCTTCGGTTCAAGGCGACATTATTGCCCCAATAACAAAACCTACCACGAGTACAGTAAGCGTATCACTCAGGCAATGGCAGAACGCTATGGCGATCATCCCGCCGTAATTGGCTGGCAAATCGATAACGAGTTTGGCTGCTATTTTGCTCGCTGCTATTGCGAAACCTGTACAACAGAATTCCAAAATTGGTTGCAAAGCAAATATGCTAGCCTTGATGAACTTAACGAACGCTGGGGAACAATATTTTGGAGCCAAACTTATGATAAATGGGCACAAATCGAACCACATAATTTAACAGTTGCAGAACCGAACCCCAGCCACGTACTCGATTATTATCGTTTCGCGTCTGATTCATGGATAGCGTATCAACAGATACAAATTGATGCCCTGCGAGAGAGCATCCCCACCACCCAATTTGTTACGCACAATATCATTGCCAGCCAAACCACAATCGATTATCACGACCTTGCGCGTGACTTGGATTTTGTAGCTTGGGATTCATATCCGACCGGCTATGCCGAAATGGGAAGCCATGATCTTTATGCCCCAGATGAGCAAATTCCCGCTTATGCACACGATACCGGCGATCCATTACTTACCGGCTTTTTCCATTCGCTAACTCATGGGCTGAAACAATCCCCTTATTGGATCATGGAGCAGCAAACAGGTGCCATCAACTGGAGTTTATACAACACTGGCGTGCGTCCAGGCGCTCTGCGCCTGTGGGCATGGCAAGCTGCTGCATCCGGCGCAGAAGCAACAGTCTTTTTCCGCTGGAAAGCATCCCGCTTTGGCTTGGAACAACATCATGCAGGATTGCGTAATCACGATGGCTCGGCAGATACCGGCTACGCTGACCTGCTAACGATCAAAGCCGAACGCCAACAACTTGATGATTTCGTAGCACAGCCTTTGCAAACGGATATTGGCATTTTACTTGATTACAGCACCCTCTGGGCAATGGAGATGCAGCCGCATCGCAAAGATTTTTCCTGTCTGAAACATTTATTTGTCTTTTATCGTGCTTGCAAAGCTCTTGGCTTGGAAGCAGATATTATCTCACCACAGGCTGATTTAAGCCGCTATAAAATTTTACTTGCCCCCAACACTTTTCTTGCTGATGAAACACTAGCGCAAAAATTAGACGGCTTCACTACTCAGGGCGGTACTCTTTTGCTAGGTGTTCGCTCTGGCTTTAAGGATATTCATAATGTGGTCACCGAAGAGCCTTTGCCCGGTGTTTTGCGGAATTTAGCTGGAGCAAGAGTTGCTAAATGGCACGCTCTCCCTCCAAAAATATCCTACCCAATTCAAAGTGAACTAGCCGACCTTGATCCAGATGTGACATTCTGGGCAGAGGCATTAGAGCCTGCTGATGGAACAAAAATGTTAGCAAATTATTCGGCAGCTCCTTTTGATGGCTTAGCCGCTATTACAGAAAAATCACATGGCAATGGAAAGGTCATTTATTGTGGGATTTACCCTCGCTTTGCGCAGGCTGTAGCTCTCATGTGCCATCTGGCGAAGTTGGAAACCATCTCTATTCTTGATATTCCTGCTGGTTTAACAGTATTTCGCCGTGGTGAGAAATTGCTTGCGATGAATTTTACGGAAGAGCCAATTGCTTTTTCTACAAAGTCGGGCGAATATAGCGTTGCCGCACGGGATTTCAGCATTATCACAGAATAGTATTATGAAAAGTGAAAAGACCACAGGAAACCCACATTTACACAATCCACATTTAGATGGGGATGCTTTCTTTTGGGAGGCAGGCTCAACGGGCATCTTACTTTCGCATGGATTTACGGCGACAACCGCTGAAATTCGTTTGTTGGCTGAGAAATTTCATGCGCAGGGTTATACGGTTGCCGCTCCACTTTTGCCCGGGCACGGAACCAAGCCTGAAGATTTGAATCAAACCAAATGGCGGGAATGGGTAGAAAGCGGCGAAGAATCTCTACAGAAATTGTTCGGGAGCTGCGAGCAAGTTTGGGTGGCGGGCGCATCGATGGGCGGATTACTGGCACTGCATCTAGCCAGCAAATATCCGCAAATTTCTGGCCTTTTGCTCTATGTTCCCGCAATCCGCACGATGATGAGAAAAGTGGATCTGCTACAGCTTTATCTCGCTGCACCTTTTGTGAAAGAAATAGAGCGAGATTCTCTTGATGGTTCAGAACTTTGGCAAGGGTATCCCGGGTTGCCAATTAAGGGTATTATCCAATTTCTGCGATTCCAGTCTGCCACATTAAAAAGGCTTTCTGAAATTCGTCAGCCGGTGCTCATTTTTCAGGGGAGACTTGACCTGACTGTTACGCCTGACGCGGGCAAGATCATTATGGATGGTGTTTCTTCGGAGATCAAAGAGCATCACTGGATGGAAAATTCCAGCCATTCTATTCTTTTAGATAAAGAGTATGAAAGAGTGGCAGAAATGAGTATGCAATTTATAGAGAAAAATAGCGAGTAGGATAGACTTTTTAAAGATAAAATTATCAAGTTTTATTGCACTTATACATCTCTGAAGGAGATTTTTTTTATGAAAAAAGTGAATGGCCGCTACGAGCTCTATGGCAACCCAATTACACCAGCACAAACACGTGCAGCGGATAGATGGAAAGCTATGTTAGCAAAGAAATTTAGCTATGATCCGAACGAGAAATTCGACCTGAGCGTTCAAGATCACCCTTTTGGGGGCGATATTTTTGGGTTGAAAGAAATTGTTCGTGAAGGCGACGGAACGCCGCTGGAGATCGAAAACGGCGTTGTCGTTAGCACGATCCGGATGGGTTTTGGGCATTATCGCATCGCGATGGCGGGCGTTTCTGCCGCAAAGGCAATGGGCTTCACCCCCTATTGGCTTGATCTGCTCTCCGTCCCTGGGATCACCACCGATGTGATTAATTGGTGCAATACCAATTACAGCAAATACTCACGTATTTCTCAAAAATTCCCGTGGTTTGATAAATATGTCTGGGAAAGTTTGACGACTGGCGAGCCTTCTTTGCCCGGTTTGAATTGGCTCTTCAACAATTGGATCGTGACCTGGCCCTGGCGTTTTACGAAAACCCAAGTCAAAGATTATAAGATGAGTGAGTTATTCGAAAATCTCTACGGCGCATTGCCTTCAGAACAACCCATTCTCACGTCCCATATGTGGAATGCGATGGGCGCAGTGGCGGGCGGCATGACGAATGTTGTGGATATGATGTTCGATAATTGGCCCATGGCTTTTCAACTCACTGAAGGAGCGAAACACGCTGTGCAGTCGCCGTCGGGATATTATGGTTTCCGTGTGATGCGTGGATTTGATGATAAAGGCTCAATCATGAAGCCTACGCCCAGCGATTCTCTCTTCTTTACGGGGCAGCACGTTGACCATGAGTTGGTAGAGAATATCGAAGTGGATTGCAAATCACGCATCCAACGTATAGATGCTATAGAGCCACGTCGGTTTATCGTCACAATGGGTGGCGCAGGTGCACAACGAGAACTCTTTAAGGCGATCATTGAGCACGCTATTCCGCTCATCCAACAAGATAAAATCGCCCTTTTTATTAATCTTGGTGACCACAAAGACAACTGGGATTGGTTGGAAGGTGAGTTAGCTCCTTATCAGGATTTGCTCAAGACCCATTTCACCTGGGAAGAGACTCGAGATTACGCTGATAGCATTCGAGAGAATTCTGCACATGGGCTGCATGTTTTTCTCTATGACAATACTTTCCACGCTGTTTATGCGTCGAATTATTTGATGCGCGTGATGGATATTATGATCACGAAGCCTTCCGAATTGGCTTTTTATCCAATTCCGAAAATCTTCAACGCTCGCGTTGGCGGGCACGAAATGTGGGGAGCGATTCGTGGGGCAGAGATTGGTGACAGCACGGTCGAGACCCGCACTATCCCGCAGACTTTGCAGGCAATTGATTTGATGACGCATGAAGATGATTTGCTGCGTATGTATTGCAAGATGATCGTCAAGAATAAGAGCATCGGTCTTTACGATGGGGCTTATAAATGCGTTGAGTTGGCAACTGGCAGAAAATTTACTAGAACTTCAGAAGGGATACAAATCGGATGACTAAAATAACTTTCATCGGAGCGGGCAGCACGGTTTTTGCCAAAAATCTAATTGGCGATATTCTCAGCTTCCCCGAACTGGCGGAATCAACCATCAGTTTGCATGATATTGACCCCGAACGTCTGGAGACGACCCGCATTGTCACCGAGCGGATCGCCAAATCGTTGGGGGCAAATCCGACCATCGAAGCACATCTCGACAGGCGGGCTGCGCTTGAGGGTGTTAAATACGCCATTGGCATGTTTCAGGTTGGTGGGTACGAACCCGGCACGGTGACCGATTTTGAGATCCCCAAGAAGTACGGCTTGCGTCAGACCATTGGCGATACGCTTGGCATTGGCGGCATCATGCGGGGCTTGCGTACCATTCCCGTTTACCTGGAAATGGCACGAGATATGGAAGAAGTTTGCCCCGATGTGACTCTGCTGAACTATGTCAACCCCATGTCTATGATCACTTGGGCGATCAATAAAGCCACAAAGATTAAGACCATTGGTTTGTGCCACTCCGTGCAGGGAACTGCCGAGCAGATCGCCCGTGATATCGACGTTCCGCTTGAAGAGATCAATTATCTCTGTGCCGGCATTAATCACATGGCCTTCTATCTCAAATTCGAGCGGGACGGCATAGACCTGTACCCCGAAATTCGTCGGGTAGTTGCTGAAGACCGCATACCAGACTGGAACCGAGTGCGGTACGAGATGCTCAATCGTCTGGGGTACTCTGTTACCGAATCCAGTGAGCATTTTGCAGAGTACGTCCCCTGGTTCATCAAACGAGATCGCCCTGACCTGATCGAGAAGTTCAACATCCCCCTTGATGAGTATATCCGCCGCTGTAAAGTTCAGATCGCCGGATGGGAAGCCACCAAGGCCACAGTTGAGAATCCCGATGTGCCAGTTGACATCCCTGCTATGAATGAAAAGCTCAAGAAGGCTGGCGCAACCGATTGGGAGCTGGAGCGGATGGCGGAAATGGTGACCACCTTTGATGATGTGAAGCAATCGCACGAGTATGGCGCTTATATCATTCATTCGCTCGAAACGGGTACGCCCCGTGTGATTTATGGCAATGTGATGAATAATGGATTGATTGACAATCTACCCCAGAACAGCTGTGTGGAAGTTCCTGTTTTGGTGGATAAAAGCGGCTTGCAACCTACTAAAGTTGGTGCCTTGCCCCCACACTTGGCTGCGCTGATGCAAACTCAGATCAATGTTCAGGCGTTGACTGTTGAAGCAGCGCTCACCAAAAAGAAAGATCACATCTACCATGCAGCGATGCTCGACCCGCACACCGCCGCCGAACTTGACCTTGACCAAATTTGGTCGATGGTGGATGAACTTATCTCAACCCATGGCAATTGGCTGCCAACCTACGAGTAGAATCTATGACGACATTTAATCCCACCGAACATACACATCGTCGCTACAACCCCTTGACGGGAGAATGGGTACTAGTATCCCCGCACCGGACCAAACGCCCCTGGCAGGGTCAGGTCGAAAAGGCTCCCCCCGATAACCGCCCGCATTACGATCCGGGCTGCTATTTATGTCCGGGAAACGAGCGCGCCGGAGGCGTGAGCAATCCGCAATACGAACACACATTCGTTTTCAGAAATGATTTTGCAGCCCTGCTGCCCGATACCCCCCAAATTGCAGAAACAGAAGATACACTACTTCAAACACAGAGCCTGCAAGGTACAAGCCGTGTGATCTGTTTTTCTCCGTGCCATGATCTAACCTTGCCCGAAATGCCCACAGAGAATATCCGCCGCGTGGTAGATATCTGGGCTGAGCAAACGACTGAACTCGGCAAAAAATATCAATGGGTGCAAGTTTTTGAAAATAAGGGTGCAGCAATGGGAAGCTCCAACCCGCATCCGCATGGACAGATTTGGGCAGAAACTGTGCTTCCTAACGAACCTGCCAAAGAAGATCGCAATCAGAAAAGCTATCTTCTGGAACAGGGCAAGCCATTATTGCTGGACTATCTCAATCGTGAAACTAAATGTAAGGAACGCATCGTCGTTGAAAATGATGATTGGATAGCAGTCGTCCCTTATTGGGCAGTCTGGCCCTTCGAGCTTTTACTGCTCCCCCGCCGACATGTGCTGCGTCTCCCCGATTTGATGCCAAGCGAGCGAGACTCGCTGGCTAAAATCCTGAAAGCCTTGCTGACAAAATACGATAATCTTTTCGAGACATCCTTCCCCTATTCGATGGGCTGGCATGGTGCACCCTTCAATGGCGAAGAGAATCAACACTGGCAACTTCACGCCCATTTCTATCCACCGTTGCTGCGTTCTGCTACGGTTAAGAAGTTCATGGTCGGCTACGAAATGATGGCTGAAGCCCAGCGTGATCTAACCGCCGAGCAAGCTGCTGCTCGTTTACGCGCATTGCCTGATGAGCATTATAAAGAAGACTAATTATCACACTTATGCTGGAAAAAAAACAATCATTGAAGGAAAAACAAATGGAAATACTTTTAAGGGTCATTAACTTTATACTCATCTCTCTTGTGATCCAACTTACTATTGCAGCAGCACTTATTCTCTTTAGTAAAGGCAAGAAACCTGCTTCAAACGAAGAGGGTTTAAATTTCTCTCAATTGTTCCTCGACTACACAAACCTGCCTCAATTGCAGCCTTTCACTGCCAGAGATGGGGAAAGATTAGCCTATAGACACTACCCAGCTCAATCAGATAAGACACTCGTCCTGGTGCACGGCTCTGGTTATCATAGTCAGTATTTGCTGCCTTTGGCGGAATATATCAGCACTGAGGGGTTGGCGCAGGTATACACGCCAGATTTGCGCGGGCACGGTACTTCACCTGCAAGGCGTGGCGATGTGGATTACATCAACCAACTGGAAGATGATCTCGCAGATTTGATCGCCCATGTCCGAAAGGATAATCCAGGTGCAGCCCTGATCGTGGGTGGACATTCGTCTGGGGGTGGATTGGTCGTTCGTTTTACAGGGAGTCAATATGGTCAGCAAGCTGACGCTTACGTGCTGCTTTCACCCTACCTTAAATATAACGCCCCCACAATACGTCCCAACTCGGGTGGCTGGGCATACGCCAATACAGGGCGAATTGCTGGATTGTCCATCCTGAATGCGATGGGGATTCACTGGTTTGATCATCTGACCGCTATTGAATTCAGTATGCCAGAAGAAGCTCGTGATGGGACCGAAACCCTGTCCTACTCTCATCGGCTCAATACCGGCTACGCCCCTCGCAACTATAAAAAAGATCTCAAAGCCATCACGCAACCCTTTTTGCTTCTCGCTGGCACTGCGGACGAAGCCTTCGTTGCCGATCAATTTGAGCCTGTGGTCTCAGAATATACAAGTGTTCAGGTAGAACTTTTGCCAGGCTTATCCCACATGGGTGTGGTTGTCAGCCCTGATGTTCAACCTGTTTTCAAAGATTGGCTGGAAGGTCTCGGTAAATAATCCCTGCTGTCGCATCATCTCATAAATAAAGGAAAATATAGTGTCAATCTTATCTAATCGTTCGGTAATTCATCCTGCAGCAAAAGCTGCTACTGTCTTATATGGTCTAACAGCCTTTCTCCAACTATTGCTTGCAGCGGGTATATTGCCTGTCACGATGGCTTGGGGCGGTAGGCAGTCTGTTCTTACCCCTGGTTTGAGAGTTTTGAGTCTGGTTGCTATAGCTATCCTGGTGTTTTTTGCTTATGTTATTCGTCGTCGAGCAAAACTCATTGATGGGGTGGTCGTTCCGACATTTGTCAAGATATTGGCGTGGGTTATCACTGCATATTCTGCGCTCAACTTTCTTGGTGTCATAACTTCACTAAGTATGGGAGAAAAACTGCTCTTCGGACCAATCTCCTTCTTCTTGCTCATAGCCTGTTTTTTGATTTCGAGTTCCAAAGAAGCACTGTAGCAACTCTTAATAGCACAATGACGACTGATTCAAATCCGATGATGATGCCGATTTCCAGAAAGATTCTTTTATAAAACGTCAAAATAGTTTATCGGGATCTTTTTTTCGCTCAATTACCGCTATCTTATTAAACCAACCTTATGAATCCCTTAGTCACCCAAGAATTCATCTCCCGCTTTGGCGAAGCCCCAGCACATATTGTCCGCTCGCCCGGGCGCGTCAATCTGATCGGCGAACACACCGACTACAACGATGGCTTCGTCCTCCCGATGGCAATCGACCGCGCCATCTGGATGGCAATCCGTCTGCGAGATGATCGCCAGATAAAATTCCACTCAGTAGACTTCACCGACCCCGTCGAATTTTCCCTGAACGATATTCAACATCAAAAGGGTTGGGGCGAGTATGTCCGCGGGGTTGCCTGGGCGTTGGAAAAAGCAGGCTATCAACTGGAAGGCTGGGAAGGGGTAATGCTCAGCAACATTCCCATCGGCGCTGGGCTATCTTCTTCGGCAGCTCTCGAGATGGCTGTAGCCAAAGCGTTTTCTATTGCGGGCAATTGGGTGCTCGAGTCGCAAAAAATGGCATTAATCGGTCAGCAAGCCGAAAACGAGTGGGTTGGTGCCAACACCGGCATCATGGATCAGATGATCATCGCCGCCGGTCAAGTTGACCACGCCCTTTTGATCGATTGTCGCAATCTCGACACACAGCAAATTCCATTACCCGCTGGAACCGCTCTAATCATCATGGATACAACTACTCGCCACTCTCATACGGATTCGGGATATAACGAGCGGCGAGAACAATGCGAGACTGCCGCAGAGCACTTTGGCGTTTCACATCTACGCGACGTAACGCTCCAGGAATTCAACTTGGGTGCTGACGAGTTAGCTGGGTTGCCGCGCCGACGTGCCCGTCACGTTATTTCGGAAAATAAACGTGTACTGGAAGCCGGAATAGCGATGTCTGCCGGAAACGCCACCGAGATGGGGGAACTGATGAACACCAGCCACGTCAGTATGCGCGACGAATTCGAGATCACCAACGAAGAATTGAATATCATGGTCGCATTGGCACAATCCCTGTCCGGCTGTTTCGGCGCGCGCATGACTGGGGGCGGATTTGGTGGCTGTGCTATAGCGTTAGTAAAAGACGAAGCCGCTGTTGCCTTTGTAGAAAATATCCGCTCTAGGTATGAGAAAAGCACGGGGCTGAAGCCTAATATCTACATTTGCGAGGCTTCTAATGGGGTTGAGGTTTTATAATTGGCATCAAAATTAATACTCTCCCTTGCTTACACCATCACAGTCTGCCCAGTGCTGTATATATCAAATATACGGGTATAAATTTAGGCCTAAGCTAATGGTAATAGCTTAGCTTTTTATCATAATATGGGGGACTGAGGAGGCAAAATTTAGGATTCCGTATAATTTGAGTGCTACGGCAAATAAAAGGCAGAAGCATTATATTCTCTTGATGTTATAATTTTTCACTATGATAAATAAGAAAAGCATCAGGGGAAGACTAGGGTTACTTTTTCTGGCGTTCGTATTATTAGTCAGTTTTTCTGGAGCCGCGACTTATTGGGGAATCACCACGCAAAAGAAAGACGCGCTTATTATTAATTTATCTGGCCGCCAGAGAATGCTCACCCAAAAAATGACTTGGCTGGCGTTGGCTCAACCTGAAAACCCAGAACTCTCTGCTTCTATTGAACTTTTCGATCAAACCCTTCATGCGCTTCGTATGGGGGGAGAAACGGTTGATTCATCTGGCGAGCTTGTAATCCTTCCGCCTGCTCCAGATGCCGCATTACTTGAGCAACTGGATGAAATCTCACAAACATGGACTCACTTTCGGGGATATTTAACGTCCAACGATGCCGAAGAAATTCTTCTCGAATCCCCTATTATCCTCGACCAATTAGATGCTGTTGTGACTGCCTTTGAAGTTCGTGCAGAAGCCAAAGACCTTCGTCTGATATTAATACAAGTGGTATTTTGGATGGCGGCAATCGGATTACTTATTTGGGGCTTTATTGATACTCGCCGTATTATTATCAACCCATTATCCGAGTTAGGCAGTGCTGTGCAAAAAATGGGCGCGGGGAATCTTGATTCTCCTATCCCGACAATAGAAAATAAAGAGCTGGGAGAACTGGCTCAGACCTTTGGCATCATGCGGTCGGAATTGGCTGAGGCTCGAAAAGTATTAGAAAGCCAAGTTCTTCAGAGAACACGCGAGCTTTCTACTGCATTTGAGTTTAGCCAAGAAATTGTAGCTCAGCGAGATTTGGACGAACTACTAAATTCAGTTGTAGAACGCACTCGCTTGTTAATGCAAGCAGAGTCGGCGGCTCTTTGTGTAATATCTCCAAATGAAAAAATGCTAGAATTAGCCTCATATAGCGGAGACGTGGATATAGAGCTAGGTGCTAAGAAGTCAATTCGAAAAGGATTTTCGCAACAAGTTATAAATGCAAATGAAACCGTCGTCAGCGAAACGCATTGTACAAACTGCAAATTTCTTCTTGCAAACGATGCTGGGCATTGCGTAGCAACCTCCCTTCGAGCAGGTAATCATACACTTGGCGCAATATGTGTAGTGCAATCGAATCAAGAAACTCCCTCATTTGATGTCGATAATCAGCGCGCACTCAATCTCTTGGCAAACTCTGCCGCAATCGCCATCTCTAATGCCAACCTGGCAAAAGCAGAGCGTCAGAAAGCAAAACAGGCTGCTGCCTTTGCCGAAAGAGAGCAACTCGCCGCTGATCTGCACGATAACTTGGCTCAAATATTAAGCTTTACTCGAATCAAATTAGAAAGATTGGATGAAATTCTCGCTGACGATCACAATGCCGAAGAGCGCACCACGTTAATTCAGATAGAGAAAGCGACCGAAACTGCTTACCAACAAGTGCGGGATGCACTAACAGGCCTCCTTAAACCAAAACCAGAGCGCGACGACCTTGCAAAGAAACTTGCTTCCGTTGTGGATGGTTTTTCTGAAACCTATCATTTTTCCGTCAAACTGGCAATAAGCGACGATTCTGTCCTAATACTTCCCCCAGCAACACAGCGACAAGTGATTCATATCGTGCGAGAAGCCCTCTCTAACGTTCAACGACATTCACAAGCCGAGCAAGTTTGGGTGCGTGCAGACCGCGTGAATGGGCATGCTCGTTTTAGTATTGAAGATAATGGTGTGGGATTCGATCCTCAGGTCTCAATGGGAGGTGATCATTTTGGGTTACGTATTATGCGAACACGCGCCGAAAGGTCTGGAGGCGAATTTTCACTTTCATCACAACTTGGAAAAAGAACCCAAGTTTCAGCTATATTCCCTTTAGAGATAACTCATGAGATGGAAACCAAAAACACAGGAGAAAGCCCGTGACAATTTCTCGTATTTTGCTGGCTGATGATCATGAATTATTTCGTGATGGTTTAGCAGGGCTTATCAACGCACAACCAGACCTTGAAGTGATAGCAGAGGCAGGGGATGGCCTAGAAGCCCTTAAATTTGCGCGTGATCTAAAGCCAGATTTAATCGTGATGGATATTAATATGCCGATTTGCGATGGCTTGGAAGCAACCCGCTTGATTTGCACTGAATTACCAGGTTCACGGATTGTTGCACTCACTGTTCATGATGAAGATGAGAAGTTATTTGCAGCCATCAAAGCAGGGGCTGTAGGATATATGCTCAAAAGCACCAATAAAAGAAAATTTCTGGATGGGATACGAAAGGCTTTAGCTGGTGAGGCTGCACTATCATCTAAAATAGCAACGCGTGTGCTAGATGAATTTTCTAAGATGATGAAACAGTCCGTTGCTATCGTATCAAGTGAAGAAGCTCCCGATCTTACCCTGCGGGAGCTTGATGTCTTGCAATATATTGCAACGGGGGCTACAGATAAAGAAATAGCAGAGAAATTATCAATTAGTATTTATACGGTAAAAAGCCATGTGCGCAATATCTTGGGGAAACTTCATGCTGCCAATCGGCGAGAAGCTGCTCGGCTCGCATCTCGGCATGGGCTGCTGGATGATTGAGATGGTTTTTGAGAATATAAGTCATGTTCGCAACGTGATAATTTTAGCTATGTAATTTTCTCTACCTACGATATGGGGGAGTTTTTAACGGAATTTGTTTATTGCCAAGAAATGGCTCGTTAAAGGGGGGCAAGTTCAAAATAAGTGCGTTGCCGAGAAGTGTTTATCCACAAAAAAGTAACGAACTAGTTCCTTTCTGAAGAGTGATTATAAACATCACTCTTTTTTAGTTCTTCTTTCTGCTGACGATGGATAGACGTTCTTCTTCTAGTTCGTTATGCTTTTCAGATGGAGCTACGTAATGTTTTTGTCGTTGGTGATTCGTTATTTGCTGAGACTTTGATTCAGTCACTGGGGGATAGTGAAGATGTGGCTGTGGTTGGCACAGCTCCTACCCTTGAAGATGCACTACCTATATTGCAGGAATATTCTCTTGATGCTGTGATTATGGCTGTGGTGGACGAAAGTGTTGTGGAAAATTTTGCACCTATTTTGATTGCCAACCCTGATCTCGCAATTATTCATGCTGATCTTAGTGCCAACCAAATGCAAGTTATTACAAATCACTCCATTGAGGCTCGTGTATCTGATTTGCTCACTGCGATTATGGATTTGCCCGAACGAAAAATGGCTGCTGATGAAAAAGCTCTAAAGGGAAAAACAACTAATAATGGAGGCGTATCCTATGAAAATTAGGCATAAGGTCTGGAACTCATTTGGTAGAAGGTCTTTTGTGATTCTATTGCTAAGTGTGTTTTTTTTGTTAGGAGGTTGCCAGACATCTGCGGAATCGGATTTGCAGTCTTCTAGCGCAGGGAAAGATATTTTTGATGAAAGTTGTGCTTCTTGTCATTCGATCGGAGATGGCATTATCGTCGGACCTGATTTGCAGGGAGTGCTTGATAGGCGAGATCGAGCTTGGGTAGCAGAGTTTATAAGCATTCCTGATCAGCTTATTCTCTCAGGAGACCCAATAGTTCTAGAGTTATTGGCTGAATATAATGACATTGAAATGCCAAACTTGGCTCTCACTGAGACAGAAGTTGAATCTCTCTTAATTTTCTTTGAAAGTGGAGAGAGTGTGGAAGCTGTTGACATAACTTTGCCACAAGGGCATGTGGCGCGCGGAGAAGCTATTTTTACAGGAACTCAGGCTCTTGAAATGGGGGGGACGCCTTGTATAGCTTGCCACACCGTGGGAACTGTTGGCGCGTTTGGTGGTGGTAATCTAGGACCTGATTTAACAAAAGTATATAGCCGCTTTGGGAAAATTGGTTTGACTAGTTCGCTTCAAAATATCGCTTTTCCTACGATGCGAGGTGTTTACGAAGAGAAGTCTTTGACAAATCAGGAAGTTTCAGATTTGCTGGTTTTTCTCACTATCAATAGCGCAAGAGGCGAAGAAGAAGGTGTTGCGGATAGTGCATCAGCTTTGTTTTGGGGTGTCGGATTGATGGGTGCTGCCTTACTCTTCGGTTTTATGTCGTTTTTCTGGTCACAACAAAAAGAAACCCTATCTGATCGCTTAAGAAAAGATGCAGGAATTACTTCAAGGAGACACTCATGAAAAACTGGTCTAAAAAGAAAATTTCACCGACTGAACGTAAATGGGAAGAGTTTTACAGAAACCGCCACCAACATGATAAGCGGGTACGTACGACGCATGGTGTAAATTGTACAGGCAGTTGTTCATGGGAGGTATTTGTTAAAGATGGCATTGTCACTTGGGAAATGCAGGCTACTGATTATCCACAACTAGAAGAGGGCTTGCCTCCTTATGAACCGCGTGGCTGTCAGCGAGGCATCAGCTATTCCTGGTACCTTTATAGTCCTATTCGTGTCAAATATCCTTATGCTCGCGGCGTGTTAGTAGACCTTTGGCGCAAAGCAAAATCCATTTATGGAGACCCTGTTAAGGCTTGGGCTGCTATTATGGAAGATGAAGAGGCTCGTAAAAGCTATCAACAAGCACGCGGCAAAGGTGGTTTTAGACGCATTTCTTGGGAAGAGTCTCAGGAAATTATTGCCGCATCTATGATTTATACTACAAAAAAATATGGCCCTGACCGAATAGCCGGGTTTTCTCCGATCCCGGCTATGTCGCAGATTAGTTATGCTGCCGGGAGCCGCTTTATGAGCTTGATGGGCGGCGTGATTATGAGCTTCTACGATTGGTATTGCGACCTTCCCCCTGCTAGCCCTGAGATTTGGGGTGAGCAGACTGATGTACACGAATCCGCAGACTGGTTCAATTCACGTTTTGTAGCTGTAGTTGGCTCAAACCTTAATATGACCCGCACCCCTGATACACACTTTATCTCAGAAGTGCGTCATGCTGGCGGAAAATTAACAGTTTTTGCCCCCGATTTCTCTCAAGTTGCGAAATATGCTGATTATTGGATTCCCGTTCATGCGGGACAAGATACTGCTTTCTGGATGGCAGTTAATCATGTAATTTTGACCGAATTCTATGTTCAGAAGCAAGTTCCTTATTTTGTTAAATATCTCAAACAATATACGGATATGCCTTTCTTGATTGAGGTCAATGAGAAGCGACCAGGTAAATATATACGAGCAAATCGCGTTGATGAATATAAAAATGTTGAAAATGGTGACTGGAAGCTGCTCATCTGGGATGAAAAGAGCGGGCGCGCACGCATGCCCAAAGGCACGATCGGTTTCCGCTGGGGAGAAAAAGAAACGGGAAAATGGAATCTCGAGCCATTTGATGGCTTAACGGATGAAGAAATCGCCCCTGAATTAAGTTTTGCTGATACACACGATGAAGTTGTCGAACTTGAATTTGACGATTTCTCATCTGGTACAACAAACGCGCGTGGTGTTCCCGTACGTTATATCGAAACTGAAGATGGACGCGTTGCTGTAACGACCGTATTTGATCTTGTGATGGCACAATTTGGCGTGGATCGTGGCTTCAGCGGCGATTACCCAGAAAGCTACGATGATGCCGAAGGCGTTTATACCCCAGCTTGGCAAGAAAAATATACAGGAATTCACCAAGATACTTGCATCCGTTATGCACGTGAATGGGCAACGAATGGTGAAATGACCAATGGTAAGAATATGGTCATTATCGGAGCTGGTGCAAATCATTGGTATCACAACAACCTGCTTTATCGCTCATCCATTGTTGCATTGATGTTGACGGGGAGCGTTGGCGTGAATGGCGGTGGTTTGGCTCACTATGTTGGGCAAGAAAAGCTTGTCAATGTTGGTTCTTGGGCATCGATTGCTTTTGCAACTGATTGGGGAATGGCTCCTCGTCACCAAAACACACCTTCCTTCCATTATGTACATTCCGATCAGTGGCGTTATGAACGTGGCTATACTGCCTATGACGAATTACCCAATAAACCTGCAAAGGATCACACCATAGATCACCAGATTCGCGCGGTACGGCGAGGATGGTTACCTTTCTTCCCGCAGTTTAAACGTAATTCTGTTGATGTTGCTCAAGATGCCCTTGATGGGGGTGCTAAAAATGATTCTGAAATTGTAGATTATGTTGTAGACCAATTCAAGGAAAAGAAAATCCGCTTAGCGGTAGAGGATCCCGATGCCCCAGAGAGTTGGCCCCGTGTCTGGGTGATCTGGCGTGGTAACGCTATAGGAACTAGCGCCAAAGGCCATGAGTATTTTATGAAGCACTATCTGGGAACGCATAGTACCGCTATTGCCAAAGAACAAGCTTTAGGGCATACCAACGAGGTTTACTATAAAGACGCTCCTGAAGGCAAAATGGATTTGGTAGTAGATCTTAATTTCCGAATGGATACTTCGGCTCTCTACTCTGATATTGTTTTGCCGGCTGCTTCTTGGTATGAGAAAGATGACCTAAACACAACCGATATGCACACTTTCATTAACCCCATGCAAGCTGCTGTAAAACCTGCATGGGAATCTAAAAGTGACTGGGATATTTTCAAGACTTTGGCTCGAAAAGTGAGTGAGATGTCTGAAAAACACATGCCAGATCCATTTAAAGATGTGGTCATGTCGCCATTAAAACATGACACACCTGACGAAATTTCACAACCCCAAGTGGTGGATTGGAAAAAAGGTGAAGTTGAGCCTATCCCTGGCAAGACTATGCCACACTTCAAGGTTATTGAGCGGGATTATACAAAGATAGGTGAGCGTTTTGTTAGTTTGGGCAAAGGTGTAGAGAAGAACGGTATTGCCGCACACGGCATTCGTATCTCTGTGGAAGACGAATATAAATATCTTCAACGCCAACAACCCCGTACCTTTGATAAAAATAAAGCAGAAAAAGGTGATACTTTCCCCTCTTTGGAATATGGACGACAAGTTTGTGAGACCATCTTGCGCTTAGACCCAGCCTCTAATGGAGAGCTAGCTTATCGTGCTTTCGAAGCAGAAGAAAAGAAAACAGGACTTTCTCTCACCGATTTGGCAGAAGGTACGCGCTCAACCCGCATTTCATTTTCTGACATCATTGCTCAACCGCGCCGGGTGTTAACGACTCCCACTTGGTCTGGATTAATCAATAAAGGGCGTGCCTATTCGCCATTCACCCTTAATGTTGAGAGAATGGTTCCTTGGCGCACGCTAACAGGGCGACAGCATTTCTATCTTGACCATGAAGGCTATCTGGATTGGGGTGAACATTTACCTGTCTATAAACCGCGCCCAGATCACACCATGCTTGAAGAAACTGAACGCAGTATGGCAGAAGCGCAAGGCAAAATGCTCAACTATATAACCCCGCATGGTAAGTGGAGCATCCACTCAACCTATTCTGATAACCATCGTATGATGACTCTCTCACGTGGCAATTACCCTGTCTGGTTAAATCATAAAGACGCTGACGAGATGGGCATCAAAGATAACGACTGGGTCGAACTCTTCAACGATAATGGCGTTTTTGTACAAAGAGCTATTGTTTCTGCTCGTATCCCCAGTGGCACGGTTTTTGTCTATCACGCCACTGAGCGCACGATAGGTATTCCAAAATCGGAATTGCGCGGAAATAAACGAGCCGGCATGAATAACTCTATGACTCGTACTCGTCTCAAACCTGTGCTGATGTCTGGTGGTTATGCCCAGTTCTCCTATGCGTTCAATTATTGGGGGCCCACTGGCGTAAATCGAGATACATTCGTCTTTGTGCGAAGAATCGATAAGCCTGAGTTCTAGGAGATATAGCACTTGCTCCAGCCCCCTCTGTCCTACGGACATCTCCCCCGAAGGGGGAGAAACAGTCCCTTTCCCCTTTTGGGGGAAGGCTAGGATGGGGGCTAGTTGCCAGTCAGATTTTGAGTAATCTTTTTTTGGATAAAGTGCATCACGACGCACACGAACCAAACTTGCGTGCTGAAAAAGAACATTCTTTCAGCGTAAACATATTGCTGCTCACGCCAAGCACCCAGCTTGGAAATCAGCACTCAAGCTCAAAACAGGGACGTCGCGGTTAATCGTCAAATTGCTAATAAAGAAGCACGGCAAACTTCAGAAGACTATCTCCTTAATATGGAGAAGATACTTCCAGCAAGAATAAAGGAGTCACTTATGGATGTGCGAACTCATATGAGTATGGTTTTTCATCTTGATAAATGTATTGGCTGTCACACCTGTTCGGTAGCCTGCAAAAATATATGGACTGACCGCAAGGGTGCCGAATATATGTGGTGGAATAACGTAGAAACCCGCCCGGGGACTGGGTATCCCACACAATGGGAGAATCAAGAACACTTCCGTGGGGGCTGGGAGATGAAGAAGGGCAAACTCAATTTGAAGCTACATACTCGCCTTGAAGGGCTATTTAAATTATTTTACAACCCTAGCTTGCCTGGTCTGAGAGATTATTATGAACCCTTCACTTTTGATTATAAAAACCTGTTCAACTCTCCTAAAAAAGATGTTCAGCCTATTGCTGAGCCTATTTCTATGATTACGGGAGACCCGATTGATATTGAAACTGGTCCTAACTGGGATGATGATCTTGGTGGGTCGAATATCTACGCTAAAAATGATCCTAACTTGGAAGGTCTTCCCCAAGAAGTACGCGAACAAATGAACGAACTGGAGCGATTGGTTTTCAATTATCTACCGCGTATTTGTAATCACTGCCTTAATCCCGCTTGTGTAGCGGCTTGCCCGTCTGGTGCAATTTATAAACGTGATGAAGATGGTGTTGTTTTGGTAAACGAAAATGATTGTAGAGCTTGGCGCATGTGTGTAGCTGCCTGCCCCTACAAAAAAGTGTATTACAACTGGAATACGGGCAAATCAGAAAAATGTATTCTCTGCTTCCCACGCATGGAAACAGGACAAGCTCCAGCCTGTGCTCACTCCTGTGTTGGACGCATCCGTTATATGGGCGTATTGCTCTACGACGCAGACCAAATTCCACATGCCGCTAATGTTCCTGATGATGAACTTATTGCCGCTCATCGAGAGATGATTCTTGACCCCTTTGATCCCAAAGTAATTGCCGCCGCCAAAGAAAACGGCATCGGTGATGACTGGATCGAATCCGCTCAAAATTCCCCCGCCTATAAATTCGTTAAAGAATGGGAAATTGCGTTACCGCTGCACCCAGAGTTCCGCACAATGGTCATGATGTACTATATCCCACCCTTATCACCTGTTGTCAGTGTGACCGAAAGGAGTCTCTTCCGCCTTGATCTGATGCAAGAAGATTACGATTTTGAACTATTTGATCGTCTTGATGCCGCTCGTCTGCCAATCAAATATCTGGCGAATTTATTTTCTGCAGGCGATGAAGGCACTATTCGGACAGTGCTACGCAAACTTTTAGCAGTCCGCATTTATATGCGCCGAAAAACCGTTCACGGCAAAGTGGATAGCATCTCTCGTAAAACGCTGGCAGAAGCAGGCCTCACTGAAGAGCAAGCAATTGATATGTACAAAATGACAACCCTGCCCAAAATGGAAGAACGTTTTGTCTTCCCGAATTATCACCGTGAGATGAGCATCGAAGCGATGTTGGATCCCCTAACCCATAAAGGCGAAGTGGGCCTAGGTTATATCCAGCAACCGAAGAGAGGTGAGTAATGGATACTCTTTTACTAATGGCAGAAGCCTTGCGCTACCCGCATCCTGGCCAGATTGACGCACTGTATACAAAAGTTTCTAGGCTGAATGGCCAGCTTGGAAATAAATACTTTGCTGATTTTTTAGCCAAAATTGAAGAGCTTTCACTCAGCGAAAGCGAAGAACTATTCACACGTACTTTAGACCTTAGCCCTTTAGCCGCCCCCTATGTTGGCTACCAAATGTGGGGCGAGAGCTATAAGCGCGGTGAATTTATGGCAGCACTTAATCACGAACTGAAAGCTCACGAGATTGATTTAGAAGGTGAACTCCCCGACCACTTGCGTCCAATTTTGCAATATCTGAGTGTTTCATCTGAACCATTACCTGAATTACTTGAAGTACTCGAAAAATCAATAAAATCAATGCACAACTCACTGAAAAAGTCTGAAAAAGACAACCCCTATCTGCTTCTCTTTGATGCAATCGCGGCAGAATCCAAGTCTTTGCAGGTTGATGCGTAAAACAAAAACTGCTACTAAGCTCTACTTTGCCATTGAGAAGACTGCCACATTGAAAAGCATCGGCCCGCAGTGACAAGCTGCTGGGTAGCCTCGAATAAACCAAGAACTTTCGGAGAACAAATTATGGACTGGAACCTGTTTTTCTTTGTTGTTTTTCCCTATATCTCACTTACCCTCTTTGTAGTGGTAACCACGTATCGTCTCATTTATAGACCATTCACTCAATCAAGCCTTTCGTCACAATTACTTGAGCGCAGACAATTATATTGGGGATCAATCCCCTTCCATCACGGAGTTGTCTGGATACTGCTTCTCCACCTGCTCGCATTAGTCTTTCCAAAAGCACTCCTGTTATGGAATGCAGTTCCCTTACGCTTATACCTATTAGAAATTAGCGGTTTTGCTCTCGGGCTATGGGCATTAGTAGGCGTTGTCGTCTTACTCTGGAGACGCATAACAGTCCCCTATATCCAAGCTGTCACAACCCGAATGGACATCGTAGTGCTCATCCTAACACTTGTCTCAATGATTACAGGTGTACTCACAGCATCCCTCTATCGCTTCGGCTCTACCTGGTTTACGGGCGTATTCACACCTTATCTATGGTCAGTATTTTTGTTTCAGCCACGCCCCGAACTAGTCATCTCGCTCCCTTGGATCATCCAATTACACCTTATCAACAACTTTGCCCTGCTCGCAATATTCCCCTTCTCTCGGCTGGTTCATATCCTTTCTTGGCCCTTGGATTACTTGATCCGCCCGTGGCAACTTGTAGTTGGGGTGCGAGACCGCAAAGCCACAAAATAAAACCGGATAAAGCGCAGCGCACCCAAATTTGGGCTTGCTATCGTGTAATGGGCAGATAATTCGTCGATAAGCAGAGCGCCCAGTTCCTGAGCGGAAGGCGACTGCACTTGAGCCTGTAGACGAAGGACGGGATGACCAAAAGAACCGCTCTTCGTCTGCGCTTCCTGTTGTCCGCTCCGCTCAGAGACTGATAGCAGAAATTTGAGCAAATAATTTCTTACATCATATTTTACCGAGGAGAATCATGCCAGAAAAACGTACAGCTTACAGAGTTCTAGCTCTTAACACAATCGCATTTACCGTCTGCTTCGCAGCGTGGATGTTGAACGGCGTCTTGGTCACATTCCTGGTAGACAATCGCATCTTTGATTGGAATGCCGCCCAGATGGGCATGCTAATCGGTATCCCCGTACTGACAGGGGCTCTCATGCGCTTACCCTTAGGTGTACTAACCGATAAGTTTGGCGGACGCCCAGTTTACACCCTGCTAATGCTCTTTAGCGCCATCCCCATGTTCATGTTGGGGCAAGCCAATTCCTATAACGAATATCTAATTTATAGCTTAGGCTTTGGCATGACAGGTACATCCTTTGCCGTCGGTATCGCCTTTAGCTCAGTCTGGTTTTCAAAAGAAAAACAGGGAACAGCTTTAGGTATTTTTGGCGCAGGCAACGCTGGTGCAGCATTAACGACTATGGGCGCACCAAGTCTACTTCGCTGGTTGACCGACAATGGTGAAAATCTTGAAGGTTGGCGCAAACTCCCCGCTTATTATGCTGTTGCTCTAGTTGTGATGGCAATCGTCTTTTACTTCTTCACCACCAACCGCAAACCAGAAAATGGACAGCGTTCCATTATCCAGATGTTGGCTCCGCTTAAGCAAATGCGCGTCTGGCGTTTTGGGATGTACTACTTCCTCGTCTTTGGTGGATTTGTAGCCTTGGCACAGTGGTTGGTTCCATATTACGTCAACGTCTATGCAATGACCATCGTAACCGCTGGCTTACTGACTTCGATATTCTCATTGCCTTCTGGCGTTATCCGCGCTTTGGGGGGCGTTTTATCAGATAAGTTTGGTGCACGAACGGTGATGTACTGGGTCTTCGGATTTATTGCTGTTTGTAGCTTCCTCCTTTTCTTCCCCAAAATGAGCATTGAATCGCCTGGCAGCGGCGTGATGGCTCGTCGATCTGGCACAGTTACCTCTGTTACTGCTAGTAAAATTCAGGTGGATGATGCAACCTACAGCTTGATCCCGAAAGTGGAGGCTGAATATGATGCTGATGAAGTTATCTTGTTCCCCAGAATTAATACGTGGCAAGACGCCAATGTAGAAGTGGGTGACCAAGTTGCCAAGAAAGAATTATTAGCCAGCGGTGTGACGCATATCTACTTCCAGGCGAATGTGTGGGTCTTCACCTTCTTTGTCTTCATCATCGGCATCGCGATGGGAATTGGCAAAGCGGGCGTTTATAAATTTATCCCTGAATACTTCCCAACAGAAGTTGGTGTTGTCGGTGGTATTGTCGGCGTAGTCGGTGGCTTGGGCGGATTTGTTTCCCCGATCATCTTTGGGAGCTTACTAAAATCCATCGGGTTGTGGACAACAACGTGGATATTCTTCTTCTTCGTCACCATGCTCTGCCTGATTTGGATGGGGCTTTCTGTACGGAAAAATGCGAAGAAGAAACAGGTTGAAGCCTGATTTATCTGTTTTAACGAAACAAGTTTGCTTTCTGAATAATTACCTATTAAACGGAAGCAAGCCAAAAGCCACGTGTGAAGCGCGGTTATCCATCTAATAAAAGAAATCAAACAGAAAATCATCACAAGCCTTGTAAGAAGGAGAAAAAATGTCAAGTTATATTGAGAAATGGGATGTTGAAGACGAAGCATTCTGGGCATCAACGGGAAAGAAAATCGCCACTCGTAATCTCTGGATTTCCATCCCCAGTTTATTAATGGGGTTTGCCGTTTGGCTATGCTGGAGCGTTGTGACCGTCCAGATGAAAAATATGGGCTTTCCTTTTGACACGGTGCAGTTGTTCACCTTATCCGCAATTGCTGGCTTGGCGGGGGCTACATTGCGAATTCCCAACTCCTTTTTGATTGCAATAGCAGGCGGAAAAAATGTGATTGCGCTAACAACTGCCTTATTGATTGCGCCTGCTTTGGGTTTGGGATTTGCTTTGCAAGACATCAATACTTCCTTTACAACCTTTGCTATTTTGGCTGCTTTTTCTGGCTTGGGCGGCGGGAATTTTTCTTCGTCAATGTCTAATATCAATTTCTTCTTCCCGAAACGGATGCAGGGAATGTCTCTGGGCTTGAACGCTGGGCTTGGCAATATTGGCGTGAGCGTGATGCAAGTTTTGATCCCCTTTGTTGTAACCTTCGGTCTTTTCGGCGCATTGGGCGGTGAAGGGTTATCTGTGAATGGCGAGACATTCTATATACAAAACGCTGGTTTTGTATGGGTTCCTATTTTACTTGTGCTTGCTTTGGCTGCCTGGTTTGGGATGAATAGTCTCTCAACCGCTACGCCAAATCTTGGTTCTACTTCATCGTCTTTGCTGAAAATCTTGGGTTTAATTGGTGTCGGGGGCGTAGGTGCTGCGATTGGTCTCTATCTATTGCTCGGCTTAAAACTTAATATGTGGCTTGTTTTGCCCGTGACAATTATTGCTACAGTTTTTATGATGAAGGCAGTGCCTGGCGAAGTCAAATCAAATCTTGACGTTCAATTTGCGATTTTCAAAAATAAGCATAACTGGATTATGACTTATCTATACACAATGACCTTTGGCTCCTTCATCGGGTACTCTGCTGCTTTCCCTTTGCTTATTCGCGTGGTCTTCGGTGAATTGCCCGACGGCAGCATTAACCCCAATGCGCCTAATCCCTTTGCCTATGCTTGGCTTGGGCCTTTGGTTGGCTCTCTTGCTCGCCCAATCGGCGGCTGGATTTCTGATAAAGTCGGCGGCGCAAAAATCACCCAATGGGATACGGTTGTGATGATCTTTTCTACATTGGGCGTTGCTTATTACGTCAAGCAAGCCAGCGCATCTAACCAGCCAGAGCTTTTCTTTACTCCCTTCCTGATCCTTTTCTTGATCCTCTTCATCACCACCGGGATCGGCAATGGCTCTACCTTCAGGATGGTGCCGATTATCTTCAAACCCTCAGAAGCAGGCCCTGTTTTGGGCTGGACAGCAGCGGTCGCAGCCTACGGCGCGTTTATCATCCCCAGAGTTTTTGGCCAACAAGTGAATGCCGGAACGCCAGAATTCGCTCTTTATGGATTTGCGATCTATTATTTCACCTGCCTAATTCTCAACTGGTACTACTATGCCCGCAAAGGCGCGGAAATCGAGTGTTAAATGAATATTCTTGAAGAAATTCTTGCGGAATCAGCCTCTCGGCATAATTCTTTATGTCCTCGACAAGTGCTGGGATCGCGCGTGGCGTTAGCTGGTGCGGCGGCAGTCAACATGGAAGTGCCCCGAGACGACAAGCGGTTGCTCGTAATCGTAGAAACCGATGGTTGCTTTATCTCTGGTATTGAAACTGTTACTGGCTGCGGCGTTAATCATCGAACACTCCGTGTAGAAGATTATGGGAAAATAGCCGCCACCTTCATCAATATCAAAACTGGAGGGGCGGTGCGCGTAGCACCTCGGCTGGATGTACGCCAACGCGCCCGAGATTACGCCCCCGACGAAAAACGACGCTATTACGCAATGTTGAAAGGCTATCAAGAGATGCCAACAGAAGAATTGCTTACAGTTGAGAAAGTTGTGCTAATAGAGCCAGTCGAATCGATTATTAGCCGTGCGGGGGTGCGAGTCAATTGCGATGATTGCGGTGAAGAGATTATCAATGAGCGCGAAATTCAGCAAGATAATTTAGTACTTTGCCTCACTTGCGCTCATGGAGGCTATTACCAGGCAGTTTCATCTGGTGCTCTAGCACTTCATGAAGATGTTTGCCCCATCTCTTTATAGCCCTATTCACAGGGGCTCATAGTCCCGAATATTTGGGCAAGCCAAAAACAAAAAAGAAAGGTTGGCCGGATATGCTTCTTAGATGAAAAAATGGCGAATAATCCATTGGGATCCCTCGCCATTTTGTATAAGCCACTGGCTTTTTCGCCTATATACAGGTATAGACAGTCTTGCTCTCACAATATGTTGTTATTTCTTGAGATATATCGTCAATATAAAAGACTGGAGAAGGTTTTCTGAGACTCCTTGAACTCAGCTGCACCATCACACCATCAGTTACGGGGGATATTTCTGCGACCTACAAGAATTTCACGTATAATCATAGTAACTTACCTTTTTCTTATGAGAAGATTTATGCCCCTCAACTGTATAATAGTTTGACTCGTACCCTTACCGTTGATGGGATTCCCGTCGGCTTAGGATTTTTGCCGTCGAAAACCTGAACCTGGCCTACCCGCGCGTCACTGAATAGGCTAAATTGATGTCGATGAGTTTAGAAAGGAGGAGCAAATGGCAAACCCAGAGCATTTGGAAATCTTAGAAGAAGGAGTTGATGCGTGGAATGCGTGGAGACAAAAACACCCAGGCAATGAACCAAATCTTCGTAAAGCTAGGCTTTTTGGAAGGGATTTGCAAAAGGCCAACTTCAATGACACGAACTTACGCAGGGCAGACTTAAGAGAGACGAATTTGTCGGGGGCGAGTTTTCGCAGAGCTGACCTTCGCAGAGCAAAGCTGTCGGATGCCACCATCCGTAATGCCGATTTCACATCTGCCATTCTAGTTGACACAAATTTCCAACGGGCCATAATTACAGATTGCTTGGTCTATGGGATTTCTGCCTGGAATACCAAGCTCATGGGGGCGGAACAGAAGAACCTGATTATTAGCAGGAAGAATGAACCTATACTGACGGTGGACCATCTTGATGTGGCGCAGTTCATCTACCTTCTAATTAAGAACGAAAAAATTCGTGATGTGATTAACACTGTCGGGGAAAAGGCTGTTCTTATTTTAGGCAGATTCTATCCTCCTGAAAGAAAAGAAGTTCTCGATTCGATTGCCGATAGCCTCCGAGATTTCGGCTTCTTACCCATTATTTTTGATTTTCAAGGCTCTAAAAACCGAGATTTTACGGAAACGATCCAAATACTTGCCGGGCTTTCTTTATTTGTCATCGTTGACATTACCAATCCAAAATCTGCCCCGCTTGAGTTGCAAGCAACTGTGCCTGATTATCAGATTCCTTTCGCCCCTATCATCCAGAAAGGGGAGAAACCTTTTTCAATGATGGCGAACCTTCAATCAAAATATGATTGGGTATTAGATACGCTAGAATATGAAACTAGAGAGCAGTTACTTGCTGTTTTAGAAGATGCGATTATCAATCCAGCCCTTGAAAAGCATAATCAGCTTCAATTAGTCAAGACACAAGTGCCCAAAATACGATTAGCAAGTGACTTTCTGAAAAGCGTGGCAGGGTAGAGAAATATCAACTGTTCACACTTCACCGTGACAGGCTACCCAAAACGCATTTCAGGCCCTATGCTTGACAGAATTGATATTCATATTGAAGTCCCACGTGTGGATTCTGAGAAACTCTCTAATAAACGAAGGGGAGAAGCTTCAGGTGAAATTCGCGCTTAGGTGGAGTAAGCAAGACAAAGGCAACGTGCGAGATTCGCAGGTCTCAACAATGAGGGCATGACCAACGCCGATATGTGTGTGTGGCAGAATTCCGTCAAAGTTGCAATATCCCAGTTTTAATTATATATGTGGCCTTGATGAATTACGAGATTGTCTAAACTTTATTCTAGAGAGAGAAGGAGAATATCAAGAAAGAAAATAGTGTCAAAGAAGATGCTATAGTTGAGGTCGCCAGAAGTACCTGCGAGGAGCAGGGGTATAATCAATCAGCGCAGGCGTCAGCCCCCTGTGTCTAAAATGGGAGAGGACGTAGAATAATGAGATATGCCCCTGAGAAACGCAGAGAAGTTTTATTTCTATTATTAACTGGATTAGAGTTCTTCGCAATCGCAGTATTTTATTTATTTAGTCGTTCAGAAGCTGACAGAGCATTTTTGTGGGGATATTCAATGGGGAAGTTGTTTTTTATTCTCTTTTTGAGTTTGATATCTTTTATTTTATGGAGCGCTGCTTTTCGACTAATGAGGGGGAAATCTCTCAAGGTAGATATATATATATTGCTTAAAATAACGAATGTACAATATATCCTTTTCTTTGCAGGCGCATTGGGCTGGATTATTCTTTTTACGCCACTTGAGCTATTTGGATATTTCAAAAACTATATAGAAGAAGCAAAATTATTATTAGCATTGGGTACGCTTCTTTCATTTCAAATATTAATCTATTGGTTTTTTATAAATAAGAATAAAAAGGGGGTTACGCCGAAAGAATGGTTTGAGAATAAGCGAGCTCTTCAAATTAGCGCTATATTTTTTGTTGTTTTTATAATAGGGTGGAGCTTTCTAATGGTTAGTCGTTTTGGTTTTTCTGCACGAGGGGAAGACTGGAACGAAGCGGGAGTTCCAGTTTTAGGGTGGCAAGTTCTTATAGCACTGTTTATTGGTATGCTATTTCTTGGTATTGAAAAAAAATGGCAGAAGAAAGGGTTATCTTCTACAGGCTTTACTGTCTTGGTTTTTGTCGTGATTTGGGTTGTAGCGGGGGGAATATGGGCTCAAACCCCTGTCCCGAATGGATACCTTAATCCAGGTCCCTACCCACCAACTTATGAAACATACCCATTTGCTGATGCTGCCAAATTTGATTTAATGAGCCAATACGCTTTAATTGGCCAGGGGCTGAATAATGGCAAATCTTATAATCGCCCCCTTTATCCTACTTTTCTTGTTTTTCTCCATGCTCTTTCTGGACAAGATTATGCAAGAAATATGCAATTACAAGCTGCTCTTTATGGTATTTTTCCGGCCTTGGTCTTTCTGATTGCAAAACTGCTTTCAAGCCGAGGGGCGGGTATAGCTTTTGCTGCTCTTATCGTAATGCGAGGTGTAAACGGGATTGCAGCAACGAATATGATAAACCTTGCCAATCAAAAACAGATGCTCACGGATTTTCCCACAGCGATTGCTATTAGCCTTATTCTATTCTTATGCCTTATTTGGTTTAAAAAGCCTCAAAAATTATATTTGCCAATACTCATTGGAGGGGTATTTGCCTTATCTTTATATTTGCGCCAAACAATTCTAGGCTTTCTTCCTGCTATTTTATTATTGCCTTTTTTATTTAAAGATTTTAATAAAAAAGCACGAGCATTAATATTGGGCATGTTCTTATTAGGAGTTGTTGCGATAATAATTCCTTATGAACTCAATATTTCAGCAAATAATCCTAATTATACGTATCCTGCGGTGCTTAGGAAAATCGTTTCGATCGCTGATTCACATTATGCTCAAACGGGTGATATTCTCCAAGATGAAAAGACAGAGGGCGATTCTCCACCACAATTAAGTTCAACAGAAAGAAAAGAAAATACGGGTGCCAACTCTTCCCAAAGCGACTTAGCAATTGTCGGAAATCACTTTGCTCGGAATATTATCACCTCAGTTTTAGTGCTCCCTAATACCTTTCTTTTTGAGAATCTACGAAATACCATAAAGGCCGAAAACTCATTTTGGAGGTCTTCTTGGGATAAACGTTTTCGTTTTGAGCAGCTTTTTTTATTATCTATAAACTTTTTGTTAATTGCCTTGGGTATTGCTTTTTCGATAAAACGTGACCTCATACTTGGTGCCCTCCCCTTGGTCTTTTTTTTAGGCTATAACTTAGCAAATGCCTTAGGGCGCACATCGGGGGGGCGATATATTGTGCCCGTGGACTGGATACTTCTTTTATATTTTCTTATTGGTTTATTTCAATTTAGTTTGTTTTTCTTTTCCTTGCTTCAAGAAAAAAAAGATTTTTCTTATAAAGAAGCGATATTGCTTGACCAGAGTATAGAAAAAGATATAAATTCACGTGGCATCTTTCTATCCTTACTCATTCTTTTTGCAGTGGTAGTAATACTCATAATGCCTGATTATCTTTTCCCCAAGAAATTTAATGAAGTGAATGAGAATCAAATACAAGAAATCCTTTTAAATTATGATTTACAGGGTAATCACTCGTATTATAAAGAGTTTCTTGCAGATGACAAAGCTGAAGTTATAATGGGCCAAGTTATGTATCCGCGTTATTATCTAGCAGACGAGGGAGAATTTTCTTTTTACTTCCCTTACAAGACTTTGGATTATTCTCGAACAGCTTTTATGCTAATTGGCCCGAATGGAACATATAAAGCTGTGATGGAGAGCCAAGATGTATCAGAGATAGAAAATTTGGATGAAGTAATTATTATTGGTTGCCTGCGAGAAGATGGTGAAGAAAAATATGTTGATGTAGATGTTCTTTTGATAATGACATTATCTAGGCAAATTTATTTTCGTGACCCTTTGTCCAAAACAGCATGTAATAGCAGTGACTAAAATTAAATGAAAAAATTTCTAGTTAGTAGCATAATTCATGTTTAATTATTGCAATCAAAATTTCTAATAAGAATGACTTCATAAAAAAACATCCTAATGAAATCAGTTAGGAGAACAATCTATAGGACAGAACTGATGTTGGTATTCATAACAGCCGTAAAACATCCAGATAATAGCCAATCTTATGAAAAGGTTTGGCAGATGCTAAACAACACCTTATTTTCAGTTTGTAGTCAGAAAGATAAAGATTTTAGAGTGGTCGTTGTTTGTGATAAAAAACTTCCTCTATACCATCACGCTGAATTGATTAATAGATTCACGGAGTTTGTTGAAGTTGATTTTCCGAGGCATGGAGATGAAGTGATCCATAGGTTTAATAGTTTGGGAAATTTTTCTGTTCCAGTGGAAGCTTCAAGAGTGTGGGAGCACTCAAGATTAAAAAGAAAACCTAAATCAAACAATCAAAAAATCATAAGAATAATGGAAATACTGCTTTATAAGGGGCCTAGCAATATATATGCTAAGTTGCGAAAGATGAGAAGAGTTACGCGTAAGCTCATTTCAAAAAATGAATTCAAATTGATGGCCAATTATGCAATAAATAGAGGTACCAAGCAATTAATTGGTGTTATCGCCGCAAAAAAATATACCCCTGAGTATGTTATGGCATTTGACGCTGATGATTATGTGGGGAATGACATTTCTGCTTATGCGAATTCTCATCCAGGAAAGAATGGTTGGATTATGGCGCATGGATACAAAATGACAGGGAATAGGATTGCTCCGTATTATATGCAATATTCTTTTTGTGGAACTGGAAATATTTTTAATTATTCCTTATTATCGGAAGATATACCACCAACGGTGGATGAAAAAAGTACACAAGAAGAGTTGATAAAGCATGTAAGCTCAGAGCTGATTCTTGTACTCGCTAGGCACGTTATGGTCAAACCATACTATGAAAAAAAGGGGAAAAAAATTCTTGAATATCCTTCTAGAAGCGTGGTTCAATTGCTTGGTCATGAAGAAAGCAATGAGTATTTAAGAAGTACTATAAGAGGAGAAGCTACTTTTGTTCGACTAAATAAAGCAGCAAAATATGCTGATTTATTGCCTATTTCTTCTAAGTTAGTAGGGTACTTCAATATCTTGCCAAGTGCGTCCACAAGGGTTTTTTGCCTTGGTTTACAAAAAACAGGGACTACATCGGTTGAATCAGTACTGCAAGATATGGGGTATCAGACCTCAAAACACTACAAGGCACTAGACCATGAGTTTCATATGAGCCTTAATAGAGGAAAATTCTCAGAATTAAGACGAATATCAGAGCTTTTTGATGCTTTTCAGGATACGCCCTGGTTTCTTTTTTATGAGGAGTTTGACAAGTGGTACCCTGGCAGCAAATTTATTTTAACGATTCGTGACAGTAGTTCTTGGTGGTTAAGTTTTTTAAATTACTTTCGTGACCAATCTGTTTCATCGAATGAGTTTGTTTATGGATACGGTAATCCAATTGGTCATGAAAAAGAAATTGTAGCTCGGTATGAACGTTATAATCGTGATGTTATTGAATACTTTAAGGATAGATCTGAAGATTTACTTATAATTGATGTTAGCGATAAGAAAGCTTTGGAAAAAATATCTAATTTCTTGGGTAAAGCTTCCTCATATACAAAAATGCCGCATAAAAATGCAAGGCTACTGATATCTGAGAAAGAGGGAGGACATAATCGAAGTATCAAGTTGAAAAGAATAAGAAAAATAAAAAGAAGACATATTATTTCGGCTATGAAAACTCTAACTTTTTCATCCCCACCGATAGTCATTGGAGGAAGTCAAGGATCAGGTGCCGAATTAATATTATCTATTCTTTCTTGCCACCCCAATATCCATACAGTTTCAGGAGATGTGAAGTTGAATTATCCTACTCGACACCCTCTCTTACCAATTAGAACCGTGAAATCCCATAGAATAAACACTAATAAAAAAGTGCCAATCAATCTCCAAGAATTAAGAATAAAATTGTATAGAGAGCCAATCCCTTTTTCTTCTAAGCGTTGGTGTGGTCTAAGCTCCCTCAGTGTTCTGGCATATGAACGCTTACTGACCTACTATGGAAAAGGGATTCAGATAATAAACATAGTTCGTGATGGAAGGGATGTCGTGACAGAAGAAGATAAAAAAATAATGGCAAGGTATTTAACTACAGCTGAGCAATGGGTATATGATATAAAAGCAGGGATAAAATTTGAGAATCATCCTCAGGTACTAACGCTTCGCTATGAAGATTCAATCCAGAATTATGAGGACACTATCAACATGATTTGTGAGTTCATCGGCGAAGAAGACAAAACACCATTTTTGAATTATCCTGTTGGGGCAACGATAATTCAAGATAGCTATTGGATTGGACGCTGGCAACAGCCTGAGTTTGTGGGAAGAATTGATGAACTCCTGAAAACGCCAAGCGCTGAGATATGCCTTGAACATTATGGATATTTGGTTAAGAAAAAACATTGAGGCTTGGATATGGCTTATACATGAAAATGAATTTTTCAAGAAATTCGGCTCAGTGTGGAGTGATTAGGAAATGAAAAAAAAAGAATGCAGTGAAAGAATAGAACAAAAAGAAATTTTGCTTGAGCCACCGAGAGGCTGGCTCAATTTGCGAATGAAGGAACTCTGGGAATTTCGAGAATTATTATATTTTCTGACTTGGCGTGACATCAAGGTTCGTTATAAACAAACGTTTTTGGGTGCAGCATGGGCAATTATTCAACCCATTATCACGATGGTTATTTTCAGTATTGTTTTCGGGAAACTTGCCAAATTACCATCTGAGGGATTTCCATACCCTATTTTTACTTATACGGCTTTACTTCCTTGGCAGCTATTTTCTCGGTCTTTGAGCGATGCCTCAGCTAGCTTGATTTCAAACAAACATATGATTTCTAAAATTTATTTTCCGCGTATTTTTCTCCCTATATCATCTATCTTAAGCAGTTTAGTTGATTTTTTTATTGCCTTTCTCGTCTTATTAGGGATGATGGTCTATTATGAAATTGCCATAACGTGGCGTATTCTTTTTCTGCCTGCCTTTTTACTGCTTGCTGTAATTAGTGCATTAGCAGCAGGCTTATGGTTATCAGCCTTGAATGTTAGATACAGGGATATTAAATATGTAACGCCCTTTTTATTGCGAGTTTGGCTCTATGCAACGCCTATTGCTTATACTAGCTCATTAATCCCTAAAGAATGGGAATTAGTATATGGGTTAAATCCGATGGTTGGTATCGTAAATGGGTTTCGGTGGGCTATCCTTGGGCAATCTATAGAACTAAGTTCATTAGCAATTATTTCAACAAGTGTAGTACTGATGTTTTTTATAAGCGGACTATTTTATTTTCAACGTATGGAACAAACATTTGCGGACCTGATATAGATATGGGAAATCATATAATACGTGCACAAAATATAGGCAAAGAATATAGGTATCATAGTGGGAAAAGGCGCGTTATGCTAAGACAAGCCTTGGAGGATTCACTTAAATCAGGCGTAAATTTAATGCGCATGAAAGCCAAGTCTCAAGAAAGTAGCATGCCGAAAATGCCGCAATCTACTTTTTGGGCGTTGCGAAATATCTCTTTTGAAATTAAGTCTGGAGAATCTGTAGGAATTATAGGTAGCAATGGCGCTGGGAAAAGCACACTGCTGAAAATCCTTTCACGTATCACAGCGCCCAGTGAAGGAAAAGCTTATTTGCGGGGGAGAGTTGGGTCCCTGCTTGAGGTAGGGACTGGTTTTCATCCAGATCTGACTGGACGTGAAAACGTCTATCTTAACGGATCTATTCTTGGGATGCGCCGAACAGAAATTGATCGGAAATTTGACGAAATTGTGGCTTTTTCAGAAATAGAAGAATTTTTAGATACTCCGGTTAAGTTTTTTTCCAGCGGGATGAAAATGCGCCTTGCATTCTCTGTTGCAGCCTATCTTGATCCTGAAATTTTGCTTATTGATGAAATCCTGTCTGTAGGAGATACAGCTTTTCAAAAGAAAAGTTTAAATAAAATGGAAAATGTGGTTCAGGATGGGCGAACAGTTCTATTTGTTAGTCATAATATGGCTGTTGTTAGGTCATTATGCACAAAAGGGATTTTTATAGAAAATGGAGAAATAAAATACCTAGGTGAAATGGAAAAAGCCATTGAAGAATATTTACATAACGGCGACACTCAAAATCAAATAAGTTTTGTAGCAAACGCTAATTCAAATCGAAAAATCCAAATAATGGCTGTTGAATTTGACAACGAAACTAGGCGTTCAAATCGTTTTCCACATGACCAATCGCTAAGAATAAAAATCAAAATAGCAATCCGAAAGAATCTTTATCGTTTTAGCGTTAGTTTATCTATCTTGGACAAGAAACTAAACCCTATAAGTACAAGTTATGATTTTGAAAAGGATGAAAAACAACTTTTAAGCCGCTCTCCTGGATTGCATACATATTTAGTGAAAGTACCTCCCATTCTGACGCCCGGACGATATAGCCTTAGTGTACGAATAAACCAGTTGGGGCGAAAGAGAGTTAATTTGAAAGATACAGCCGAAGGTATTTGCCCCTTTGATATTTATGATATAGGAAGCCCACGCTCAAGAGCAAATATTCCATGGAGCGAGAATTTATCCCTTCCTCTGGATTGGATACTTATGGATAGCACTACAGGTAAACCTGAGAAATAGACCTAAGGGAGTTCTTGGATTCAAGTCGTAAGTGCAACAGGTTGATATCCGAAGAATACCTCA
>JABGQV010000069.1 GCA_018648655.1 Anaerolineae bacterium | reverse complement strand
CCCATAACCTGTCGCTTACAAGGCGACTGCTCTGCCAATTGAGCTACGTCGGCAGTTAAGCAGAGCGATTATACCAAACGCTCATTACTAGAGCAAGATATATCCAAAATCTCTTTTGGACATACAGCGATGGAGTTTATCAGGATTCTATAGGCAAGTCAAGCAAAAAATTACAAAAACATAATCACTTCTCCTCTTCGCTTGACAAAGAGACAATTTGCTGTAAAATATAGAACGCATATTCTAATAACGCGGTATCACCCATGAACTCAATAAAGAAAAATTATGATTTAGTGCTAGAAGCGCTAGAAGAGCCAACATTGGAACTCGCACCTTCAGATTCGAACGAAAAAAAAGCGGAATATCCTTTGCCCCAACTTGCTCATTCTTCCCTAAATGAAGTGCTTACCCAGTTCGGAAAACTGCCATATGAAGCCCTCTTCTTAGGGACTGCCTACGACTCTCTACCGGTCCTCCTCAATCTTAATGACCCCACTCCAGGACCTATTCTTGTTGCTGGAGATAAAGGTTGTGGAAAAACGGCTTTTTTACAAACACTCGCTAAATCGCTTTCTATCATGCATACACCAGAAGAGATTCAATTTGGCGTTATTACTAATCACCCAGATGAATGGCACCATCTTCAAGAAAACAAAAACTCTATGGGCATTTTCCCACCCATCCAAAGGAATGCTGATGATTTCATCTTATCTCTAGCGGATTGGGCACATAATAATCATCATGAAAAACGCTTTGCCTTACTTCTAATTGATAATCTTGAAGCAATTATGGAAATAAGTGAAAAAGCACAACAAAATCTGCGTTGGCTACTCTTACGTGGACCTAATCGTCGAGTTTGGACTTTTGTAACACATAATGCTAAAAACAATCAAAAAACACGCCCTTGGCTAGATGCCTTTCGAACTCGTCTCTTCGGGCGCATAAAAAACGTTCAAGACGTAGCCGAGGTTCTCCCTACGCATGGTGCCCCTCTGCATCTACTTGAGCCAGGGCTTGAGTTTATTCTCAACGAAAATCGTCAGTGGGTAAAATTTTGGATACCACCTATTAGCTAGTAAAGGAGATAAAAAATGCAAGCAGGAATGATGTGGTTCGACAACAGCAAAGATACAAGCTTGGCTTCAAAAGTAAAAACAGCCGCTGCCTACTATCATAAAAAATATGGGAAATCACCAGATTTATGTATGGTCAACCCTGAAATGCTAAGCGAAAAGACACCTAAAACAGATAAAATAGTAATTCGCCCCTACTCGCCAATTTTACCCGGCCATTTGTGGATTGGGATTGACGACAGTCGCTTCCGAAAGAAAATTTAATCAGTTATCCCCCTAAAACGAAAAAACGCTCTTGCGAAAAACTCGCAAGAGCGTTTTAAATTAATTTATCCGCAAGAGGATCCAAAAAGGAAGGGGAAGAAATCACACCATTTATTTGCAGCATCTACCCAAAAGAGAAGACCGCCACAAGCACAGATACATGCGAGAGCTCCCGCTCCCACAATAACGGGAAGGGTTTTGCGAGAACTGCCCTGAGCTGCAGGCGGGGGCACCACAGGTTCGGGGTCAGCAGGCACCTGCCCAACATAGGCTTGTTTGGGTGGCGAAGGTGGAGGCATAATCGGTTCCTGACGTGGTGCAGCGGCTGGATGTGCCGCGGAAGAGACAACTGTTGCATCAGGATCGAAACTAAGTGCTTCAAACATAAAAACAATATCTTCGCCAAGAGCAACCATCTCTCCTGATTTTAAAACATGAGGCCCAGAAATTCTCCGACCGTCAATTGTAGTCCCATTCGTTGAGCCATTATCTTCAATGACTATTTTTCCGCCTTGCAAAATCATCCTTGCATGTTGGCGCGAAATTTCAGGATCGTTGACAGCAATAGTATTGCTTGGGTCACGCCCAATGGTCATCAACTCAGAGTCAAGGGCATAGCTTGCCCCAGGATTAGGGCCACTTCGCATGACTAATTGGTATCGAGTGCTCATTGCTTCTCCTTTTAGATAAGGCATATCTTTTTTCTAGTGTACCGACTTCAAAGAAAAATGTCAATTAGTGCGCTGGTTTAGTTCTTTTTATCCCAGACCTTCTCCAAAAACACGCTCATATAAATCTGAACTCAAAAGGTTTTCTGGATCACAACGTTTTTTAAGTTTTCGGAACTTATTTATAACCTCAGAGCCAAGAAAAGCACGCGCCGTTTCTGCTGAAGTTTCACTGTTTTTAGCAAAATAAAAACGCCCTCCTGCATTAAGGACTATTTTATCGAAAACTTCTACCATTTCTGATAATTTAGCACGATTATTTTTTGTGATTTTAAAATCAAGCGCTAGTGAAAATCCGTCTACTGCATGAGAAATCAGAAAATCATCAGGGCGATGACGTTTTGTAACACCAAGATATGTTGGCAGCTTTCGTTGCTGAGATATTTTCAACATTTCTGTCCACGCATCAAGAGCAGTTTCTCTAGGTAAAAAAGATTGATATTGAATTAATCCATACTTACCATAAGATTTTTCCCAATCTGGCACATAATCGAGCAAAAAGTGGAAGGCGGCATGAGGCTGGAGATAATCTTTATCACGCCCCACTATATATTTGGCAGTATTTACACCCCATACGCCCAAGTTATTTAAGCCTAAGCTCATTAAATAATGTAATTTAGATTTGGAAACCACACCGAAAAACTTATCGGGGAGGGTTTGAAATGCGACGCGCATGGTTTCATCTGGATCTGGGTCTTCATCTTTTTTGAGATAATTAGCAGTGTGGATTTGCCCCCGCCCCAATGATGTGCCACGTGCTGTTCCATCTAACCAGCCAACAATATAATCGTTTTCTGGCGCACATCTTAGGAGGGCAGAGAGTTGAGTTTCAAGATTGGGGACATTCCACTCTTTTACATTCACCAAACCAGAATAAACGCGTTTCATTTGCATGGTAATCGAAGTAAAAACACCTAATATACCCATACCGCTAATCATGCTATAGAAGAGGTCTTTATTTTTCGTGGGAGAGCAGGTTACCTCTTTGCCGTTGGGCAAAAGAGCATCAAACTCGAGAATATTTTCACCGATTGTTCCCATTTTAAAATTATTCTTACCATGTATATTCATCCCCAAACAACCACCGAGGGTGGTTTTCATCGTTCCCGAAACAACGGGGGGCCACCAACCTTCAGGAAGAATGAATTGCCACAAGCTTTCCAGTGTCAACCCAGGTTGAGCACGAAGGATGCCTGTTTCTGCATCCCACGCTTGGACGCAGTTCAGCAAGCTCAGGTCAAGAACGATACCTCCACCTTTTAGTGCAGCATCGTTATAGCTTCGTCCTGCACCACGTAAGGCAATTTTCAAATCATATTTGCGAGCATTCTCAAATATCTCTGTTATTTCTTCTGTAAATCTTGGTTCGGCGTGATAGACAGTCGCATTTAATGAATTGCTAAAATTACCGAGTTGAGTAAGCTCTAATTTTTTCATAATTTATTTATAAAACAGATACCCTATTATTGATAATTAAAAAGAAAGTTTTCTAAAAACAAAAGAAGGAGTATTACGCACAATAAACATCACCAATCGCCAACGAGCAGGAGTATATATTTCTTGTTTGCGCTTTTGCATGGCTTCATAAATATCTTTAGCAGCTTTTTCAGGTGAAATGACCCAGAAAAGTTTTTTTGCATTTTTAATCAAATCTGTTTGTACAAATCCAGGTTTCACTGTAAGCACATTTACGCCATAACGCGTAAGACGGTTACGATAGGCTTCGAGATAGGTGGTTAGTGCAGCTTTAGAAGTATTATAGGCTGGGGAACCTACACGCCCACGTTCACCTGCTACTGAAGAGACACCTACAATTTGTCCATTTTTAAGAGTTTGAAAAATCTCGCCAATGGGATTAAGCCAAGCCAATGCGCCAAGGAGATTGATCTCTATCATTTTATAGTCTTTTTCAAAGTTATAACTTTTCAATCCAATATTAATGCCTACCCCAGCGTTGTAGATAAAAGTATCTATTCCGCCCAGTTCGACAATAATTTTTTTGAGGAGTTTAGGAACAGCTTCATAATCTGTCACATCATGAATATAGTATATTGCACGCGTCTCTCCATGCTTGAGATTGATTTCGTTAGTGAGTGTTTCTAACATTTCCGCACGTCTTGCTAAAAGAGCGATTTGGTATCCTTCATCTGCGAGGCGACGAGCGAGTGCCGCTCCAATACCACTAGATGCTCCAACTAAAATTGCACGTTTTTGGGGAGTGAGCGGTGTAGATGTAGCTAGTTTTTGTCGTATTTCTGTCATTATTTCTCCGATAAGGTGAATTATAATTTCTGTACATTTATTCTAACAGAGAATGCTTTTCTGTGAAGAATATTGAGTGCTAGTGAAAGCAGTTTGCCCCAGAAAATGGGGTATTATTACTCATCATCTTTATTGAATTATTGAAATATATTAGGATTGAAATTTATAAAAATGCGCCTTATACAAAAAGAAACCCATCGAATAATCAAAGAAACCTTGAGAGAGCGTGGCGTAGAAATCGCTGAACAAAATTTCATCATCAATCTTTTTGATTCCATTATGGCAACTCTAAATATGGATTCTAAATTGACTCTCGAAGATATAGATAAATATAGAGCTGATATTTTTAGCAATTTGATGGATAGCCAACATTTATTAACCATATTGCGTCAACAAACAGCCGAGCTAGATATGCTCAGGCGTCTTTCTGTAAAACTATCATCTAATCTTGATTTGACAACCGTTCTAAATGAGGTCGTACGCGATGCAATGGATTTGCTCTCTAACTCTCGAACAGCACATATCTTCTTATACAATACAGAGGAAGATAAACTTGAGTTTGGGACAGCACTTGATGATAGAGGAATACAACACAAACCTTATTCTGAACCTCGAAAAAATGGTTTGACCTATAGAGTTGCCAGAACCGCGAAACAAATTATTGTTACTGATATACAAAATAACCCTATTTATGAAAAAAATACCAAAGGGTGGGCAGGGTCTATTCTTGGTATTCCTAT
>JABGQV010000110.1 GCA_018648655.1 Anaerolineae bacterium | reverse complement strand
TAGTGTCTTATTTTTTATGTCCATTTTTCCATTTTCACCTGAGGCGGAACAACACTACGTTCTACTACAAAGATAAAAAGTCAACCTAAAAACTTATTGTTTATCTTTTCGCTTTTTTTAACCACCGAATAAAAGACACGGGTATTATCCAAAAAAGAATATTAAAACTTACAGCAAGAATAAAGACCATTGTCCCTTGTACTTCTTTCGGCAAAGCATCGAAAACAGGAACTGAAAACCTTGCATCATGAAGCATCTCAATACTCTTGCCACTTCTCACCAAAAACACCAACATCGGGAGAGAGAAGACAATAAAACCCAAGAAACCTATGATTTCAAGAGGGTTATTTAGCGGCGGAAGAATATCTCGACCTGTTGCCGTAGTATTTAGCCCAAAAAGAAAAATGAAAAACACAGGGATAATAACACTAGGAATTAATGCTATTGCGAATGTTTTTATAAAACTAGAGAGCCATTTAAGTATTTTTATAAAATTTTTCATTTTATTTTCTCTACTTTTCAGCCAATATTCAACATGTGTATGTCTTAAGCAAGAGTGCTATAAACGCGACTTACAATTTAATATGCTTTTATCCGCGAAATTCTGCCAGATCCGCAGAATCTGCGTTCTATAAAAAACTAATCCCAAATCTCGCGATCATAGCAATCAAACTCTCTTCCATTTGGCGAAATGACACGTAGCTGCCAGTCGGCGCGGTTAATCTTATAACCCTCTAGAGGGTTTATCTCTGCATATATCTGAATTGCCTGCCAATGCGAAAGGTGGAAAGATTGCCAAGGGCGAGTCTCTTTTAAACGGGATTCGTTTTGGTACCAGTGGCAAATTAACGAAGCGGAAACGGCTTCACGGGTGAAGGTCGAAACGGAGCTTTCGTTCATCGCATTTTCCAAGGCAGGAATAGCATCATTCGAAAGAGAAGCGAGATAGGCCATATCCAATTTTGCACCGCCTGCTGAGCGCATCACGTTTTGGCGAACGATAAAACCATCTACATTGAGCAAATTCAGCGTCGCGGCAAAGCCGACGATCGCGATGGTCATTGCGAGCGCAAAGGCGCGCTGCTTTCGCAAAATTTCGAGAATAACGACAGCAACCAGCAACGCGCCGAGCCAGATCATGAAAACATGCGGATAGGTGCGCAAGCGCGAAAATCCGTAAGCAGTTTCATAAAGGATCAATCGGCGAAAAGCGGAGACAAGCATAATCAGGACAAGCAAAACAAGGGTAATACCCAAAGCTGAGAAGGTTTTTTGCTGCCCCGTTTTCTCGCGCCGTGTGGCAGAACTCAGCCCCAGAAAAAGGAAAAGACTAAAAAGCGCGACGGTGACCAACTCGCCAAATCCCTGCCGAGCGTATTCGGCATAGGTATAGCCTTCAATATTGATATTCGCCTGACCGCCAAAAAAGTATTGAAATTGCACCGTAACAAAAGCCGCAAAAAGAAGAAGCACAGAACTCAATATGATGCTCGATTCCGTAAATCCCAAAAAAGGTGCAAGCAGGGGTTTTTCTTCGCCGACCAGTTTTTCATCCTGGCTTTTCTGAGCGGCATAAAGCAAAACGCCGAGCAAAATATAGGCGATAATGAGTATCAGAATTCCGCGAAAAATATATTCGGGCAGATTTTCGAGTCTGAATATCTCAATGAAGTTATCCATGCGTTGAGCAAAAACGAGATCAGCAGAGGAGAGCAATCCTGCAAAAATGGCAACAACGGGAATAGCGAAAATCAGCCCCCGCAAAACAGGGAAGAATTTTCTCGTCCCGCTCTTGACCCCATCTTGCCCGTACTCTTCAGAGTGCTCACGCTCTTTGCGCGTTTCATTGATGAAAGACAGCGGCCCGCCTATTGCGCTCCCCGCTAAACGAAACATGCCCACAACATAATCACTTAAGCTGTACGAGAACCAACGCCCGCCGAGATAACTCAGGGCGAAAAATCCCATAAAAACGAAGGTGAGCGTGTAATTCAGAAAAGTGGTCAATGGTTCGGCGCGGACAAAGGTCATCGTCGCGAAAAAGCCGATGGGCAGGATCAAGCCTAAAACACGTTTGTTCGGGCGGACGCCAGAATCCGCTAGAACCAGGATGCCGCCTAACAGGATCAGCGCAACAAAGATGGGGAATGAGATGCCCGGCACTTTATCCCAGAAAAGAATATCAAAGGCAATGCCTAAGAGAATTGTTGTTGTCCAAAATCGTTTTGAGTTAAACATATGATTCTCCTTACGCTAAGAACTTTCTACTTCTACAGAAGTTTTAGATTTCTTTCGTGCCCCGACAAAAATGCCGATAACTAAGGCTATCACAGCAATTGCAGCACCACAAAAATATAGCCCTATCATATCAAGGTCTGACCTTTCTGCCGAAAAACCGAAGGTGCCCTGAATTGCATTCAAAACATCAATAAAAAAGTTATCTCTTGTAGGGCGAATGAATGCAAAATCTTCTCCGGGATCTCCGATAAAGGGGCTGAGGCGCCAAGTCATCTGCGCGCCAACAAAAGCGTAGAGAAAAACCCACGCCCTAAGCAAGATGCTGCCTACTGAACCGCCTTGGAGTTCATTATCTTTATCAACCCATGAAATGCCGCGCAATATATAGAATAAGCCGACAAAGCCACTTATAGCAACAAATATTACCGCCAACAGCCTAAAGAAAGGGTAATTTGAAGAAGTTGTTGCAAAAAAAAGAGAGACGGGAGCCAGCCCCAAGAGCAAAAACGCCGTTACGCCTACTCCACTCAATATAACGATACTCGCCTGTATCGCCGAGAATTGGATATTCAACAGCGCTAATGAAAAGAAATACAAGGCCGGCAAGGTAAATGCCAGTGTCAGCAAAAATAATATCGGCATCTTTAAAGCTGTAGAAAAGGCTTGCATCCAACTGGAAGATATTCCCGTTGAAAAACCATAGAGAGCAAGAAAGACAACTGTTGATAGAAACAAATGTACTATTTTTGATTTGAGTTGTTCTCCACGCCGAACGCTTTCATAAAATTCTTGTGGGTTTTGTAAAAATTGGGGAATGATCGTAAATATCTTATTCATTTCTAGCCTCCTGAGCTCTCGGTTATTTTCTTCTTTAGACTTCTTTCATAAATGCTCTAGCCGCCGTCCTCGGCGGCATTTTTCAGGTAAGCCCGCGCCGAGGACGGCGCAGGGAGCATGGTAGATCATGCAATCACCTAAGAGCTTTATAGAAACAAAAATACTCTCTGGCAACTAGCAGAAGGTGTCAAAAGCTATCAAATATCCTTTTTTCTAGTAAAATTGAGGCAATTAATTATTTTTTCGGAGGCATAAACTATGGAATGGATCAGCAACCCATCAGCGTGGATCGCATTACTTACCCTTACTGTGCTTGAAATTGTACTTGGTATTGATAATATCATTTTTATTTCTATCCTGAGCAATAAATTACCCGAAGACCAACAAGGTAAAGCCCGACAAACCGGCCTCGTAGCTGCGTTGGTCATGCGCATTATTTTGCTCTTCTCGATCTCTTGGGTCGTTCAACTTACTAATCCAATCTTCAGCGTTTTAGGGTTGGGCATCTCTGGACGAGATCTGATCCTGCTCGGCGGTGGTCTCTTCCTGCTCTGGAAAGCGACACACGAGATCCATGAAAATCTTGAAGGCCATTACGAAGATGCGCATGAAGAGAAAGGAAAGAAGGTTTCTTTCTGGAACGTGATCGCGCAGATCGCTATGCTCGATGTCGTTTTTTCACTCGATTCCGTTATCACCGCTGTCGGGATGGCCGATGACCTGGCTGTAATGATCATCGCTGTGATGATCGCCATCGGCATCATGCTTTTCGCTGCTGCACCACTGAGCGAATTCGTCAACAATCACCCTACCGTCAAAATTCTGGCCCTAAGTTTCCTTTTGCTGATTGGTTTCAGCCTTATCATCGAAGGCCTGCATCAGCATATCCCCAAAGGATATATTTACTTCGCAATGGGTTTCTCGGTCTTTGTTGAAATGCTCAATCTACGCATGAAAAAAACGTCAAAGCACCCTGTCATCCTGCGTAAAACATCACCCACGCAGAAAGAAGAAGCTGCTTCGTGATCCTTTATTGGATTATCGGATACCTGGCTGGCTCACTCCCCTTTGGTTTATGGGTTACGCGTCTCGTTAAGAATATTGATATACGGGATGGCGGCTCCGGGCATGTCGGCGCAACGAATACGATCAGACAAGCGGGATTCACAGCCGGTGCCGCTGTTTTACTGCTCGACATCTTGAAGGGATTCTTGCCCGTTTACTTTTCGCTTCGCGCGGGATTTCCAGCTTGGTCGGTGGCAATTGTCGCTGGTTTCGCTGTAACCGGACACTGCTATCCCCTTTTCGCCAATTTTCGGGGTGGGATGGGGCTTGCTGTAGCTGGCGGGGCAATGTTAGCAGTTTATCCGCTCACTTTTTTGATAGTGCTCGCTTTGCTGATATTTCTCGTACTCATCATCCGCCATTCGGCGCGCGCCGCGTTATTTACGGGATTGCTCGCCCCCATTTTGCTTTGGCTGCTCCACTTCCGTGGGACAGAACTGTGGGTAATGGCTACCGCAGGATTGGTAGTCGCTTTCCGCTTCACGATTGACTGGAATCGAAAATACCGCGAGTTATGGCTAGATCGAGACACCGAGCAAGCCTAAAATCAAAAAAGTTAGGGGTAATAATAATGCCTAAGAAAAAGAAAAGCCTTGCAGAGGTTTGGGGACTCCACAAGGCTTTCTATCTATAAAAACTTCTTGCAAATTGTGTTTCGGCGGAGAGAAAATGAGTTGCAAAAAGCTTTTTTAGCAATGATGGGCTTTCTACATCGTACTGAGAGAAAGCGTTTCTGTTTCTAGAAACTCAACAAATATTGGGTCATCGCGAACAAAGTCAAAATCAGCATCGCTCTGAATTTTCTCAATGGTTGCTTCGTTCTGCACTAGAGCAACTTGCAAGAATTCGACTGAGTTCTCTACATTTCCCTGAATTGCTTCAAAACAAGCTCGGTTATAGTTTTTCTCATATCGCATCTTAGGGGCAACGATATCAAGATGAACCTTTGCCTTGTCGTCCATATCCAAATGGCGGTAGCTACTCGCCAACGCACAACGAGCAAAAGTATTCTTTCCATCTGCGGCTACCACCAGCTCCAGCATTTCAGCAGCTTCGGCAAAACGCTGATTCGACAAATAGACTTGCCCTAATTGATATAGATACTCGCTACGATGAGGGGCAATATCTATCGCTTTTGAATAAGCATCAATTGCTGCTTCGGTGTCACCTAAGTGGACATAGTGATTTCCTAATCTGTACCAAGCTTTGTCGTTATTGGGATTTTCCTCTGTCACACGCTTGAATGTCAAAATGCGCTTATCTATTTCTTCGTCGCTATAAGATTGATGCGGGTTTTCAAAGTCTGCTGTTTGTGGCAATGAAGGCTCACCAAAGGTGATGAGCTCAGCTTCTTCGGTGCTTTCAACGACTTCTAATTCATCTGAGTAAGTTTCATCTCCTTCTATGACATCATCTTCAAATGCTTCGCTTTCCATCTCCTCATCTTCGCTACCCATTTCTTCCATTACTTCAGGTGCTTCTATAGGCATTTCAGAAATCACTTCAGAAGCGGGCACAACATCTGCTGCCACAAATGGCGTGCCGGCTTCTTCAATTTCTTCTGCAAAATACTGCTCGTTAGTGGAAGCGCCTGCATCTTTTACTTGCATGCTTTCCCGAAGCATAGATCTCACCAGCGTTTTTGTTTTGCGGACAGACAACTCATCATCTAAAACTTCCTGAAGAGCTTTCTTCTGCACGCGCTCGTCTTCCAAAAGAAAGAGAGAACGAGCGTGTTCTTCAGAAATCCGCCCCGACTCTAATGCGCGCTGGATATTTTTTGGCATCTCCAATAAATGTAGAAGATTTTTTACCGCAATAGCATTTTTACCAATTAGCTTGGCGATCTCATTAGCAGATAAATCAAGCTCATTTTTCATTTCTTCGTATGCCACAGCCTCTTCGAACAAAGATAAATTTCTTCTCTGTACATTCTCTACCAAGGCTAATCTTAGGCGCAGCGTTTCATCTACGTCACGAATGATGGCTGGGACTGTATCCAAGCCTACCTGGCGCGCTGCTTTCAAACGACGCTCGCCTGAAATAAGCGTATAACGCTCATCTTGCTCACTGGGTGGCGTAACGGTGAGTGGTTGAATGATCCCGTACTCACGAATTGATTCAGCGAGGAACTCTATATCAATATGCACGCGAGGCTGCACGGGGTTAACGTAAATCTCTTCGATGTTAATGTGAACGAGAGAGCCGTCTCTGGGGAGCGCATCGGTTATTTCAACGTGAGCCGGCTCCTCGTCCACACTTGGCATCGGTGCTTCATCCAATTCTGCTCTTTCCTTTTCGCCAAAAATTGATCTTGGAACAAGGTGAGCTTGCCAATCTTTCTCTTTTTCATTCACGGGCATCTCTATGCCTGCAAAATGATAGGCTTGGGAAGCATTATCGTGCTCATCCAATAGTGAATATAATTCGCCGATCCGCTGCCACAGACCTGCTTTCTCTTCACTATCAGCGGCTTCTTCAACCATTTTTTTATATACAGACACAGCTTTTGCGATCTCATTTTCTTTGAGATAAGCCAAGGCCAAATTCTGCATTGGGACCTTTCCACCGCCAACATCTACAGCTCGTTGATATGCTCTCCTTGCTTGCAAATAGGAGCCTGTATTGAAATGGAGAGTGCCTATTTCGTTCCAAATAGTATATTCACCCATTGGGTTTCTCCTTTTATTTATGAGGAACTTGTATCATCAATCAAGCCATAGCGTGTCGAATTTTCAATAGCAATTTTTTCACCAACAAGGTCATCAGCTTTTCGGTAGGCCTTTTCAGCTTCATCATATGCCTTTAGCGCGCGGTGAGCGTTCCCAAGATTGTTCCAGGAAATAGCCTGCGCATTGCTATTTTCAATTAGACCAACACTGGTTTGATATAGCTGCACAGCCTCTTCATATTTTCCGTCCTGAACATGCAATAGAGCCAGGTTATTGAACGCCAGACCAAATTTATCGTCCAGTTCTATTGCTTTTTTGTAGGCAATTTGTGCACCATCAAAAATGCCTTCTCGGTAGAAAACATTGCCAAGCTCGCTCCATACTCTCGCTGAGCTTATGCCTGTTGCGGAACCATTACCATTTCCATTTCCGTTTCCATTGCCATTCCCTTTATCGGAAAGAATTTTATTGAAAAGAGACTCTTCTTTTGCGACTTCCTCGGGGCTTTCAAGAAGGACAGCATCATTTTCGACAAGCTCTTCTTCCGAAAGTTCTTCTTCGAGATCATCTTTGCTTTCCGCGTCCAGGTCTTTTTCTGTTATGTCGTGATCTTCTGCTACAACTTCTTCTTCGATGATTTCCTCTGTAAGATCTTCTTCAAAGGCTTCGATGTCTTCCAAGACCGTCTCTTCTGTCACTTTTTCGGTAAGCTCCTGTGTAAGAACTTCCTCTACGACTTCTTCTTTAACTTCTTCGGCAATATCTTCCAGGAATTCTTCTTCCAATTCCGATACAAAGAAGCTGTCTTCTTCATGAAGCTCATCTTCGAGTTCCTGCTCGTCAAGATCAATTTCCTGCGAAATCTCGCTCATCAAGTTTTCCAGGCTGGCATCCAGTTCTTCGTCCTGTACAGTGGCAAATGCAGGGATCAAGTCTTTTGCAATCGCGGCAGGAAGAGGAGAAGCACTTTTGAGAACAGCTTCGATCTGTTCATCTTCATGGATTTCTTCTTCAGCTACGTCAACTTCTGCTTCTGTATCTAAAGTATCAGATTCTAGCAAATCTATATCAGCAGCATCTTCATCGGCTAATTCTTCTGTTTCTTCATCCGTATCCATTTCTAATAGAAGTAATTCTTCGGGGCTATCTTCCTTTTCCTCGATGTCTTCCTCTTCAGAAAGCGGTGCTTCAACTACCTGATTTTCAACTTCTAACACTGGTAATTCTTCGATATCGGTTTCTTCTTCAGCAGGCTCTTCACTTTCAGAGAAAAATCTTTCGACTGAATTGCCTTCTACAAGAGTCATTAAATCAGCAATGGCTTCTTCCGGAACAACGCCTTCAGGGAAGACAATCGTTTCGTATTCAAAGGCGGCGGCTTTTTTCTTGAGTGCTTTATCGGCAAGTTTTTCAATCGTTTTCTCAATCCAGGAAGAGTATTCACCTTGCCCGGCACTTTCTTCTTCAGCTACAGCTTCATCCACAGACTCAATTTCTTGATCTTCTACAACTGTCTCTGCTGTTTCTTTTTCTTTTTCGATTTCGAGTGCTTCTTCTTTAATTTCCTCTTCTTCATAAGTATATTCTGCTTTTGCCACAGCTAAATCGTGACGATATTTGGTATTGTCCAAGTCCAGGTTGACTGCACGTTGAAATGCAAGAACAGCATTCTCTATATCGTCCATTACCTGATATGAGTTTCCCATGCGATGCCACGCAACAGCTTTATCTTTAAATTCACTCAAAAGCTCTATGCTGCGCTGATAATAGGGTATTGAAATTTCAGGCTGCCCCAAACGCATATAGGCTAAAGCCATGTTGTTATACGCCCAGCCAAACTCTGGACTAATTTCAATAGATTTTCTATACGCCTGAATTGCTTCTTCAAATGCGCCAGAATTAATATATACATTTCCTAATTCATTCCATAACTGATGCTTACTCATTTTTCTCTCCTGTTTTTTATATACATTCTTTTACAGCTAGGAGATATTCTCTCCTGCTCTTTCGTACTTACTATCCTTTTTTTCCATAAACTCCCTTCTGCCCATAAAAAATGAGCAACTCAGCTTTTCGCCGGACAAGAAACTGTTCTTTTTGCATAAATTTTCTGAAGTTGATAGAAGCTGTTGCCTATCTGGGCGAAATTTAAAAAAGTCATTCTTGTATGATTTTTATTTTGCGTAGCAATTACTCATCAGGCTTGAACGAGCACGAGAAAGAAGCGTTGACTTAGGAGGATCAAGGACACGCGCTTTCTCATAAGCTGCTACCGCTAAAGAAGGCTCATTGAGCCGACGATAAACATTTCCCAGTTGATTCCACGAGGAGGCTTTATCTTTTTTCTCTTCGAAAAGATTGATACTTTTCTCGTACAGTGGAACGGCATCCCTATATGCCCCATTCACTGTATTTGCTAAAGCCAGGTTGTAATAAGACCAACCATTATTGGGATCAAGATCCACCGCAATTGAAAAGGCATCTTCTGCCAGATCATACATATGATTGCGCACATAATAATTACCAAGCTCTAGCCAATATTCCACTTTACGCGCTTTTTTATTTGTTTCTAAAACTTTTCTTAGCATCATATTTTCGTCACCTTTCTTCAATCTAGGTTTAAGAATCACCTGAATTGGGGCAGATTTTTGGGGTTTGGAAGCAGGCTCATTATCACGTTTGTTTTCTCGCTGAGGTAGAGTAAGTGCTTCGGGAGCCGCTACATCATCTCTAAATGGGCCTGGCATCAGGAGTCTCTTATCCAAAAAACTACTCCCTGCATATAGGCCGCTGGCTTCTTGATATGCGTTAACTGCTCTCCGATATTTATGTGAATCTCTATAGGCATTTCCCAGTTTATATAGAACATTCGATTTTTCCTGATCATCCTGAAGAGTTTGGAGAGCTTTGATATAGAGCAGGGTGGCATTTTCATATTGTTTGCGCTGTGTATAAACCAATGCCATATTGGCATAAGCCCAACCACAGTCTTTCTTAAGTTGAACAGATCGATAGTATGCCTGAATTGCCTGATTGAACTTCTCAGAACGATAATAGATATTGCCGAGAAGATTCCAGGCGAGAGCCTTTTGGGGATAGAGATCTAATCCACGCCGAAGGGCAACTTGAGCAACTTCATCTTCAGCAAGACGTCCTACCTCGAGCCAAATATCCGCTTGGTTCCAATTGATCTCAAGAGATTCTGTATAGGCATTAATTGCTTTCGATGAGTTGTTTTCTGCCAAATATGCTTTTCCAAGGCCCAGCCAAGCACGGGAAAAGTTTGGTGCGAAACGAAGAACTTTTTCAAAGGCATCAATTGCCTTAGAAAATTGACCAAGCTGAAGAAAGACTTCGCCCAGTCCCTGCCAACTCACTGGGTCTTCAGGAGATAGAACTAGAGAAGCTTGATAGGCTAGAAGGGATTCATCAAACATAAATAAGAGCGCATAGAGTTCTCCAAGGACATTCCAAGTTGAACTTTTCTCAGGTGAAACCAAAGAAACTTTTTCCTTAATCCACATTGCACTGTCATATTCCTCTTTCTTGGCCATTAACAAAGCAGTTAATATTTCAACTTCCAGAGAATATTCTTCGTCCTGGATAATTTCTGCTATTTCAGCAGCTTTATTTAAAAAGCGTGAAGCCTTTTTATATTTCTGCTTTCTCAAATAAAAAATACCGAGCTTGATAAATATATGCGCACGCTGAATTAACTTATTCATATCGATACGCATGTCCAAAGAAAGCAACTCCTCTAATGAGGTGTGGGCGTTTTCTTCCTCTTGCTCTTCCTCTTTCTCTAACTTACTAAGGTCTTGCCATGTTTGTGTGATAATCGTGGAAAGAACATGGTCTAAATCAGGGGAATCTGAGAACTCAGCAAGTTTATATTGAGAGAACCAATATGAAGGTAAATGTTCTACGAATGAAAGAAAATCTGCCTCTGCCAGCCAGTAGACTACGCGAATTCGATTATTGGTAAAGAAATCACTTTGAGACCCAAGTGATTTATATATGTCTTCATTTGTGCTGCTTCCCATATGCATGATAAAAAAAATTGTTTCATGCCAGTGGTTATTATGCGTGATCTCGTCAATGATATTGTTTTTCCCATCAACATCAGGGGTGATATGGTGGATATACTGTCCCTGCCGTATAAGCTGCGCCTCTAAATCAGAAACAGCTTTTGCCCCTGAAAAAGTGTTTTCATAAATTGCCCAAAAGATCGCCGGCTTATCCCAACGTACAGACAGGAGAATATCACCAGAGAGTTTCTCTAATTGCGCTTTATAAGAAGATAAAAGAAGTTCTTGTTTAGACATCGATTAAATTCCTTAAAACCGGATGAATATCACACCAATTTTCGCCATCACGGTATTCACGATACTCAAGAACAGCCAACAATTGCATAAGGGGGCGCAAGCGATCTACATACTCGAGACGCTTTGTTTTATGGATTCGCCGAAGAAGCTTGATATCTTCTTTATCAAGGATTCGACGGTACTCATTGCGAATTTCGGTTGCAGACCATTCAATATCAGCTACCTCGATGATAGAAGCTTTACGGCGACGTGCACGTCCGATAGAGGTACGCATAATACGAGCCATTTCCCTAAAAACACCACCGCTATATTGGATCGCAAGCTCTGCCGCCTCTGACTCTATTAGGGCTGGAGACATCCTTAATTTAATGAATTTTTTCAAAGTACTTATGCCTTCTTGAAGAACAGATCCCTCAGGTAAAGACTTAGTTATATTGATATTCGGTAAGAAAATGGCTTGATCGCGAATAGCATCAAATTCTTTGCTATAAAATAACGCACTTGAAACCGTGTAGACAATAACGCAATTTGGTTGTGTCATAATTTCACGACGATCATGAAAAATAGCACGTGCTTTCTCTAATTCTGGCTTATCCATATCATCAATCAAAACCAGAGGATAGCGTTTTTCTTTGGCATAAATTGCAGAAGAGATCGCGTTTATTACAGCTATCAACCCTGTGATGTCTTTTTCAAAGGTTTGCCTAATCTCAACCCTTCTTGCAGGTTCTAATCTCATTCGCAAGCCCGCACTTACAAAGTAAGCATCAAGATCAGCTCCAATCTCACTTGACATACGCCCCTCTTGAATTGTGCCAACTTCATGTGTAACCTTCCCTTTCCAATTACTGAGTTCTTGGAGAAGATGTTCAGGCAACTCACCTCCTGCTTGTCGATACTCACGATACAAGCGCCCACCTATTGCAAGCAATACATCCTTAAAATCAATATCAACAATATCTGCATCCTGTCGGATACTAAAGTTTATGGGCCAATATTTTTCCTGAATCTCTGCATCGCCTAGAAGATGCAAAAGTTCGGTAGACTTTCCACAACCGCGATGTCCTGAAAAGAAAAATTTAGGTGGCTTATGAAATGGAGCCAAAAGCGCGTCCTTTAGCTCAGCTAAGGGATTCCCAAAACGATCTACATAAAATGGATTTGCCTTGCCATCCGCTTGTGGATGCAAAGGAAGATCTAGCTCAAAGTTTAGCCAAGCTCTATCAAAATCTTTTGCAAATTCGTAATGAAGCTCATCCATGTTTTTAATCCTTCCTAAAATCGTATATCCAGAGAAGCAAAACGATGTGAATTCGTAGCCGCATCTGATAAGTCAATATTCTGATTTTCCCAATATCTAGGAGACCATATTTCAATATGATCTCCCTGCCCTACGCAGATAGCAGACCCACCCGGAGAAAGCTTTGCATATTCATATAAGTGTTCAGACAAATGCATTTGTCGATCTTCATCCAGTTCAGCATGGATAGTATTCCCTAGAAATAATCGAAGCAGCATTCTTGCCAAAGGATCTGCCATATTTAGACTTGTTACGCGTTGATATAAAAGAAAGAAAGATTTCTCAGGCATAACAAGCAAATTACGATCAAATCCTTGAACTACAAAGATATTGCCAGTAAGCTCATCTGCAAAATGCTCTGGGAAAGCAAGGGCTTTATTAGCACTAAGTTGAATTGTGTATCGTCCATAAAACATAATTCCTGCACTTTCTTTTGTAGGGTTCAATGATTTCTTTTTTGACATAGGGCAATTCTTCTGCCCCTTTAGCTATCTTATTTGGTTATTGGCTATATCTTAGACAAAAAAGCCTGTCGTGAATATAGCGTTTAGAAGGTTTTCTGGAATCAGTTTAGAGAAGGAAAAAAACGCATATAAACCATATTTTTTTGCACAAAAAGCTCCCTGTTTTTTGACCATAGGATACCCACTATCAGACACATATTAACTACACTAATACCACCATATAAACTAGACATTAAGCCATATTTTCAACCACCATAAAACAAGCATCTCTTACCACAATAATGACCATACAAAAACAGCCCTAAAAGCGGTCATTTATATGCAGTTTGCGACAACTATGGGATATGCCTTCTTGTTATTCAGCGTTATAGTGAACTTCCCCGACCACAGGTCGGGGAATCACTGCGCAAATCTTCGCACGCTGTGCGCTCAGATTTGCTTTACAGCTCCGCTTTGCGACGCGGTGCCAAAACGGGCATTCATCCCCGTTCACAGAACGGGGCATTCTGCTAATACTAGTAAATGATGAGCAGGACTCAGAAAGGATTTCTAATCCCCGTTTTCGCTGCGAAAACTCGCTAGATTGCCTATGCCCGAAAGGGTCCAAATCCAGCGAGAGCATCACTGATAATTTGACCGCCACCCACAAAAACAAGTCAGCTCACTGAGAGCTTAAAAGCAAAAACTCCGAGAATTTATTCCCGAAGTTTTTATTCATCGTCTAATTCTGTTATCCCTTCCCGCAAAGCATATAAGGCAGCTTGCGTTCTATTCTCCAAGTGAAGTTTTTGCAAAATATTACTAACATATTTAGAGATCGTACGTCCATTTACGACCATTTCTTTAGCAATATCATGGTTTGATAAACCTTGCGCAATAAGCTTTAATGTTTCCATCTCTCTTTTTGTAAGAGAATGTTTATCATTTATTTCTGGAGAGAACTCATTCATTTCACGAATCATTCTCAAAGCCATTGATGGAGGGATAAATGCTTCGCCCTGATAAACGCTCTTAATTGCGTCAACCAATTGCTCATGCGAAGAATCCTTTAGCAAATACCCTTTAGCTCCTGATTTAATTGCTTTAAAAATATTCTCTGCCTGTCCATAACCAGTTACGATAATAATACCAGTATCCGGAGCAATTTCTAGTATCTTTGGAATTGTAGACAAACCATCTAAAACGGGCATCATCAAATCCAAAAGAACAACGTCTGGTTTAAGTTCTTCAACAACCTTTATCCCTTCAAGACCATTCTGGGCTTCGCCAACAACATCGACATCATCGTGAAAAGAAAGAATGGCCACCAGTCCTTGTCTGACCACGGTTTGGTTTTCTACAACAATAACCCTAATAGGCTTGCTCATTTTTCCTCAATCGCCATTGGAAGATCAGCATCACGAAGTAAGACAACAACCCTCGTGCCTATATTACGCGCAGAGCTAATCTTCAAAATAGCGTTAATTTGTTTGGCTCGCTCGCTCATATTATTTAAACCTAATCCATAACGGTTTACTTTATCTAGTTCAAATCCTTTTCCGTTATCATGTACTTCAAGAATAATACCAACGCTTCTCTTCTTCAATTTTACCTTTATAAAACTCGCATTAGCATGCTTGATAATATTATTTAGTGCTTCTTGAGCAATGAAAAAAAGAGCAAGTTCTTCTTCTGGATTAAGACCCAAATTTTCATCAATATCTATGGTTCTTTCTAAACCGGCTCTGCCTTCAACTGCCTCTAAGCGGTGCATAAGAACAGCCGCTAACCCTTCTCTCTCCAGATCAATGGGTTGAAGTTTATGTAAAAAGAGGCGCATTTCCTTTAGCGCTTGATGTGCATGTAGTGAAAGTTGGGCTATTACTTTACTCGATTGCGATATATTTCCAGATTCCATTCCCAGTTTCGCAGCTTCAGCTGTCATGACAAGGGCATAAAGACGCTGTGTTACAGAATCGTGTAAATCACGAATTAACCGTTGACGCTCAGAAAGCGTGCTGGCGATATGTCGGCGACGCTCAATTCTTACAAAAGACCCCACCTGCTCTGCCACAATTTCAAGACGAGTAATTTCATTTTCACTATAACCTGGACCTTCGCAAGAAATGAGAATCAATCCCAAAAAATCTTCTTCCGAAATAATTGGGACAAATAACAAATCTTCCGAAAAAACATTAACCAAAGCCACAGAAATTCTGTTATCAGTGCGAGTATCTTTAATTTGTATTGATTTTCGAGATTTTATAATCTCAGAAATTAACGCATCTTTTTCATCAACAAAAGCCAATCCCTCTAAACAATTATCGTCTATCCCTTGATGCGCCGCAAGCAAAAAACGTTGATTGTCCGCTTCCTTATCATTAAAAAATATTGCTATAGATTGGCTCATAAAAGAATAGGCCACTTGATACATAGATGCCGTAATAAACTCTATTGTATTTTCAGACCGGCTAGCAGCCCCAGAAATCGAGTGTAAAAGACTAAACATCTCGTCCCTTGCTAACTGTCGAGATTCCTCTGCCTGACGATGTTCTGTATAATCACGAAGGAGGATCAATTGCCCTATGGTTGCGCCCATAGGATTTTTTAAAAGCAAAACTTTGACATGAAGATATAAAAAACGGCCTTTTGTGTTAAAAGAGACTCTGACATCTGCATCTTGGTCGCTCGCTAGTATTTTCAGAATATTTGGCCATCGAAAAAACATCTCCTTTACATGCGTTCCATAAGTCTTCTTTTTTGAAATATTCAATAATATTTTTGCAAAGGAGTTAATGTCAACAATGCGATTTTCTGAATCTACAACCACCCACCCTTCTTGCATATGGTCTACCACATGCTTGCGGGACCAAGGTACAAATTCAGTTACGGGAGTATAGATTAAACTTATCCCCATTAATACGCTACTAAAAACAAATGAAAATGTTTCTAAAAGATAGGGAGAAAAAAGATGATTAATCTGGAGAGCTGCGGGCAATATAGGCACAAAAATTATACTAAATTTTAGAATCCTTCTACTTCTCGAAGTACGTTCTCCTTCAGAAAATCTCGGTGCAAAAACGACAATACTAATAATTAGCAGTAGTGTGATGTAGAAAACATGTAAATAATCTACCCCTTGTAAATAATCTGGCAGCACTGAGAAAATACCTCTCATCGCATATTCATCTGCAAAGAAAACCACAACGAGCACATAAGAAATAATGGGCTCTAAGAAGAAAAGAAGTATACGCGGAAATCTCATCCACATCTTCTGGTTGGTATGCTCAAATGAGAAAAAAAGTATTGCTGTAGCGCACCCTGCGTTACCCAAATGCAATATTAGTAATGCGTCTCTAAGCTGATCTATTACGCTATGAGAAAAAAGAACAATACTAATATAGCTTAGGAGGGCAGAGAAATTCAACAGGAAATAACTGTATGCTCCCCTTTTTTTTCTCTTTATGAAATATATGCTTAGAAAAAAGGAAATTGTTAGAACCGTTATAATTGAAAACTCAATCGCTATCATATTTGCCATGAATAAGCTCAAACCTTTTTATAAAAAAAACCTAAATATTCAAGAATTCAAAACCTTGTGTGTTTTTTACTTTTTCCAAATCAATTGCCTGAGACAAATCGATTTTGCCTAAAAAATTTAAGGCTTCATCAAGACGATTTGCCGATGCCAACACCGCACATCTATTTAAGGCAGGAATTATTTGTTCTGGAAAAATAGAGAAAGCTTTTTCATAGGAGGATATTGCATCTTCTGTCCTCCCCAAATCTGCGTAGATATTACCACATTCGTTCCATGCAAAAGCACTTTTCGAGTATAGACTAAGCTCTCTTTTTATAAAAGCCAAGGCTTTAGTGCGTCGGCCTGCTAACCTGCTTGTTTGCGCAAGCAGGCTAAAAACAAGAGGGGTTTTCTCATCTAGAAGCACTACTTTTTGCAGGTGAACATACGCTTCTTCGTAGGCATCCATCTGAATCAAAACAATCGCTAAGGCAATTAGCAAACGTGCTTCAACTTGAGGTACCGATAGCTCAGATATATTATCCAATCCCTGTTCAATAATCGCCTGTGCATCAGCGTATTTCTTGTCTTGTACATATATCCCAGCTATTTCACCACACAAATCTGCGCGCATCACGCTTGCTTCAAACTCTTTCGACAGTTCTTCTAATAATTGTATTCTATAATTCAAAGCGGCTTTGGTATCACTTTCAAAAAGATGCCAAGGCCACTCTACCCATGTCAACCCTTGAAAGGAGGCTGAACGCTCTGGTGTTGCGCGGTTACGTACAAAGTCAATAATCCGATGGCGAAAAGCCCAAAAATCAGGGGCAAAGGCAGAGAGAGATTGGGCTTCATCCTTAGTCAACCAAAAAACTGCACGAATTTTTTCTTCGATGAAATACTCTCGATGCAAATTTAATAAGCGGTATGAATCGGCACGATCTACTCCCCCTCCTTGACTGAAGTCAGCGATAGAAAATACGCCCTTTGCTTGATTTTCTTTTTCAATAGTATCAATCACATTGGATAAATCGCTACGCACGCGAACCCGCACTAGCTCCTGCCCCCGTAATTTTAATTTTGTCTCGAGGCTTGCTTCGGCATCATCCAAAACATGAGATGAGCGATAAATAGCAAAGAGAATAATCGCTTGCTTCCATTGAAGCGCAAACTCGATTTCTGTGATCAGATCTGCGATTTTCTCTGTGAAATTCTTGCCTTCTCTCATATTTAATTACCATCCAAACTCTCCTCAAATAAGAGTTATATGGGTGAACAAACAGACATCGTTCTGATAAAAATACGTAGTCAGAGACAACTCTAGACCACGTACGCTAAAACGAATCTGTCATTTTTACGACCATATAATTCTAGCTGGTTACCCGACTATAGACTTGTCGCTTTGTGCGCTAAGTTTTTAGCTTGTATCTCTGTCTAAGAACAGCATTATACCATTGCAAGTTTATTTATCGAATTCGTGCTCAGCTTCTCGCATGGCTTCGAAAGAAGCAATAGACACCTCAAGCATTTCTAGGTCTGGCTCATGAGTGGTGAGAAGTTGCAAAGCCATATTAGGACGCACAAGAGCTTGAACGATCCGAGAATCGAGATGAGCAGCTGTCCATTTAATATATTCGTATGCCATGCCTGCAATAACGGGAATGAGCAATAATCGACTGAGTAGACGCAAGCCAAGTGGCATTGGCCCTAGTATTGAATAGACAATAATAGAGAAAAGGACAAGTGTCAGCAAAAAAGCTGTGCCGCAACGGGCGTGTTCACGTGAATAAGTAGCAACGATTTCAGGGGTTAGTTCTGCGCCATCTTCAAAAGCGTTGATGGTTTTATGCTCTGCGCCATGATAAGAATAAACGCGCTGAATTTCTGGCATTAGCCCAACCGCCCAAACGTATCCAACCAGAATGAGAATTCGCACAGCACCTTCGAGCAAATTGCCCCACCAGGCGTTCCATTCAAAATAACGTTCTACTAGACCGCCAGCAGTGGCAGGAAGCATAAAGAATAAGCCTATGCTGAGGAGCAGAGAAAATGTCAAAGTTAGGTAGAGCGCGGGTCCTTCGAGCTTTTCGTCTTCTCCGCTTTGGAGATTTGCTGAAATGGTCAGAGCACGCATGCCCAGCCCCATTGCATCCCAGAGCAGAACAAGTCCACGCACAAAAGGCGTTTTTGCCAAACGGCTTTTATATATTTTTGCCAGCTTTTCAACATGTATTTCAATATTGCCTTCGGGGCTACGCATGGCAATCGCGAAAGCATTCCGCCCGCGCATCATTACACCTTCGATTACGGCTTGTCCACCGTATGAGATCAGTCTGTCTTCCATAAAATTACCTATAAAATCCTTCTAATTATCTTAAATTGTAGAAAAAGTGAATTAAGGCATCAATACCGCGATACCAAGTCGGCAAATCCTGCTTTTCGTTGGGCGAGTGGATACGATCATCGGGCAAGCCAAATCCTGTTAGCACAGATTCGATGCCGAGAATATCCTGCATATTCCCCACAACGGGGATGGAGCCACCCTCGCGTTTGAAAAGGGGATCAACACCCCAAACATCTTTGAAGGCCTTTGCCATTGCGCGTACGCCCACGCCATCTCGCTCTGAAATAGAGGGATTGCCGCCATGTTCGATTTTAATATCCCAACTTACGCCTTCGGGGGTATTTTCTTCCATATATTGTTTAAGTTGCAAATAGACTTCGTCTGGAGTTTGGTCAGGAACAAGACGCATAGATATTTTTGCCATCGCCTTTGCGGGAAGAACTGTTTTAGCACCTTCGCCAGTGAAGCCAGAGAGCATCCCGTTTACATCGAGGGTGGGACGTGCGCCAACGTGCTCAACGGATGTATAGCCTTTTTCTCCCCAAAGGGCGGGAGAACCTGTTTGCTTGAGGAAGAATTCTTCTTTCATGGGCAAACGTGCCAGTTGCGCGCGTTCTTCATCATCTAGGGAGCGAACCTTATCGTAAAATCCAGGCAAGTGAATATGCCCATCAGCATCTTTCATGCCAGCAATAAGAGTCATCAGTGTATTAGCCGGATTACGCACCGCGCCGCCAAAAAGACCAGAATGCAAATCATGGCTAGGCCCGTTAACATGAATTTCAAAATAAGCTAATCCACGCAGGGCGTAGGTAATGCTAGGGAGTTCTTTGCCAAGCATCCCTGCATCGGCGTTTAGACAAAAATCAGCAGCAAGAAGTTCTTTGTGCGTTTCCATGAATTCGACCAAATTTGGCGATCCGATTTCTTCTTCGCCTTCGATCATAAATTTGACATTCGCTGGGAGCCCGCCGCTTTTGACGATGGCTTCAACTGCTTTTAGTGTTGCTACAACTTGCCCTTTCATATCAGACGCGCCGCGCGCATGGAGAGAATCCCCTCGCTGCGAAGGCTCAAAAGGAGGCGTTTCCCATAATTCGAGAGGGTCGGCAGGCTGAACATCGTAATGCCCATAAACCAAGACCGTTGGCGCACCTTCTGCGTGGAGCCAATCGGCATAAACAACGGGATGTTTTGCGGTGGGGAAAATTTCGACATTCTCCATCCCCAATTCTTTTAGTTTTTCTACCATCCACTCAGCAGTGCGGAGCATATCGTCTTTATGGGCAGAATCAGTAGAAACAGAAGGAATTCGAAGAACTTCTTTGAGTTCATCGAGAAATTTTTCTTTATTTTCCTGAGCATAAGCCAAGGCTTTCTCGCGATTGTCAGTCATTAATTCTCCTTGTGCAGCATAGCCAATAACTGGAGTTATTGGACTCCCGTTTACAGGCTCCCGTATAAAAACCAAAACTTATTTTCAGGAAATTCATTTTGCAAATGCACATCCCAAATAAAATTACTCTCTTTTAGTTTTGTGCGCAGAAGTTGGTCCAAAGAAATGAGTTCAGGAGGCATTTCGTCCATCTCGTCAACAAGTAACTCGAGCATGACGCGCCAGCGAACTTCATTGACATAATCAGTGGCGTATTCGGCAGGTTTATTTTGATAGTCGTTAAGGTAATTGCGCCAGAGCGCCAGACGGGATTCGATCTCGCGGGCGGATTTTTTTGTCCACGCCGCGTACCACTTTGTTTTAACGGAATCAAGCTTTGGGAACAAGTGCGTCCTGCGATTCCCAGCTTGAAGACGTTTTTGGGCCAGCAATAATCCGCCAATGGTCAGGCGCGGCAGTTGTCCCATCGGGTAATAAAGAGTATCTGAAAGTAGATAATTTTTCAGTTCCGGGATGGCAGATTCGAGATATTTTTGGTCTTTTTCAAGCGTAGGCATTTTTTCAACCTTCAATTATGGTGCTGGGGTCAGGTCAATGGCACGGCGAGTGAGCAAATGCCAAGCGGAGACGCTACTAAAACGGTCGCTTGTATCATAAAGGGAGGCGGCTTGCACACCATTGACCTGGGCGTCTACCGCAAAAGTGTAGGTCGGGAAGTAAAGCGGCAAGGCAGGAAGTTCGTCGGCAAAGATGACCTGGAAATTTCGGTAAAGACGCGCTCGCTCGTTAATATCGGCGGTGACACGCGCCCTTTCAAGGTATTCGCTGGCGGCACGATTATCCCATTGGGCATAATTTTGCCCGCCTTTCGCTTCTGCTTGATGCCAAAATGGGTAAGGGTCAGGGTCAGGGGTATAGCTTAAGTTCAAGTCTACCAACGCGGCTTCATATTGGCGATTAGCAAGATTTTCATGAATTAGTTGCTCATAAGGAAGAGAGACCAAGCTAACCTGCACACCTAATTTTGCCCAATCTCGCTTGACATATTCAGCCAGCGCAGTGTGCAAAGTATCGTTGGGGTGCAATAATGTAAAAGCTAAAAATTGCCCGTCTTTTGCACGCACTTCACCACCCTGGGCAGGGATAACATAACCTTCCCTCTTTAGGATGGATAAAGCAGCATCGGTATCATAGGCAATATGTTCAACGCCATTGTAATAAGCCCATGAGCCTGGCAGGATGGGACCGTCCGCCGGAATAGCTTGGCCACGTAAAAGATCATTGATCATGCGCTGACGATTGAGTCCCGTTAAAAGGGCTTCTCGCACAGGATATTCCTGAAAGAAAGGCTTTTCGCCATTATCGAGATTGAAGAAAATCAAACTCATCTCTGGGCGGCGGCTCGTATAAAGAGAAAGATTCTCTTCGATGAGTGCACTATCGAGAATATCAGAGGTGATTTGACTGATCCCCATTACTTCGCCTTGCTGATAAGCATCTAGCGCGGCAGCAGCTGAGGGGTAATAACGAAATACCATCTGCGGGATATAAGGCTCTTGCCCGTGATATTTCTGAAAAACGGTCAAGACCACACCTGTAATTTGCCCATCTTCGACGAGAAGATGATCAAATTGGTAAGGCCCACTCCCTACAGGACTCAGGTTGAACTCTGCATTCGCGATCTGGTCAGCAGGAATACTTCCCAGAAGATGTTGAGGGAGTATGCCAAAGGTCAAATAATCGAGGAAGGGGACGAAGGGTTCTGGCAGGCGAAATTGCATGGTTTTCTCATCCAAACGCCTGATCTCGACTTCGTCCCAGAGGGCTTTGACATCAGCCGGGTAAAAGGAGATGTTATTTTTTATCAGCTCGATGGTAAAGATCACATCGTCTGAGGTGACAGGTTGCCCATCGTGCCAAATTGCATTGGGGCGGATGGAGAAGTTGTAGATCGTGCCATCCTGCGAGGTTCCCCACGCTTCTGCGAGGTCGGGGAGAGGCATCCCACGCGAATCAAAACGAATCAAGCCACTAAAGAGGAGCCTATTTACGTCACGGTCGGCTGCGTTATTTCTATCCAAGATGGGGTTTAGACGACTCATTGAGCCGATCAGTGCTTCGGTATAAACCCCTCCGCTAGTCGGCTGAGTGAGAATAGTTGTTATTTGACTAACTGGCTGCTGACTTAATAACAAAATCCCAACAAGAACCAATGTGATGATAACAACAAGAATTTGCCAACGAAGTTTTTTCATAGATTTTAGACTTTAGACCTAAGGCATCAGACTTCAGAAAAATCTTAAGTCTTAGACTCAGTTCCAAAGTCTTAGGTCTTATAATAAAAAAGAAAGGTCTTTTCTCGAAGCTGAATCTATAGACCCAACACCAAGAAAACGACCTTTCTTAATACGCGTTTTGCTTAGCGAGAAACCAGTACAGCTGCAATCGCCAACGCGAAGAAAATAACGCTCAAAACAATGGTTGCACGGAAAAGTGTCTTTTCAACACCTCGACGGGCGGTGAAAACACCACCAGTATCGCCGCCGGCTAAGCCTCCCAGCCCAGCACCTTTGCTTTGCAAGATCACGCTGATAATCAGCGCAACTGACGTTATAATCAGAGCAATATCAATATACTTAATCATGAACGAGCCTCCTAAATTTTAGCGGAGGCATTATACCTGTGATGGTGTAAAACCGTCAAACAGCTAAACTAAAAAATACGAGTCGAAAAAAATGAAAGAAATCGTTGCCAATCTTCATATGCACACCCGCTACTCCGACGGGACAGGTTCTCATGCCGACATCGCCAAAGCTGCTCTCAAAGCGAATATTGATGCAGTCATTGTTACTGACCATAATGTCTTTGTACAAGGACCAGAAGGCTACTATAAAGAAGGCAATAAACGTGTATTGATGTTAATAGGGGAAGAAATTCACGACCAAGACCGTGAACCACAAAAGAATCATCTGCTCGTCTTTGGAGCTAGCCAAGAGCTTTCTCAGCATGCTGACAATCCGCAAACACTACTTAATGCTATTAACAAAGCCGAAGGTCTCTCTTTTATTGCACATCCCTTCGACCCACCACAGCCATCCATCAACGAAGCAGCCTTCAACTGGGTAAGTTGGGAGATAAACGGCTTTACCGGCATCGAAATTTGGAACGGCTTGAGCGAATTTAAAGGTCGTATCAAAACAAAGATTCATGCAATTTTCTTCGCTTACTTTCCTGATTTTAGCCTACTTGCTCCCCAAAAAGAAACGCTTAAAAAATGGGACGAATTTCTTAGCAAAGGTAAACGAATTGTTGCTGTTGCGGGTTCAGATGCCCATGCCATGCACGCAAGTATGGGGCCGCTAAAACGAACGCTTTTCCCTTATGAAATCCATTTTAGGCAAATTAATAACCATCTTCTCCTCCCTGAAGAACTCAGCAGAGACCCTATTTTAGATAGAAGGATGATCTTGAATGCTTTCCGCGCAGGACATATTTTTGTCGGCAACGACCTCCCTGCCCCGACCAAGGGATTCCGCTTCACGGCGAAGGGTAGGCTTGATTCCGTTATGATGGGCGATGAAATCGTGGCAAAGGGCGGAGTCACGCTACAGGCACATTTGCCTTCGTTAGCAGAGGTCCGCCTGATCAAGGATGGTGAAGTAATTAAAGAATGGAAAAAGAATCCGGTTTGCACACACATAACGTCTGAACCTGGTGTTTATCGGATCGAGGCTTACAGACGCTATTTGGGTAGACGACGCGGGTGGATATTCAGTAATCCCATTTATGTGAGATAAAAAAGAGACAAAAAAATAAATACAAAACACCTCACAACTCATAATAAGTTGCAAGGTGTTTTTTTAGCTTATCTCACAAACATTAACGCTTAACCGAAGTGCCTGAGGCCGCATCCCAGCAATAGGGGACCCAATCTGTTGGGATATTGAGAGCGTTCACACCCTCACATTGAGGGTGGTCTTGCCCGTGATGGACGATCACCCATTTTCCGCTGCCTTCTTTAGCGGCAAGCCATGTCGCACCGCCCAGTTCGCCACCTTTACTAACACCTCCTTCAGCAAATTGATCATCTATTCTGCCAATATCAAAGTGCAATTCAGATTCGCTCCAACCTAATTCTGCCAGTAGGGCTTGCTTGATACCTTCTTCATCGCTCATATGCCCGGAGGGAGGCGGTTCTTCACCATGAGGCTGTTCCTCTTCTGGCGGATGCTCTTCGCCGGGCATCCCGTCCAAAACAAATTCGATCTCGCGACGGTCTCCGCCGGCTTCCAGAACAAAACGCTTGTTTTCTTCCAGGCAAACTTCCTGCTCGCCCATAGGCTCAACGCGATCGCCGTTGAGCTTGACATCTTCAGCACCCTCCGCGTGCCACCAGATCATGGTACATTCGCCGGGGGCAAGGTTGGTACGCTCGGCTTCAAACTCAATAAAGCCCCCTTCCGGGTGTTCTTCGGGAGACTGTTCCTCATCAAAATGTGCTTCTTCCCCGTTTTCCGGGGCTTCCATCTCAAAGTGCTCTTCAGGCTGATCGTTGAAAACGACTTTGAAGGGAATGTTGCAAGCAGTCAGGTTGAAGAAAATTGCCACAACGCTGAAGCGGAGGAGATATTTGGGTAAGTTACGAAATGCTGTAGTTTTCATGATTTTCACCTTTCAAAATAGAAATTGGATAGGACATTTACTTTCGTAGAACTTGCGAGAGTTGTTTTTCGAAAACTCTCGCAAGGTTTTTATTTATCTATGCATTAGGGAGGAGGCGGGAAAGGTTCACCATAAGAATTATTGCCCTTATTGCTGTCATCCCAACTCGTGTTTACCGTGCAATCTACTGTGTATTTCTGTGAGGTTGTATCAACCTGATAATTGATCTTATATTCTTTCGTTTGTCCGGGGCTGAGGCTGGCATTTTTGACAGGGACTGTCCAGGGGATCACGTAGATCGACATTGCACCAGCTACATAAGCTGTCTCAGTTGCAGAACATTCCAGCTCAAAATTTGTATTCGCAGCATTACCAGGACCATGGTTCGTCACACGAGCATAAACTTCGCCATTTACATTTTTGGTGATATATAGATCGGTTATAGCAAAGTCTGCCTTGAAGTTCCCGCCGCTACTGGAGCCACCGCTCGAACCACCTGATGAAGGCGGTGAAGTCGGATTCGCCGGAGGGGGAGGAGGTGGCTCTTCATGATTACCACCAGGATTGCCTTCTACGATGATCTCAATCTCACGATGTTCTCCACCTGCTTCGAGACTAAAATGCTCGCTGCCATCCAGACAAACTTCCTTTTCTCCCATAGGCTCAACAGGCTCGCCATTGAGAAAGACATCTTCTACGCCTTCTGCCTGCCACCAAAGCATCGTACATTCACCGGGGGCAAGATGAGTACGTTCTGCGTTGAACTCAATCCACCTTTCACCGTGCTGTTCACCTTCTTCATGAGATTCGCCCTCTTCATATTCTTCACCTTCATGGAAAGGCTCTTCTTCATGGGGCGGTTCTTCAAAATGTTCTTCACCCATAGGCGGATGATTTTCTTCGATATCATTTGGGACAATTTTGAAGGGCATATTACAGGCAGTGAGCATTCCCACTATCACCAATACACCTACTAAAGCCAGATATTTCTTTGGGGTATAAGTTTTGCTTTTCATCACAACTCCTTTTCTCTAAGCAAATCGAATTATCTTGACTTCATTCTATATACTTCAACGCACCTTTGCTTGACGCCAAATGGTCGCTAAATGGTCACGATATGGTCGACAAAAGTCTGAAAAGGGGGATAGTTTTTTAGATAATCAAACGCAGTCCGCTTCCTCGTAAGATCTCGATATATTCTCTTTTCGGTTGAATATCTTTCAATCGCGCTCGCAAGCGCTTAATAAGACCATTGACCGCATCGGCGCTCACACCTTCCGGATTCACATCGGGCCAGACATGGGCGACAATATTTTCCCGAGAGACAACACCTCCATCTGCCTGATAGAGAAGCAAAAGCAGGTCATATTGTGCTTTTGAAAGTGGTGGCGTAATTTGTTGCGCATCCACCCATACTTCTTGCGTATCAATATTGATCCAAATTCCTTCAACACGACCAAGCATCGCCCCATCGATGGTTTCATAAGGGTCTTCAAAGTGAAAAACCGCCACACCACCCAGAACAATTTCATCACCTATGCTCAGGCGATAGGGAGTAGCGCCAAGCGCTTCTCCGTTAACAAATGTTCCATTGCGGCTTTTTAGGTCTTCTATAAAATATCCCCGTGGCGTTTGGGTGACTCTAGCATGTTGACGAGATATGCGCATCGAAGGGATGGGAATATCAGCGGAGGGGTCACGCCCTATATAAACAACGCTTTCCTCCATAAACCACGTCTGGATTTCTTTTTCACTCGGCAGTTTCCCTTTAAGGCAGGCTCTTTTCATCATTTTTCGCAAAACCTCCTAACCGCAATGAAGCAATGAAAACATCTTCTTACTAAAGTATATCAGAAACTCTTGTATAATGAAAACAACCCTACAAAACACAAACAAATTTAAAGGGTAGTAGCAAAAACTATGTACTGTGAAATTGCTTCGTTGGGCTACAGCCTCCTCGCAAAACCACCTATTATTTACTTTGAATCACTATCAATTTAAAAAGGCATATAAATGGCAAAGTTAAGCGGAACCAGGTTAGGAAAATATCAAGTTGGTGAACGCTTGGGGCGTGGAGGAATGGCAGAGGTCTATAAAGCCTTTCACCCCTCCCTGGAACGCCATGTGGCTATTAAAGTTTTACACAGTTTTTTATCTGATGGAGAAAATTTCCTGGCGCGCTTCCAGCGAGAAGCAAAAGCTATCGCTGCTTTGGATCATCCCAATATCATTCAAATTTATGATATAGATACAGAAGATGAACATTACTACATGGTAATGGAACTCATTGAAGGAAGCACACTTAAAAATCGTCTGGCTCAATCTAGCACTCCCCTGCCTCTTTTGGAAATAGTGTATATATTTGACAAAGTTGCATTCGCTCTTGACTACGCGCATCAGCAAGGGATGTTGCACCGTGATATCAAACCCGCGAATATCCTGCTTGGAAAGGATGATCGAGTAGTTTTGGCTGACTTTGGGATTGCTCGCATACTCAGTGACACACAATTTACAATGACCGGCGCGTTGATCGGCACACCAGCATATATGTCCCCTGAGCAAGGGAAGAGCCAAAGTGCATCACCTGTCAGCGACATCTACTCGCTGGGTATTCTTCTCTATGAAATGCTGACAGGCGAAGTCCCTTTTGATGCGGACACACCTTTGGAGATCATCAGGCAACATGTCAATGCTCCCCTACCTTCGCCACGCGCGATACGTAAAGATATTCCCGAGGCTTTAGAGAAGGTCATCGTTAAAGCAACAGAAAAGGATCCAAGTGAACGTTTCCTGACAGCTTCCGAGATGGTCAACGCTGTGGATACAGCACTTGAAGCATCTCTCTCAGGCATTAACCCACAAAAAGCCATTATAACGAGCGGAAAAAAATTACCCTCCACTAAAAAGACTATCATTGCTCAGAAACCCGCAAATGCTATCTTCTTTAAGAAGCGTTCCACAGAAAAAAAACCTTCTGTTGAAGAACGCATGAAGTTCATGCCCATTATTCTAAGCATCATTGCTATTACGTTGATAGCGGGGCTTCTCGCATGGGCACTTCCAAAAATATCTATCGAGCCTATCGAAAACACAGCCTGCACATCTGCTGAAGCATGTAACGACTTGGCAAATGAGCATATGAGCAAAGCTGAGATTGAAGAAGCGCTCAGGGCAATAGAGAGCGCCATCAACCTTATTCCTGAGGGTGAGCAGCATCAATACGCCCATCTCTGGTGCTTCAAAGGGGAAATGCTCGCCAGCCTGGCACTAAGAGAGGAGGCTATCTGGGATTTCGAAGAGTGTATTCATTGGAGTGATGGCAATCCGGAGCTGGATGGCTTACGCGCCTTTGCCGAAGAGCAGATTGACTTGCTTAATGAGCAATAGGGAAAAAAGCGAAAGCAGATTTTTGTAGTCTGCGTGCGTAAGATCAGTTATTAAACGAAAACACATCCCTTTGCGGGGATGTGTTTTTAAAACGAGAGCAAGCCTAAGATTATGTGCGAGGCTTTATTCTGGTTCCAGCATATCTTTCAAAGCTGAGCGATTATGAAGTGTAATCGTAGCGCGCGTAACTTCGAGAACGCCCTCTGACTGAAATTGGTGGAGTATCCGACAAACTACTTCTGGAGAAGAGGCAACTCGGGATGCAATTGCGTTCAAGGTCAAGTCACGCTCAACTGAAACATCATCTGGGTCGGAAAATTGATCTAATAATAGTGTTGCCAATCGACCCGCTACGGGCTGAAAGGCTAATCCATAAATGATCTCTCTGGCTTTACGCATCGTGCCGGTTAGCATGCCAGCAATTTCCCATAAAGTCTCTGGGTGTCGATAGAGAATGGGCAAAATTACCTTACGGTCCCAGCGATATACGATCGAGTTTTCTGTAGCTTTAAGAGAGGCAGGCATCGGTTTATCATCAAAAATAGAATGACCGAAAAAAACATCATAAGGGCTTAATGAAAACAGAACGTGTTCTTTCCCTGCCACAGAGATCATAGACCAATCTAAGCGCCCTTCAGAAACAAATAACACATTTGGCCAAATATCTCCCTGATAGCAGCTATATTCACCAGATCGCAAACGGCGAGGCGTAGCAAGCTCAGCAAGTGCTGCTCGATCACTCTCAGGAAACTTGCCGAAAAATTCAGCTTTTGAAAGTTTCTTAATTAAATCATCCATCTTGTGATTTCTCCATCCCCAAGATTTTGTTTACGCCCTTATTTTACTTGACTCTAGTCTGGAAAACAATCTATTTGCGATGTTCTTGATAAATATCAAGGTAAAAAAAAGCACAACCAGATAATATAGGCTCACTTATTCATATTATGTTCTTAGGAGATGCACAAAATGTTACAAAAGTCAAAAACTGTAATTTGGATCGTCCTGATCGCGGCATTCTTGATGATTGTCTTTGTCCCCTTTTCATCATTTAATATGGTGAACCCCATTCTTGAACTTCAGCTTGAACGTATTGAGCAGTTCAAAGCGGATGGAAATGCCAAATGGCATCTGCTGACCCTAACCACCTGGTTGGTTAGCTTCTTCTTCCCCTTCTGGGGAACGATGACCGTTCTTGCCGGTATCGCCCTACTGGTAATTGTCAAGCCTCTTTATAATGGCGAAAGCTGGGCACGTGGCGCAGCATTATTAGCTCTCTCATTCCCCTCGATTGGTGGCGCGTATATGATCGTGCCGTGGATGAATTTCGTTGGCACGAAATACGGCGGGTTCCCTCCTGCGGTTGCGACCATGATGATCGGCTTGATCCCGTTTTTCGCCATTCTCCTGATGGACAAAGGCGATAATAAACAAAAAATGGTCGATTTCCTTGCCTTCCTGGCGATGGGTGTCACCGCTTCCTATAGTTTCGCCAATGGTCACGCAGCATTCCGCGTACTTTATGGACACCCCAAGCGCCCGATGTTTGCTGAAGGCATTGCAATCACTTTCGTTGGCTTCATCGGACTTTGGATGGCATGGTGGTTCTTATCTGCCGCTATCTACCAATTGGGAAACCGCAAGGAATCTGGTTGGTATCTAATGCTTATCGGCGGTCTGTTCGCCATGCTTGCCGGCTTTGCAACAGGTGTCGTCCGCTACACCACCGTCGACTATTGGTTGAATGGCCTATTAGGGCTAAGCTGTGTAGTTTTTGCACTCATTCCTCTTTTCAAGGAACGTTTGCTGAAAGAATATACTGACTAATCCTCTAAATAGTTCAGTAGAATCTAAAAGCCGCGTTTTTGAAACGCGGCTTTTTCTTTTAATCGTGAGTTGTTTTCCTGCCCTTACGCCCCCCTGGCATCCCCCCATTTTGAAAGGAAAAAATAGGGAGAAAGAGAAGTTGATTTAATGGGAGCAAGCCCAAATCAGGTTAGTCTCGGTGGGCAATCTCTCCGAGCAGGGCTTCATTTGAGATGAGAAATTCGGTACGGTTAATCTTAATCGCCCCATCATCTGCAAATTTGTAGAGGGCACGGCAAACCATTTCACGAGTACTACCAATGTGGGATGCCATCTGGTCGAGGGTTAGGTCGCGGGCAACGGGGATATCTCCGCTGCCGCTGTAACGATCAAGGAGGAGATTAGCCAAGCGTCCGGGAACAGGGTGAAAGGCAAGGCTTTCGACAATTTCGCTGGCTTGCTGCATTCGGGTGACCATTTGACAGGCAAACTCCCAAGACATTTTCCCGTTTTTGAGCAGAAAGGGCAAAAACTGTTCTCGCGACCACAAACGAATATGGCTCTCTTCTTCAGCGACTAATGCGACAGGCATAGGCAAATCTTCTTGAAAAAAAGCCAAACCCCAAAATTTTTCTTGCGGCAATATAGTGGTTGTGATGAGACTTCGGCCTTCGCCTGATTCCTTAAGCGCGTTGATTTTTCCGCTCTCCACCCACAAAAGATACGGCCAAATATCACCATTATGGACAATCCACTCGCCTTTTGCATAACTGCGTAATCGAGACTGAAGGGCAAGTTCTTCAAGCTCAGAAGAGGAAAGAGAAGCAAAAACAGGGTCTTGAGCTAATTGCTGTACAAAAGTTACAATGGATTTATTCATTGAGAAGTTGCTCTAATTTATTGCGGTCTGTAAAAGTGATCTCAACGCGGCTGATCTCGATCATCCCCTCTCCCGCAAATTGATGGAGGGTCTTGCTAACCAGTTCACGTGTGGATCCAACCGTATGCGCCATCTCATCGAGGGTCATATCACGGGGAGCCGCTTGTCCTTCGATAGATTTGTAGTGATTGAGCAGTAGATGTGCCAACCTGCCTGCTACCGGATGAAAAGCAAAACCGTAAACAACATCCCGTACCTTGCGCATGGTTCCAACTAATTTTCGAGCAATCGCCCAAACAGCATCCACGTTGCGGGAGATGATCGGCATAATAACGTCACCTTCCCACAGGCAGACATCGCAATCTTCCATTACTTCCAGTGCTGCGGGCATCGGCTCTCCGTCAAAGAGGGAGTGTCCCCAAACGATGCGTCCGGGTCCCATCCTAAAGACGACTTGGCGTTTGCCATCTGGAGCGAGCATAACCCATCCCAATTTCCCTGATGAGATATAAAGTGCGCGATTCCAAATATCATCTTGCATACAAATATATTGCCCCTTCTTATAACTGGCATGAAAAGCTAGTCTCGCCAGTTCTTCGTGGTCACGCGTGCTGAGGTGAGAGAAAACCTCATCTTTTGCGATCTGCTCAGAGAATTTTAGGGACATAGTTTTCCTACTAATAATAATTGTGTGATTTTCTTATCTTTATCTCTGTCTTCTTTAGATAGATTTTAGCCTGTTAGTTGTTTTTTTACTCCCCAAAGTTCGCTTCTTTTGATAGAAGTCTCCTTTTTCTATGACATTTGACTAATTGTGATTTATAGAATTATAAAGACTAAGCAAAAGACTCATGTTATTTTAATGTAGCATAATAATGTAGAAATTCATTATATCAAAAAACTATTTTATAAGGAGATTTAAATGATTAAAGAAACAACCAAGAACCAGCGTATTTTGATGATGGTTGTGGCTATTTTAGGCGGCATCTACTTGATGGCAATTGCCCCTACACAAGCCATGACAACGCTAAAGATTTCTCTCGACCAAGCCTTTACACGTCTTATCCCCTATGATGCAGATTTCTATCCCGCGATTCCTGTCCTGACAACGACCTACTCTGCCTGGATAGTGCTCTTCGTATTTGCAGGGTCATTTGCATTGCTTCTTTCAAAGAAACTCTTGCAAGGTGCACATTGGGCACGCGCAACTGTCTTAGGACTTTTTGCAGCTCCAGCCGTTGCCGGTATGACGATGGTAATCCCGTGGTTCGTACTTGTTTTGGCTGAATACCCTGAGAAAGGTGTTCCCCCGGCAACCATTTCAGGGATGCCCGCCGCAATGCCAATTCTTTTCGTCAGTTTGGCAATTTATTACGTCATTCTTTTCTCAGATCAAGATACCATCAAACATAAATTACAGAAACTTGTCCCCTTCACCTTGATGGGTGTCATTTCTGGTATGGTTTTCATGAATGCTCAACATGGTGTGCGCTATTTCATTCACATCCCTGGCAACTTCATGAAAGATGCAAATGGTCTCATCGTTGGCAACCCAAATCCTCCCCCAATCACATCCCCATTGGCACACTTCATCACCAATCTTGATCACCTAGATTGGGTCACCTTTGAGCCTCTTGCTGCTCAGACCAACAGCCCCCAAACTTTAGCTTTATTGCTTGGTGGCTTCATGCTCTATGTTTCCTCCGTTTTGCTGATTATCGCAATCCCTATGATGGCTATGAAGAAAAAAGCCGGTTGGTATATTGCGACAAGCACCGCTTTGGCAACTGCTTTCGTCAGCGTTCAAGGTTTCGTCGTCCGTAATTCAATGGAATGGCTGCAAGGCGGTATGCTTTCGCTGCTACTCTTTGTCGTCTTGATGCTGCCTGTTTTCAAGAAATTCTTCCTCGCAGAAGGAGATGAGTGGTAGAAAAACTAATACCCTCTAATTAGCACCCTAAGAGATTGATGCGATCGCATCAATCTCTTTTTTTGTCTCAACTTAACTTTTCTTAAAGACTAACGCTTAACTGTAATTTATAATGCGCGAAAGATCACTGCTAATGTGACAAAACATATTCTCTCTTGAAAGGAAAAAATAATGACAGAAGTAAAAAAGAACAATTGGACGATCATGGCGATACTTGCCTTGCTGATGGGGCTTTTCATCGTTTTTGTAGCCCCTGGACTTTTTGACACCACGATGGATATACTCATCATGAAGCAATCAAAGGATGCAACAGCTTTGAACGCCGGCCACCTGAGCCGCTTTTACGTAGGTTCCATCTATAGCGGCATTGAAATGCTGGCTGGCTTGGCATTGATTGCAATCTCATTTGCTCTTTATGCTGGCAAAAAGTGGGCTTGGCCCACAGCAATGGCACTGCTCTCCATCCCCGCGATGGTTAATGGATATATCGGCTTGGGCTGGTTGGAAAATCTTAAGAGATTCCCGCCCGCTTATATCACCTTCTTCTTGAGCTTAATTGCCTTCTGGGCACTTCTCTTCCTGAAAGAAAATGATAAGAAAACCAAAAACGCCACCTTCTGGGTCTTCACCCTTTTGGGAATGCTCGGTGCTCAGGGTTTCATGCTTTTCCCCCATGCTCTACGCGTGATCTTGAAAAGCCCCGCTAATGCTCTTCTCGACCCAGCCGCTGCTGTCCTTAAACGCACGGGACCAATTATGTTCCTCGTCGTCATCTTAGCTGGACTTGCTATCTGGAAACTTGCTCAGCGCAAAGAATCAGGTTGGTACTTGGCCCTTATGACCGCTGCAATGATGATTATTGGCGCATTCCCCGCTCATTATGCGCGCCCATTGGTCGCATCGTTAGTTCCTAAAAATACTGCTGCCGCCTCAGTCTTCACCTCCACCTATTGGATGGCAGGCTTGCAGGGCATCATCTTGGTTGTCTTATTACTCTTGCCCGCGTTCAAATCTGCACTCTATGATGAAGTAGAAGAGTAGAAAGATTTCTTGTTTCCAAAGGAGATGTTGCGACTTGCAGCATCTCCTTTTTTTTATTTGCCTTAAGGTAAATCTTTATAAAATTAGTCGTGTTATATTTGTGCCAACCTTCACACTAAGTGCCCTTAAATAACAACACTTAGAATTTATCTTAGGAGAGAAAGAATATGAAAAATAATAACAAGCTCGGCGCACTTCTATCCGTTGTTGGGATGCTAGCAGGGGCATTAGCCCTGTATTTCATCGCCAGCACCTATAACACGGTCATACACACCCATTTTGGCGCAGGAGAATGGGAAGAGAGCAATACCGTTCGTTTCGTTTACGCATTATTAGGCTGGCTGGGAACAGCAGCTGGGGCACTCTCTGCCGCAGTCTTATGGGGCTTCCTAAAAGAACAGGATTGGGCATGGTTCTGGGGAGCTGTCGCAGCTACCGTTTTGCTCTTGGCTGGATTCTTCCCAATGATCCCTGCTGGTGATAGCGGGCTACCTGTTCCTACATTGTGGGTCTTTCTGCTCGCAGCAGTGATGTGGTTTGGGATGCTCTTCATCGGCGGTGTACATAAAAAAGTTATTGGGCTCACTTTCACAGCAGGGTTGGCTTATGTGCTGACCTTTATTGATGGTGTTGCACCACTTTCTAAATTCCAGACAACTTATCAGTTCCCTTCGGAATTTGTCGCTGGTGCAGACTCCTTCTGGAACGGGATGTTTGTGGTATTTCAGCAGGTTAATTGGTGGGGCGCAGCGGGCTGGGCAATCTTTATTTTTGCGGCACTCAAGCAAAAATCATGGGCGATACCAGTGGGTATCTTCGCAGCTACTATGTCTATAATCGGCGGTTATCCAATGGGCATCCACAATATGCTTGAAGTCAATCGCTTCTCGATGTTCTTGCCTGCTCCAATTATGAGCACTATTTTGCTCGTCATCCTTTGCCTTCCCAAGACGCAGAAATTGATTACAGGCGAGTAGACAACTTTATTATCTAATTAAAATTAACACTCAAAAGGGTTTGCTGCATCATTCAGCAAACCCTTTTTTGATTCGGAGAGCATCCTTGCTATATATCAAAGACAGGCAGAGCATGAGGGTTTATGATGATGGATAAATTTGAAAGGAACTGCCCCATGAGTGAAGAAGAAGTGCTTAAATTATTATCCAAGATTTCTTATTTTTCAGAGTTAGATTCTGCTGCTTTAAAACATGTCGCTTCAGCCACAATACAAGAAACTTACGAAACTGGTCAGTTTACCTTTATGGAAGGGGAGCCATGTATTGGGCTCTATGTTGTCAAAAGCGGATGGTTGCGAGCTGTCAAAATATCTTCTTCTGGCAGAGAGCAAGTTATCAGATTTGTCGGACCCGGGGAAGCATTTAATGAAGTAGGTGTTCTCACTGGAGGGGTGAATGTGGTTTCGGTAGAAGCCTTGGAACCTTCAAAAGTCCTCATCGTTCAACGAAAAGAATTACTCAACCTAGTAGACAAGCATCCTTGCCTAGCAAAATCAATTATCGAAAACCTGGCTCAGCGTGTTCTATACGCCATGAATCTGGTCACTGATCTATCACTCCGCTCTGTTGAAAGTCGTCTGGCACGTTTCCTAATAGAAGAATCCGACGCCAATACGATTAACCGTAAAAAATGGGCCACCCAAGCTGCGATTGCTGCTCGCATCGGGACAGTCCCCGTAGTAATCAATCGTGCTTTCCGCGCCTTTGTTGAAGATAATCTCATTGAACTGGAAAGAGAGAAAATCCGCATCTTGGACCCTGATGAGCTGCAAAATATTGCTCTATCCAACGAATGAAAATAGAGGCGATTTATAAAAACTTCCGAAATCAATTAGGTTTCGGAAGTTTTTATATTTATTTGTGAAAAAATAAACTAAAGTTGATGACACTGTTCCGCCTCAGGTGAAAATGGAAAAATGGACATAAAAAATAAGACACTAT
>JABGQV010000104.1 GCA_018648655.1 Anaerolineae bacterium | reverse complement strand
ACTTAGCACAAAGGTGGCAGGATACCATAAACCAAGGGTATATTCATAAATCAAAAGGAGCTGACGTTTACCTGCTTTTTTCATTTATATTCCTTTTAATCTTCTACGCCAAGTTGCTCTCTCAGGGCATCGATTTTCTTTTCAAGATGCTCTCCACGGAGGCTGAAAGTAATATCTCCACGCGTGCGTTCAATAATGCTACGTGCGATATCGGTTTGCCTGCGTAATCCGTGCGTAATGGCGTTGGGATAATCCATTGTGACTAAAACAGAATATATCTCATCCATTTGCGTTAAAAGACGTTCAGCTTCTTCTGAATATCCACTCCGCAATTCGTCTAATGTTCTCCTGCGTAATTCTCCTACTACTTCAGAGAGACCTTTAAGATAGGTTGCATGCGGCACATCAAGTTCATCAAGAGTAACTAGGGGCTTTTCTTTAATTAAAGCACAAGTCACTTCGGCTTCTACAAATTCTTTTAAAGCATCTTGCGTATATCCTGTGTGATAAAGATCTGGATGCTCTGTAAGCAAATCTTCTTTAAGTGCTTTTGCCAAAAGAGTAGCTTCTGCGAGATGTTTATTCATACCCTCGTCATCATCACGATGTACGGCGCGGATTGCTTTTGAACAATGCTGAATCAAAGTACGAGAGATGGGGAGGGCTTTATCACGTGCAGCTGTTTGTACATCAAATTTTTGGCGAATTTGGTCAGCAATAAGTTCTAGTTTATCCATTATTCTTCATCCTCACCCGTTTCAGGGTTCAAAAATGGCCGGAAAAGGTTATCTGCCAATGTATTGGCTTTTGGCATTGTAATTTCACCGAAAGCTCTCTCATAACGTACCAAATTCTCATTAAGCGCTTTAAGCAATAATTTTGCGCTAACGGGTGTCATTACTACCCGTGACTCAACCTTGGCTTTTTGCGAGCCTGGAAGCAAATGAGCAAATTCCAAAACAATATCTGCTGGGGAGTGGGCGATTCGCGCTAAATTTGCATAAACAGTGGAAAGTTCAGGAGAAATATCCATCACTATTTTTTTTTGCTGAGCGGGTTTTTTATTAGGCTTGGTCATTATTATCTCTACTTTAAAAAAGCCTTGCAAGAGTTTCAACTTCTCGCAAGGCTTTCATCAACTAAAAAGGAATTTCGTCTTCTTGTGGAGGCTCCATCGCGTTGCCTGCACCATAATTACTATTTCCACCGCTAACATTTCCGCCTCCGCCTGCTGCTTGATCTTCCTGACGGGAAGATAAGAAACGTACCGTCTGCGCTGTAATTTCAAAAGATGCGCCAGCCGAACCATCGTTTCTTGTCCAAATGCGTGGGCCACCAGTCTCTTTATCTTGATTCATGCGTCCTTCAACCAAAACTTTCGATCCTGATTTCAAGTATTGGTTACATGATTCTGCTTGCTTGCCCCAAACTGAAACACGGAACCAAGTTGTCTCCTTCACGCGCTCACCACTATTAGATGTATATTGTCGATTAGTCGCAATATTTAAATTAGTAACTGCTTGCCCACCTGGGGTATAGCGCATTTCTGGATCTCGTCCTAAGTTGCCAACAATTGTTATTTTCTGGTACATAAAAATCTCCTTTAAGGGGTTCGTGAACGCCGCATTCACACGACGTTGCTAGGTCATTCTATTTTACTCTAAAAAAGAGCAAGTTTTTAATAGGATTTACGTCCCACAAAGCAAATTCCCCAAGTCTTTTGAAAAGACTTGGGGAATTATTTCTCTTAGAGCTGCGCCTTAATTTTCTCGGCACTTTCTTTATAGATCGCTAATTTCTCGCGCTCTTTATCTACCACGGCAGGCGGGGCTTTCTTGGCGAAGGGTGATTTTAGCATTTTCTCCAAACGGGCAATATGAGATTCTGCTTCTTTCAACTCGGATGCCAGTCTCTCACGCTCTTGCGCCAAATCAACCATCCCTTCGAGCGGGATATAAATCTCGATTTGACCGACCACGAGAGCCACACTGCCTTCTGGTTTCTCTGTGACAGTTTCAACGACCGCCATCTTCTCTTCGTCCACACGCGCCAACGCTGCCAGAACTTGGGCTTGCTCCCGTAAAAGAGGCGTTTTCTCGCCCCCAACAAAGGTAGCTGCGATTCGTTTTCCAGGCTCAACACCCTTCTCCGCACGCAAATTACGAATGCTACCAATTACTTCTTGAATCAATTCAAAATCGGCAACTTTTGTATCTTCCCAGCCTTCAGGGTCACGTTCTTCAGGCCAAGATGCGGTGATTAATACTTCTGACCAATCTTCGGCAATATCTGAGATTGGAGAGTCAAGCAGCGTTGCTCGGAGATGGCCCCAAAGCTCTTCGGTCACGAAGGGAGTAAAAGGATGTAAAAGGCGCAGAGAGTTATCGAGGACGCGCGCCAAGGTTCGGGCAGTAACGTAACGTAGCTTTTTATCCCGCATTTGTAATTTGGCAATTTCTAAATACCAATCTGCGAAATCGCTCCAGAAGAAATCATAAATCTGTCGACCCGCTTCTCCATATTGGAATCCAGTGAAAAGGCGTTCGACACGGCGAATCAGGTCTTGTAAACGCGCCCAAATCCAACTATCGGCAAGCGTCCACTCAAGGGTATCCGGCTTATCGTCCGCTTCTACAGTATCAATCATTGAAAGAATAAATCTGCTTGCATTCCAAACTTTATTGGCAAAATTACGATTTGATTCTACTTTTTTCAAAGATAAATTTGTATCTTTGCCCGGCGTAGATCCAACGAGAAGCGTGAAGCGGAGGGCATCGGTGCCAAGCTCGTCCATGACGATGAGGGGGTCAATTACATTGCCCTTCGTCTTCGACATCTTTTTGCCGTGCTCATCGTGAATAAGCCCGTGCAAATAAACGGTGTGGAAAGGGACTTCATCCGTAAACTCAAGGGCAGACATAATCATGCGTGCAACCCAGAAAAAGAGAATATCTGCGCCCGTTTCCATTATAGATGTAGGGTAAAAATAGTCAAGATCGGGGGTTTTTTCAGGCCAGCCAAGGGTGGAGAAAGGCCACAGACCAGAGGAGAACCAAGTATCTAGCACGTCTGGGTCTTGGACAATTTTTGCAGAGCCGCAGTGGGCACATTCTGTGGGGTCTTCTCGCGTAATGGTGGTCTCGCGGCAATCATCGCAATACCAAACGGGGATGCGGTGTCCCCACCAGAGTTGGCGGCTAATGCACCAATCTTGGATATTTTCTAGCCAGTTGAAATAAACTTTGGTGAAATATTCGGGCACAATCTTAATCTGGCCATCTTCTACTGCATCCAGTGCTTTTGCAGCGAGGCTTTCCATTTTCACAAACCATTGCGTAGAAATCATCGGCTCAATAATTTCACCGCCGCGCTGTGAGCGTGGTACTTGATGGATATGCGTTTCTTCTTTAATCACCAAGCCTTGGGCACGCATATCTTCCCAGAGTTTTTTGCGCGCATCAAAACGGTCTAAGCCTTCGTACTCACCACCATTTTCATTAACTTTAGCATCTTTATCGAGAATAGAGATAAGGGGCAAATTATGCTTTTCGCCGATTTCATAATCGTTGGGGTCATGGGCGGGCGTGATTTTTAGCGCGCCTGTACCAAACTCACGCGTTACATATTCATCGGCAATGACGGGGATTTCACGTCCTAGAATTGGCACAAGTGCTTTTTTACCAATAAATTTCTGGTAGCGTTCATCTTCAGGATGTACTGCCACAGCCGTATCGCCCAAAATTGTTTCGGGGCGCGTCGTTGCAACGGGGATATAGTCGCCAGAATCTCCAGCGAGCATATATTTGAAGAAATAGAGTTTGCCTTCTTCTTCATGATATTCCACTTCAAGGTCAGAAACAGCTGTTTTCAAGCCTGGAGACCAATTAATAAGGCGCGGACCTCGATAAATCAATCCTTTTTCATGCAAACGCACAAAGGCTTCACGCACAGCGTCCGAAAGACCTTCATCGAGCGTGAAGCGTTCACGCTCCCAATCACAAGATGCCCCCAAACGTCGAATTTGCCCCGTAATGCGGTCACGATATTTTTCCTTCCACTTCCATGCATGTTCAAGGAATTTCTCGCGCCCCATTTCTTCTCGGGTCACTTCTTCGGTCTTGAGCAAATGCCGCTCTACCATCAACTGCGTTGCAATACCTGCATGGTCAGAACCGGGCACCCACAAAGCAGAATAGCCTTTCATACGATGATAGCGAATCATCAAATCTTCTACACTCACAAACATCGCATGCCCAAGGTGTAGCTCCCCTGTCACATTTGGGGGCGGGATAGATATGACAAAGGGCTTCACATTTGGGTCAAAATCTGGCGCGCTAGGATCATTATGCGGCTTGAAATAGCCGCCATCTTCCCACATTTTATAAATGCGCTCTTCGGTATTTTTGAAATTATAGGCTTTTGGTAATTCGTGTTTCATAATAGCTCCATTAATTGGATTTTTTAGACTGGGCGGAACGCACGTGTTTTGGGCTTGCTTCCCTTATATTATCTCAAGGATAGCATTAGACAGTGGTATCTTTGACAGATTCTTCTAAGCTATATTTTGGCTCCCATCCCATTTCATCTTTGATTTTTTCCCAAGAGAAGGCTTTGTCTGCGACCATCTCAGAAGGAGGGCGGATGCCCGTTTTTAAGTTAAGTTTTTGCATAAAATAGACAATACGATCAAATACCTTTATCCAAAAATTTGAAATTTGAATAACACGTGTTTTCTTGCCCATTTTTTTTACAACTGTCTTCATAAAGTCAATCATATTCACATTATGCGCCGTGACAAGATACCGCTCCCCACTACGCCCCTTCGTCAACGCCAAAACAACGCTCTGAGCCACATCCCGCGCATCCACAAAACTGTTGACATACGAGAGCATCGGAAAAATTGGCAAAGAACGCATCACCTTGAAAATAGTATCAATCCGCTCTGAACCGGGACCCAGCACCACACTGGGATTGAGTATGATGATACGCGTCTGTTCTTTCATTTCTATTAACTCTGCTTCGCTAACCATTTTGCTATATCCGTACATTTTATGCTGACGTTTATATTCCAAATCAGGATACATACTCTCATCAGAAATCTTTCCCTTCTCTCGCCCAACCGCCGAGATAGAGCTGATAAAAATAAAATTCTTGCAACCAGCCTTCAACGCTGCCTGCGCGAGATTACGTGTCCCGACCACATTAGATTCATAAATCGCATCCGCATCTGATTTTCTAAACGAAACCATCGCAGCATTATGGACGATTACATCCACATCTCGGAGTTCGGCTTCAAAAGTCTCCAACTTCGACAAATCGCCTTGAACCCAGCGTAGATTTTCCAAGTTCTCGATACCAAGAAAAGTACTACGCTGCGTGCGGCCCAATATACGCAGTTCTGCATTTGGGTCATGATCGTGAAGAGCCTTCACGATATGCTGACCCAGAAAACCAAATCCGCCAGTGATGAAATAAGTTGTCATAATTGTCTCGCTACTTCAAGTCTATCTTAAAACAAAAACGCCTTCATCCTAAAGAGGACGAAGACATTCTCCGCGGTACCACCTCGATTTGCCTTTGAAAAAAAGACACACTCTGTGACCAATATTCATCGGTCTATGCTATAACGGGCATTCCCGTACCCTTCTACTAACCTCAGATAAGAGGCGTTCTTTGGCAATTTTCTGGGCGACATTCAGCGATTAAATTCTGCGGATGCTCTCAGCCTATGGCATTCCTTCTCTAACAGGTTTTCATCTACCTACTCTTCCCAGAGTGACTCTTTTCAGAGTTGGGCAGATTATACAGATTTGGAGGGGGAGAGTCAAGCAAAAAGAAAATCTGAGCTTTACTTATTCTTTACATATCCGTCACATATACTTTACGAAGTGCGTTTATTATAGGAGCATAAACACAGGCAAAGTTCTGTGGAATATGTAAAAGGAGCAAATAAAATGAAAAAGATTTTAGGAACAGTTCTTGCGATTACAGTTTTGGCAGTCGCGATGTTTGGAGCAGTTGGCTCAGCTTACGCGATGGGAGATGCAGGCAAAGGTTCTGGTAAGGGCGGAAACGGTGGTGCTGGGAACGGTACTGCTACAACAGGTGAAAACTCGACCAGCATTCTCTCAACTTATATGACAGATGCGATGGCCACCGTACTCAATCTTGATTCTGTTGATTTGGAAGCTCGGTTAGATGCTGGTGAGACCTTCTACGATATTGCTTTAGCAGAAGGCTACACAGCAGATGAGTGGGCAGTACTATTCTCGACCGCACAGACTTCCGCAACTGAAGCTGCCGCTGCTGACGGATTGTACACGCAAATTCAGACTCAACTCAACACAAATACCGCAACCCAATCCCAGCTCAACGACGGGACTTGCGATGGAACAGGCGATTGTCTACAGACAGACCCCGCTTCTAGCCTATCTACAGGTGCAAAAGCTGGAGCTAACGGCCGTCGCGGCGGACGCTAGACGATAGATAAACTTAAGAAAAAACAGAGTTGCAATTGCAACTCTGTTTTTGTATTTTAAGATAAATATTCTGCAAGATATTCAGCGACAAAGCTTTGAAAATGCCTTCATTCAAAGCATTCCTTCTCTAAGAGTTTGTCATCTACTTACTCTTTCCAGAGTGCCTCATTATTATATAAGACGCAAGGATTATTCAGAGTTCATTGAAGGGAGTTAAGTAAAAAGTGATACAATCTTAAATGAAGGCAAAAAAATATGCCAAAAGAAAGAGAATTAATCCTACTCATAGAAAACGACCCCGACATCAGCGATATTATCGTACGTCAGGCCCTACAACCTTTAAGGTATCGAGTTAAAGTTGTCACAGATGCCAATAAGGCAATTCAAGCTGCCATGAAATACTCCCCTGACCTAGTAATTGCTGATTTGAATTCACCAGGTCTAAGTGGGAAAGATTTATTAGTTGCTTTTGGTGCTCAAAATTTTGATTTCCCCGTCATTATTCTAGCCGCAAAAGAACAAGAACGAGAAGTCATGCAAACGCTACGTCTCGGTGCAGCGGACTATTTATTATGGCCAGCCCAAGCAACCGAAGTAGTGACAGTAGTAGAAAACAGCCTGAAATTAACACGTGGCGTAAATGATCGCCGTAAACTAGACCGCCGCCTGAGAAAATCTGATCAAGAACTAGCGCATAAAACACACGAACTAAGAACCATACTCGCTATTGGCAAAGCCGTTGTCTCAATTAGTGATCAACGCATATTATTCGACAGAATAGTAGAGGGTGCCATGCACGTTGCATCAGCTGATATTGGCTGGCTCCTATTGCGCGATGAAAAGAAAAGAAAATCATATCTATTAACGGCTCAACGTAATTTACCCACATCTTGGGCAAAAAAAATGAATAAGCACCTAGATGACGGTGTCAGCTCTCTTGTTGCTTTATCTGGTGAAACGCTAGCAATTAATGGCAACCCTCTCAAACGCTTCAAACTTTCAGCTTTAGGAAAATCAGCAGCAGTAGTACCCATCAAAGCAAGAGATGAGGTTGTTGGTCTGCTTGTTATTGTACGAAAAAAAGATATTCCCATCATGCAAAATGAAGAAGCTCTCCTTGAAGCCGTTAGTGACTACGCCTCTATATCATTGGTCAATGCTAGACTTTTTCGTGCCTTACAAGAAAGCGCAAACACTTCCCATTCTGGAGAAAAACGCCAAGATGCACTCTGGGAAGCGCTGCGTGGCACACTATACGAAGAACTTAGAACAGCCAGCTTCTCTATCGATCTTATAACTAATGAAAAGCTGGGTCATTTAAATAAGGGGCAGAGGCAAGCACTAGAAACAGCACAAGCCGCACTAGAGCGCCTTCAAAAAACAGCTGAACAAACAATTCCTGTTAAGAAATGACTGAACTAATCCTCCTTGCTCTTGATGAAAGCCCCACATTAGCCTTACTTTCACGCGCCTTTCACGCAGTAGGCTATAGAACTATACGCGCTCATAATTGGCTAGGAGTTGAAAAAGTAATGAAAGAAAGCCATCCAGCAGCTCTTTTATTAGGAGAAGCTTTAGATGGCCAAAAAGCAACAGTTTCTATTGAAAAACTACAGGGTCAATATCCCACCTTACCCATTATTTTCCTCGCAGAGCAGAAATCTTCTGAGCTAACCAGCGAAGTATTGCGTGCAGGAATTAGTGCCTACCTTGAGCCCCCCCTTAAAACAGATGAAATCATTGAGTCTGTTCAAAGCAGTCTCAAGCGTGCTAGACAAATGGGCGATTGGGTACGTAAAAAAATTACCGGATCGACAGCTTCCCTAGAAAAACGCGTTAACGAAATGGAAGTTTTACTCGCGATAGGCAGAGATGTTACGGGGACGCTTGAAGTTGATGAAGTATTAAAAAATGTTCTCAGCGCAGCGGTCAAACTAACCAATGCCGAAGAAGGAAGCCTTTTACTTCTAGACGAAGAGACCAACGAACTCTATATGCGCGCTAGCCATAATTTTGAAAAGGGTTTTGCGGAATCCTTTCGCCTACCTGTTAGCAATACCCTTGCCGGCCAAGTCATGGCATCGGGTGAACCGCTTATTTTAAGTAAAAACTCTCTAGAGAAAATCAAAACAGCATATTTAGTACAATCTCTTATTTATGTGCCACTCAAATTTGAAGATAAAATCACAGGGGTTTTGGGCGTAGATAATCGTGTACATCGCTTACCCTTTACAGACAGAGATGTTTTACTCATTTCCCTTTTGGCAGATTATGCGGCAATAGCTATCGAAAATGCACGACTCTATCAGACATCCGAAATCGAACGTTCTAAATTTGAAGCCGTTCTCTCGAATATGGCTGATGCTTTAATAATCCTTGACGAACAAGAACGCATTCAACTAGTTAATGCAACCATGTGTAGCGCTTTAGCCATTGATGCAAATAAACTTCTTAACAAAAACATTCACGAAGCAATTCCTGAAGATATCGCTATTCGGCTTTTAGAAACTAACAACGGAAAAACAACTAAGCATCAAGAAATCAATTTAGACGATGATAGAGTTTTTAGCGCCCAATATACCAATATCCCCAATGTCGGTGCTGTAATTACCATGCAAGACATATCTTATCTTAAAGAACTTAACCGTCTAAAAGATAATTTTGTTCATACCGTATCCCATGATTTACGCTCCCCACTAACTGCTGTTTTAGGATATGCCGAATTGCTTGAACGGGTTGGTACAATTAACGCACAACAAAAAGAATTTATTCGTCGTATTCATTCCAGCGTTCGAGATATTACTGCTCTAATCAACGACCTGCTCGATCTTGGGAAAATTGAAGGTGGTTTTGATACAAGTCTTGATACAATCCAACTTGATAATATCTTGCACTATACGCTCGACAATATCAGAATACTTGCACAAAATAAAAATCAAACCCTTGATATTAATATCACCGAAAATCTGCCTACCATACGCGGCAATCCCGTACGCATAAGACAGATGTTTGATAATTTAATTGGGAATGCCATTAAATACACCCCTAAGGATGAGCGCGTTTCTATAGAACTTAGGCACGAAGATAACCAGCTCATCTTCAAAGTTGCTGATAAGGGGCAAGGAATTCCTCAAGAAGATCAGCCCCATATTTTCGAGAAGTTTTACCGAGCAAGCAATATCTCCTCTTCTGCATCAGGGACAGGACTTGGCCTTGCTATTGTCAAAACTATTGTAGAAAACCATAACGGACGGATTTGGGTTGAATCTAAAGTAGATGAAGGCTCAACTTTCTTTGTCGTTTTACCTTCTTAGTTTTTTTCGCTTTTCAAACGGAGGGGGATGAGTTTTTTTGCTTTCTTTTCATCCGTGACATCATAAAAACCGCACGATAATCATCCCAACAGGAGAATATCATATGCCCGAAACAGATGTATTTATTGTCTCAGCTATTCGTAGCGCGATTGCACTTGGAAAAGAAACTGGCGCTCTTCACCCTCTTGAACCAGTAGACCTCAGCGCAAAAATTATGCTAGAAGCTGTGCGCCGTGCAGGAATAAAACCAGAACGAATTGATGATGTTATTTGGGGCGTCGTCACCCCGCTTGGCAATCAGGGTGCAAATTTAGCGCGTCTCGCTGCGCTAAATGCTGGGTTCCCCGTTCAGGTACCAGGCGTCAGCATTAATCGGATGTGTGGTTCGAGCCAGCAGGCTGTTCACTTCGCCTCGCAAGCCATTCTTTCGGGCGACGCGAATCTTGTTTTGGCAGGCGGTACTGAGATGATGTCACATCAAAAGATGGGGGCAGATTATCCAGACGAATTCCCGAAATCCATCCCACATGATTTAGTTCATCAAGGCATTAGCGCAGAAATGATGGCCGAGAAGTGGAATATAACGCGAGAGGAGCAGGATGATTTTGCATATCGCTCGCATATTAGAGCTGGTGCCGCTATTGACGCAGGATATTTTAACGAACAGATTGTGCCGTTAACGATTCCTTCATCTGAAAACGGGAAGAGAAAAGAGAGCCTTTTTCACTCGGACGAAGGAGTGCGCCGTCATCCAAACCGAAAAAAAATGGACGCGCTAAGCCCAGTATTTAAAGAAAACGGGACTGTAACAGCTGGAAATGCATCACAAATAAGCGATGGCTCAAGCGCATTATTGCTTGCTTCGGCAGATGCCGTGGGGCGTTATAATTTAATACCCATAGCAAGAGTGCTAACCCGTGCAGTAATCGGAACAGACCCAACCTTAATGCTCGATGGCCCTATTGCGGCAACAAAAAAGGCATTAAAGATGACAAATGGATTGACTCTTGACGATATTGATGTGATTGAAATCAATGAGGCTTTTGCCAGTGTTGTTTTAGCTTGGCAAAAAGAACTTAATCCCGATATGGAAAAGGTGAATCCCAACGGCGGCGCAATCGCACATGGGCATCCCCTTGGCGCAACAGGCGCAATTTTAATGACCAAATTAGTACATGAAATGCAACGTCAAAAAGCGCGCTTTGGTTTACAAATAATGTGTATTGGGCATGGTATGGCAACCGCAACAATTTTAGAGCGCGTATAAAGTTTCAAAGATATCCATTATGAAAAGAGTATTTATAGCCCTTGGCACAAATCTTGGTGATCGCCTTGATAATCTGCGTAAAGCAATTGCATCTTTTAGCCCCGAATTGCAAATTATACGTGAATCGGCCATCTATGAAACACCTCCTTGGGGATATGAAGACCAGCCTGCTTTTTTAAATATGGTTATTGAAGCAAAAACTAGACTAGAGCCAGATTCTTTGCTCTCTTATCTTCAAGAAAAAGAAAAAAGCTTGGGGCGTGTTAAGAATTTCAGAAATGGACCTCGTCAAATTGACCTCGATATTCTTTTTTACGACAATCTCATTCTCAATGAAGAAAAGCTGACCATTCCGCACCCGCAATTGCACAAGCGCGCTTTTGTACTTGTTCCTCTGGCTGAAATTGCGCCAGCCTTTAAACATCCACTTTTGGGGAAAAAGATAAAGACCTTTTTGCATGATGTAGATATAAGCGAGATTACTCCTTTTTCGGTATAATCAAGACCCAAAACGTGAAAGATAGTGAATATAAATTTACACTCTCTTCACCTCTCTAAATTACCCTTTAAAGGAGACCCCCATGTCTGAAGCAAAACCCCTCAACTGGAAAGCCGAACCTGGCATTGGATATACCGTAGAACGTCGCGAAGATGGCGGAATGAATTACCTTTTCACTGACCTCAGCGAAAAAACCATTAACCACTGGAAAAACTTCGCAGAAGACCACTTGCTAGATGCCGACCGTCGCACACGCAATCTTTACGACCTGCGCGAAATAAAAGAAATGTCCGAAGATGCCATCCGCTCAGCAATACGCCTCAATAGCGACCCCTCTGCACGCAAAATTCGCTTGGCTGTAGTTGTTGCAAACGACACTATCGCCGAAGCAATTCGCAAAGTCGCTGCCCTAGCAGACACCAATTTTGCTGCCGCAATACAAATTTTTACAGATGTAGCAAAAGCTGAAGAATGGCTCGCAAAATCTTTTGAGCAATTTGCATAATCATTAGATACGCAAGATGCTATGAAGCCTCTAAAAATCAATACCCAAAACTTCAATTGGGGAGAGCGCACTTATATAATGGGCATCCTCAATGCCACGCCCGATAGCTTTTCGGGCGATGGTTTATACGCACAAAATGCGCAAAAAGCCCTCGTTCAAGCGAAGGCTTTTGTGGATTTTGGTGCAGATATTTTGGATATTGGTGGCGAATCTACCCGCCCTGGTTCTGAGCCAGTGGATGCAGATGGCGAGATGCGCCGCGTTATCCCTATCATTCATGCGATTGCCGAGCATTTGCCTGAAACCCTCATCTCTATAGATACCTATAAAGCTGAGGTAGCAGAAGCCGCGCTTAACGCAGGGGCACATATCGTTAACGACGTGTGGGGGCTTCGCGGTGACCCTGAACTTGCCTCCGTTGTGGAGACTTTTTCCTGTCCCGTAATTTTAATGCATAACCGCAGCAATCCTGCTAGCGTAGAAGTGCGCGAAAGTTTGGGGAACGCGTATCAGGGTGCAGAATATAATGACTTACTCGAAGAGATAAAAGCCGAACTCCTCGAATCAGTTGAGATTGCCACTCAAGCTGGGATCGCACGCGATTCGATTATCCTAGATCCTGGAATCGGATTTGGTAAAACGGTCTCGCAAAACCTTGAACTCAATAATCGCTTAAATGAAATCCGAGATTTGGGCTTTCCCATTTTATTAGGTCCTTCACGAAAATCTTTCATCGGCTACACGCTCGATTTGCCCACCGATGAACGCGTAGAAGGTACTGCGGCATCTATTGCCGTCGGTATTGCGCGCGGAGCAGATATTATTCGTGTGCATGATGTAAAAGAAATGGTGAGAGTTGCAAAGATGACAGACGCATTGGTGAGACGATGAGCGAAGCACGATTACGTAGTTTAATGCTCAGCGGAATAACGGCACTAAAAACTGGGGAGTTGAATTCGGCTAGAAATTATTTTGAGCGCGCTTTATATACAGCCAGAGACCACGACCTGCTCGCCGATTTATGGTTTTATATGAGCGAAATTGAAAGTGATGAAGCAAAAAAGCGCAATGCGCTAGATGAGGCACTTTCATATCGGATGACACATGCCCGCGCGCGACGTTCTTTAGCTATTTTGAACGGCACACTAAAAGTCGGTGAGATTGTAGATTCTAATACAATTATCGCCCCTACGGCTAGCGAGAGAGAGACAAATGCCGACCGTTTTGAATGCCCTAGTTGCGCTGGAATAATGAGTTTTTCGCCAGATGGTGAAACGCTGATTTGCGATTTTTGCACGACAAAAGATAAGACAGAAAGCAATCACTCAGAAAACCAGGAACAAGATTTTTTCTCGACAATGGCAACTTTACGCGGGCATAGCAAACCTATATCGCGCAAAGTATTTCATTGTGAAGGCTGTAGTGCAGAGTTCATCTTAGCTCCTGATGCTATTTCAGAAAGTTGTGCTTATTGTGCCTCGCCACATATTGTAAATCATGGCGAAACACGTGATTTGCTTAACCCCGATGCCATTATTCTGCATAAATTTAACCAGCGTCATGCCGCACAGCTTTTAATTAAATGGGTAAAAGAAAATAATTTCACACCTCAAGGCAGAGTTTTACAGCCACGCGGTGTTTATATCCCTGTTTGGACTTTTGATATTGGCGGTTCTATTAGTTATAGTGGCGAACGCCTAACAGAAGAAAAAAATCGAGACGTTTATGGTTTTGGCCTCAAGGCAGAAAAAACTTATATAACTGAGCGTGGCAATAGTACAATTTTTGTAGATGATTTAATTATCCCTGCCGCTAAAAAACATGAGCGTTTTTTGCACAGCCTAATTAAAAATTATAGGCTCAGCGAAACAAAAGCTTATGATCCGCGCTATCTTTCTAATTGGGCAGCTGAAACCTACGAAATTGAGTTAAGCACCGCCGCATTAGAAGCACGTAGCCGTGCCTATAAAAACGAAAAGAAAAAACTAAAACGAAGTTTATATCAGCTCAGGAATTTCCGCTCATCATCAGCAAATATGGCAATCACTTCTTATAAATTGCTTCTTTTACCCGTGTGGATGACAACCTACCCTTATGAAGATAAAGATTATCTTGTACTCATCAACGGGCAAAATGGTGAGATAGAAGGAGAGCTACCAGACGCGCTAAAGCCTAAAAAGAAAAAAAGTAGCGTGTTGGGATGGCTAGATGAGGTTATTTAGGGCTTGATAAAAAGGCCGCGCACTCGATTTTAGCGTGAGTGCCCTAAAATAAGATTATAAGGCGTAAAGAAAGTATATTCTCTCTTCATCTGCCGCACAGATACCATACACGTTTATTTGAGTAAAAAAATATGACAAAAGCAGTTCAAGTAAAAAACCTCGGTAAAAAATACAAAATCGGAACAGCCCCACAGAATCGCGGTGGCTATAATACCCTGCGCGATACCATCGCGAATACTTTCTCGCGCCAGAAACGCCTTGCGGCCAAAAAGCCCGACAATATAATTTGGGCGGTCAAGGATATTTCCTTTGACGTGGAAGAAGGGCAAGTTCTCGGCATCATTGGTCACAATGGCGCGGGGAAAAGTACCTTGCTCAAATTGCTCTCCCGCGTGGTTGAACCCACAACAGGAGAAATCCAATTGCGTGGACGCGTTGGCTCGCTCCTCGAAGTTGGGACGGGATTTCACCCCGAATTAACGGGGCGTGAAAATCTCTATCTCAACGGCGCGATTTTAGGGATGCACCGCTCTGAAATCACACGTAAATTTGATGAAATTGTCGCTTTTTCGGAAGTAGAGAAATTTATCGACACCCCCGTCAAACGCTACTCTTCAGGCATGTATCTACGACTCGCTTTTGCAGTCGCCGCGCACCTTGAGCCGGAGATTCTCGTCGTGGATGAAGTTCTCGCGGTCGGTGATGCTGAGTTCCAACGTAAATGTATTGGTAAGATGAACGATGTCGCCGAAGCAGGGCGGACAGTGCTTTTCGTGAGCCATAACATGTCGGCGGTTTTAAGGTTGACAGATGAATCTATTGTTTTAGAAAAAGGCAAAATGATTATGCGCGCGCCCACTGCCGAGGCAGTTGATTATTATCTCTCGGCTGGGCATGCGCGGGCAGGGGAAAAAGTTTGGGGACCAGAAGATATCCCAGTAACAGCCCCCCCCTTCACACCACGTGCGATTCGCATTGTCGATAATCGCGGAAATATCGTCGAGACCATCCGATCCACCGAAGAATTTACGCTCGAGTTTGAATATCAACTTGATGAAGCAATCACTGGTTTACGAGTCGGAATCTATCTTTATACAGCGCGCGGCGAGCCAGTTTTCACATCCTTTGATACTGACGACCCGAAAATGTTCAACACCCACACCGAGCGAAAAGCGGGGCGATATATGAGCCGCTGCGTGGTGCCGCCCGATTTGCTAAATACGGGGCGATATACGCTGGGCGTGAACGCGAGTGCGTACCGAATTAGGCGATTTTTTGCCGAAGAGCGCACGCTAGAATTCAACGTAGACACCGCTGGCGCACCCGGCATGCACTGGGATGAGCCACGACCTGGCGCAATTAGACCGCGTTTTGATTGGAAAATTGAGAAGGTTGAATAATTATTCACCACAAAGAACACGGAAAGCACAGAGTTTTTTAAACACAAAGAAGCACCAAGTTAAAAGCAAAGAACAAAAAAGTTTTTCCTTCGTGAACCTTCGTGGTTAAAGTTTTTCTCCGTGTAAATCTGTGTACAAAAACATGAACAAATCTAAAATAAAAGACCTCCTCGGCGACCTGCCCCTCACCGCCGAACTATATTGGCTCCTCCGCCAAGGTGGAAAACCTCCTGTTGGTGGATATTCTGCTAAAAAATTAAAAGCATCCCTCCCTCACTGGGTCGAGCAAGCAAAAGCTGCACAACGCCCCAAAACGGGCAAAAAAGTGCTCATTTTCACCATGCTCCGTTATTGGGTTGAGCACTCCGCCATGACCGCCCTCGCTCTCTCTGCGCTCGGTCACGAAGTCACCCTCGCCTACCTCCCCCACGCCCACTGGAAGAAAGTGGATAATCGCTTCGATCTCCGCCGCCAAGATTTATATCTCAAAGATGCCCTCAAACCTCTCAACGGAATGGTGCGGACGATCTCGCTTTTATCTGCCCCTCAAGCAGATTCTCTTCCCGATGCGCTTTCTACTCAGTTGGATGCATCTGCTTACAGAGATACGCAATATAGTCTCCTCCACGAAGAAATTGATGTAGATTCTGCCCTCTACGCGCGCCGATACGCCCGTGACCTGAGGCATGCTTGCGTTATATTAGCATTATTGCAACGAGAATCTTTTGACGCAATAGCCCTTCCCAATGGGAGCATCCTAGAATTTAGGATGACCTTCAAAGTAGCCAAATATCTCAATATCCCCGTCACCACCTACGAATTTGGCGAACAAAGCGAAAGAATCTGGATGGCGCAAAATGCAGATGTGATGCGTCAAGACACCTCCGATTTATGGAAGGCCCGAAAAGATACCCCGCTCAATGAAAAAGAATGGGATCGCGTCAAAGAATTCTTCTCTGCCCGTCAAGGTGGTGGCTTATGGGAAAACTTCGCGCGCACATGGCAAAATATCGAATCACAGGGGACAGATAAAGTTCGTAAAGAGCTAGGGTTAGATGACCGCCCTCTCGTTTTGCTCCCCGCCAATGTTCTTGGTGACAGCCTGACCCTCGGGCGTCATACTTTCAGCAAAAGCATGACAGAATGGATGTCCCGCACCATCAAATTCTTCGCAAAACGGGATGATGTTCAATTTGTCCTTCGCGTTCACCCAGGTGAAGGACTTGGCTGGGGCTTATCCGTCTACGATATTTTGTCAGAGAAATATCCTGAGTTACCAGAAAATATCCATATCCTGCGTGCAGATGCCAAAATTAACACCTACGATTTAGTCAATACCACCGATGTGGGCTTGGTCTTCACGACCACAGTCGGCATGGAAATGGCAATGATCGGACTCCCTGTCATCGTCACTGGGCAGACTCATTATCGTGGCAAAGGCTTCACCCTTGAGCCAAATTCTTGGGATGAATACTTTGAGACTCTAGAAAAAGTGATCTCCGCCCCCAAAGATTATGCTCCTAGCCGAGAAGATGTAGAATCCGCGTGGACTTATGCCTATAGATTCTTCTTCGAGTATCCACAATCTTACCCTTGGCATGTCCAACATTTCTGGGAAGATGAAGCGAAATGGTCACTTGAAAAAGTAATGACAGAAAAAGGCTTGGCAAAATTCGAGAAAACCTTTGGCTACTTGGCTGGCGAAGAGATGGCGTGGGAATAGTGAATGAACTTTAAAAAAATCGGTGCAATCGCCACTCATATCTACACCGGCACGGGAATTTTCCTCGCGTTTTGGGCGGCACTTGCCTTACTTAATAAAGACGCGCCCACCTTCTTTGTTGCTCTTTGGCTAGCAGTCATTGTCGATTCATCGGATGGCACTCTTGCGCGCTACTTCGACGTAAAAAAGAACGCCCCCAGCATCGACGGCGCAACAATGGACAATATCGTAGATTATATAACCTACACCTTTCTGCCCGTCTTAGCCTTAATCGTCTTTGGCATTCTCCCACAAAATCTGATATGGATTGCCCTCTTTCCTCTAGGAGCCAGTCTTTATGGCTTTAGCCAAACCCACGCCAAAGCAGATGCTTCCTTTGTCGGCTTTCCATCTTATTGGAATGTACTTTTCCTTTATCTTTATATCCTGCAACTGCCCACCTTCTGGGTCGTGATTATTCTCATCTTTTTATCAGTGATGACCTTTGTGCCTATCCGCTATATATACCCATCCCAAACGCGCTGGCTGCAAAAAACAACCCTCCTCCTTTCGATTTTATACGGCGGTGTTATGATTGTCCTCTGCTTCTACCCTAATGCAGATTGGGCATATAACACAGCGCTATTCTCTCTGCTATATCCGATTTATTATGCGATTATGTCCTTTCTTTACCATCAAAAAGTTGTGGATGAAAAACCGCACCACCCTTAATTTGGGCTTGAGTGCCGTACCCAAAGAGATTCTCGGCCTTAGCAGAATAATGCTCACCTCGCAAAAATGTTGACCAACGCCTCGCAAGTTTGAAACGCGCGCGAGGCGACACTATATCCTATAAAAATTATGACTGAAAAAAACACAAAAAAAGATGTACGCCAATTTTACGACCAAGTCGGGTGGTCACAAGAAGAAGACGGCAATTACCAGAACGCCCGCTATGAAGATTTGCGCCCTGTTTCTCGGGAGTATATTCATAAAACGCGGATGCGCGTTAACGATCACCTGCCCCCCTTTGGCAGATTTTTGCTCGATGCCGGGTCAGGCCCAGTGCAATACCCTGAGTATTTGACCTATTCAAAAGAATATCAATATCGCGTCTGCGCCGATATTTCGATTACGGCTTTGCAAGAAGCAAAAAAACGACTCGGCACACACGCCCTGCCCGTTGTGGTAGATGTGGCAAATTTGCCCTTTGCCCCGAGCGTTTTTGATGGCTTGGTTTCGATGCACACCATTCACCATTTGCCAATGGATGAGCATCGTCAGGCTTATATCGAATTTTTCCGTGTCCTAAAAACAGGTGGGAGCGCAGTAGTTGTGAACGGCTGGGGAGACCCACTTTTGATGCGTATCGCAAGGCCATTTATTCGTCTGGTCAAATTCATTCGTTTTAGATTGCGCGGAAAAGAATTTTCTTTGATTAAAAAGAAAAAGACCGCTCAAGAAGCAGATGTTGGCACCTTTATTAGAAAAACAAGTGCAATCTGGCTAAAAGAAGAACTTAAAGATTTGACACCGATTGAGATATTTGCTTGGCGTAGCGTCAACACTCACTTTTTACGCACATTTATCCATGCCGCTTTGGGTGGAAAGTTCTTCCTGAAAATTTTATTTTGGAAAGAAGATGTCTTTACCCGTTTTTTTGGCAAGCATGGGCAGTACCCAATGGTTGTCTTCAAGAAAAAATGATCGAAAACCCTAGCGTTAAAAACGGATTACTCAGAAAAAAACCTTTGCACTTACAGGTCTGGTGGGCATTGCATCGCCTGACTTATTTGTGGCGCAAAAGCCCCGATTTTTTGATCGTAGGTGTGATGAAGGGCGGTACAACGTCCTTGTTCAGATACCTGTCGAAACACCCACAGGTGTTACCACCTTTTAGGAAAGAGATAAAATATTTCGATTGCAATTATTTCAAGGGCGCAAGCTGGTATCAGGCCCACTTCCCTCTCAAGAAGAAGTTTAGAGGCGGAAGCAAGTTGACAGGAGAAGCGACCCCGTACTATATCTTCCACCCTACAGCACCAGACCGAATCGCATCTGCCATGCCGCAAGCAAAAATCATCATCCTTTTGAGAAATCCAATTAACCGCGCTTATTCACATTATCAGCATATGGTGCGCGTGGGACGTGAGCCGCTCTCTTTTGAAGAAGCGATTGCTGCCGAGCCAGAGCGTTTGCTTGATGAAGCGGAAAAAATTAGCACAGGTGCGCGCTACCCAACTTACCGCCATTTGCAATATTCTTATCTAGGACGTGGCGAATATTTGGCTCAAATCAAGAAATGGCATGATTTATTCTCAAAAGAGAAAGTCTTGATTTTACAAAGCGAAGATTTATATCAAAACACAGCAGAAACGGTGCAAAAGGCACAAGAGTTTTTGGGGATTTCTGCGTGGCATCCCGAAAATGCTTACGGTGTTTTCAAGGAAGGCTCGTATCAGCCAATGCAGGCTACGACTCGCGATAAATTAGCGGCGCATTTTAAGATACAGAACGAAGCTCTCTATGATTATCTTGGCAGAGATTTTAGCTGGGAGTAACGATGTCTAAATATACCGACCAGACCTACCTGAAAACCGATCAATATAAAGATGCGTCAAACCTGGATGCGCGTATTTTGCTTCACGAACGTTTTAGCGAAAATAAGCAAGGCTGGGCTTCATGGATTTTCGATACTTATGAAAAGCTGCCTTCTTCTGCAAAAGTCTTGGAATTGGGATCTGGCTCAGCATTTATCTGGACAACCTGTCCCGAGCGGATTCCCGCCGATTGGCAGATAACCCTCAGCGATCTCTCTCCGGGAATGCTTGCTGCCGCACAAGAAAATCTTGCCGAGGTTTCACACGGCTTTTCCTACCGCGAAATTGATGCACAATCCATCCCCTTCGATGACGAAACCTTCGACATCGTCATCGCCAATCACATGCTATATCATGTGCCCGACCGCCCCAAAGCCCTTGCTGAAATTCGACGTGTATTGAAATCTGATGGCATTTTTATCGCAGCCACCAGCGGGGAAAATCACCTCGCAGAAATTAACAAGTGGCTGAAGGCAATTAGCCCAGATCCAGACTTCATTCCTTTTAGAAATCCTTTCACATTAGATAATGGATTGGAGCAACTTAAGCCATACTTCTCGCCTATTGAGATTATGCGATATGAAGACAATTTGCATGTAACAGATATTGAACTGATGATAAATTATATAAATTCAACCACTAAGGTAAAAGGAGTTCCATCATCAGCGTTATACAAAGTTCAAATTGAACTGGAAAGCTTACTTGCCACAAAAGACGAGATTTTTATTCAAAAAGACTCGGGCATTTTCAAAGCCATAAAATAAAACAATATCAGAACTGCAATGCACTTTTTAAGTGCGTTGCAGTTCTGGTAAACAAAAACACGCGTATCAAACCTGATGTGCGGTGCATCTTATGGATGCAACGCACATCTAGCTCATAAAAAAATCTGTAAAATCTGCATAATCTGTGGATAAAAAAGGAAAAAACATGAACTGGACAGATAAAACAATCTTAATCACCGGTGGGACAGGCTCATTCGGTAAAAAATTTACCAAAATGCTACTCGCAGAGAAAAACCCGCAAAAAGTGATTATCTTTAGCCGCGATGAACTCAAACAACACGAAATGCGTGTCGCTGGCTATAACAATCCGCGTTTACGCTACTTCATCGGCGACGTGCGTGACCGAGATCGTCTCCTCCGCGCCATGCACGATGTGGATATTGTCGTTCACGCTGCTGCGCTCAAACAAGTCCCCGCCTGTGAATATAACCCGATGGAAGCGATCAAAACCAATATCATCGGCACATCGAATGTCATTGAAGCTGCCTTAGATGCAGGCGTGAAAAAAGTGCTCGCTCTCAGCACTGATAAAGCCGTCAGCCCCGCTAATCTTTACGGTGGTACAAAATTGGTTGGCGAGAAATTAGTCGTTCAATCAAATAATTATGCAGCTGGTAGAGCCACGCGCTATTCCTGCGTCCGCTACGGGAATGTGGTTGGCTCACGCGGCTCAGTCGTTCCTCTATTCTTAAAAATGCGCGCCACTGGCAAATTAACCGTCACCGACGACCGCATGACTCGTTTCTGGCTTTCTCTTGAACAGGGTGTTAAATTCGTTATCGACTGCATCGAGCAGATGGAAGGCGGCGAAGTTTTTGTCCCCAAAATTCCATCTACCACTGTCATCGACCTCGCCCGCGCCATCGCCCCTGATGCTGAAATCGAAATCATCGGCATTCGACCGGGCGAAAAACTCCACGAAGACCTCCTCTCTGTAGATGAAGCCCGTCACTCTGTCGAACTCGAGACCATGTTCGTCGTCCAGCCCGTCTCTGCGAGCTGGTTCGGCTACTCGTGGCAAGATAAAGGCAAGTCTCTTCCCGAAGGTTTCTCCTATACCAGCGATAATAATTCCGAGTGGCTTGATCTCGAAGGCATGAAAAATTATATTGCGCCTTTCGAAAAAGCCTATAATGAAGGAACGCTCGAAGGATAAATTCCCTCGTAGCAAGGGCTTCAGCCCTTAAGATTCTTATGAAAATTCTAGTCACTGGCGCATCCGGTCTTTTAGGTTTAAATCTCAGCCTCCAGATGCACGATAAACACGAAATCATTGGTGTGGATCGCGCAAAGTTGGCAAATACCCCTTTTAATATAATTAAAGCAGATTTACTGAACTTGGATGCCCTCCCCAAACTTCTCGATGAATCCAAGCCAGATGCCCTCATCCACTGCGCCGCAAACGCCCTTGTGGACGCTTGTGAGCTAGACCCAAACGCTACCGCAATCCTAAACGCTGAGCTTCCTGGTCGCCTAGCGAAGTTATGCACTGAGCGAGATATTCAGTTTCTGCATATCTCTACAGACGCTGTCTTCGATGGCACAAAAGAAGGTATATATACCGAAGACGATGAGCCAAATCCCCTCGGCGTTTACGCCCAAACCAAACTCGATGGAGAGATTGCCGTTCTCGATGCAAATCCCAACGCTGCAATCGCTCGTGTCAACTTCTTTGGCTGGTCGTTGAGTGGCTCACGCTCATTATCTGAGTTTTTTATCAACAATCTGAAAGCAGGCAAAGAAGTAAATGGTTTCGACGATGTTTACTTCTGCCCCATGTTCGTTGGCGATTTAGCAGATACACTGATCGGGATGCTATCCAAAAGTTTGTCGGGCACGTATCACGTTGTCGGGTCACGAGCGATTACGAAATATGAATTTGGGGGTGCAATCGCCAATCAATTTGGATTTGACGCTGGCTTAATCAATCCCATTTCTGTATCCGATGCAGGGCTAAAAGCAAAGCGTTCACAAAACTTGCGACTATCTATCAACAAGCTATCCACAGCCTTGGAGTATAAAATCCCCGACTTCTCCACTGGTTTGGCGAAGTTTTATACACAGTACCAACAGGGTTATCCACAGAAAATGCGGAGTTATCAACAACTCTAGTCATTGCAAGGCTGTTTTACCGCCGCAGTAATCTCGGGAGACTGCCACGCCGCCGAAAAACACGGTGGCTCGCAATGACAATTAGCAGGAGTAAAAATGGACATCAAAATTGCAAACCAACTCATCGGCAAAAACCATCCTACTTATTTCATTGCCGATATTGCCGCCAACCACGACGGCGATATTGAGCGAGCGAAAGATTTGATCCGCTTAGCCAAAGAAGCAGGGGCAGATGCAGCGAAATTCCAGAATTTCAAGGCAAAGAATATCGTCTCGGATTATGGGTTCAAGTCGATGGGCGGACAAGTCTCTCATCAAGCATCGTGGGATAAATCCGTTTTCGATGTCTACAAAGCCGCCGAAGTGCCACTTAATTGGACATCGGAACTCGCCGAAGAATGTAACGAAGTCGGTATCGAATACTTCTCCTCCCCTTATGATTTTGATGCCGTTGACACACTCTATGATTTTATGCCCGCCTATAAAGCTGGCTCTGGGCTAATTTCTTGGCCCCAAATGCTCGTTTATATGGCGAAAAAGGGAAAACCTATTCTGATCGCCACCGGCGCATCTGATATCGGCGACGTGACTCGTGCCGTGCGTGCCGTGCAAGAAGTGAACGAGCAAATTATTCTCTTCCAATGCAATACGAATTACACCGCCAGCGACGAGAATTATGATCACCTGAATTTGAACGTACTGAAAACATATAAAGCAATGTTTCCGGGTATGGTTTTGGGATTGTCAGATCACACCCATAGCATCGCTCCTGTTGTGGGCGCGGTAGCAATGGGCGCACGCGTCATCGAACGTCACTTCACCGACAGCAACGACCGCGAAGGTCCTGACCATAAATTTGCGATGAATCCCGATACTTGGGCAGAGATGGTGCATGAAGTCCGCACTTTAGAGCGTGCACTCGGCTCATCCGATAAATTTGTCACACAAAACGAGAAAGAAACTTATATGCTCCAACGTCGTTGTCTGCGTGCCGCTCGTGATATTAAAGCTGGCGAAATATTCACCGCTGATATGGTTGAGCCTCTCCGCCCTGCCATCTCCGGCGCGCTAATGGCTTGGGACACGGAAAGTGTAATCGGCAAGAAGGCGTTGGTGGATATGGTTTATGGGAAAGAATTGCGTTGGAGCGAAATCAGTTAAAAGGTTGAGAATTATGGAAACGACTCTTAATAAATTTATATACGGCGGCGAGACAATGGGACGCTTACCCGCACCCGATAATCGCGCCGTATTCATCCCCTATACTCTGCCTGGTGAGCGCGTCACAACAGAACTTACTTTTCAGAAAAAAGGCTTTGCGCGCGGGAAGTTGCTTGAGATTCTCGAAGCCTCACCAGAACGTATTGAAGCAAAATGTGAGCATTTCACAGCATGTAGAGCTTGTCATTATCAACATATGCCCTACGAAGCTCAATTGCGTGCTAAAGAAGAAATACTCAAAGACCAACTCACACGTCTCGGAAAGATTGAAAACCCGCCCATTAGCAAAATCATCCCCTCGCCAGAAATTTGGAATTATCGTAACCAAATGGATTTTCAACTTGGCAGAAGTCCATCAACGCCAAATATCCTTGAAATCACCGAGTGCCATATCCCTGCGCCCGCCATTAATGAGTTTTGGCAAGAATTAGAGTTCGGTGAAAATGATCTCTTTAATCGCATCACTCTTCGCCAAGATGCTGCCGAAAATATCATGCTCATCTTCCATTCCGAGAATCCTGAAACCCCTGAAATGACCCTTGAAGATGACCTTTCTGTTGTTCATATCACTGAAGGCGAGATAATCGTCATGGGCGGCGATGATCATATTATTACAACCTTGCATAATCGCCCTTTCCGGGTTTCTGCAACGTCATTTTTTCACCCGAACACTGCCGTCGCCGAGAAAATGATTAGCCACCTGCTTGAAGTTTTGCCGCTAGATGCAGAGACTGCCCTTCTTGAGCTTCATAGTGGTGTAGGCTCATTTAGTGCATTTTTGGCGCCCAAAGTAGGACGTTTAATCTGTGTTGAAAACTCGGCTACAGCCTGCGAAGATTTTGCTATCAATTTAGATGAATTTGAAAATATCGCGCTATATGAAGCCCCAGCAATGAATATTTTCCCTAGCTTGGACGTCACCCCCGATATTATTCTCGTAGACCCGCCCGCAAGTGGGCTTGGTCGGCATACGCTAGAGAGAATGCTAAAAGTAGGCTCATCTACACTGGCCTATGTCGCGTCTGACCCATCCACTTTAGCGCGTGATGCAAAAAAAATCATCAGTGGTGGGTATACATTGAAAAATATTACTCCCTTCGATATAGCCCCGCAAACTGCACAAATTCATAGCATAGCGATATTTGAGAAAAAATAAAAAAACCTTGTATAAAGCAAAAAACCCTGACAGGTCTTAGAGACTTATCAGGGTTTTTATGTTAACAAAATATTTTTAGAGAATCTCTTCAATGCGCCATTCTTCATTTCCTAAAACTGTTTTTAAGCGCACCAACATCTCATCACAAATGCGCGTATTATAATTTGGAAAATCGATCAGATGCCCTTTAGGGCCCTCATAAATTTGCAAGGAAAACTTATCTTTCCCAGGGAAAGAAATCAACACGCCATGGATATTTTTCAGGCGGCGCTTGTCCCGCTCTAAACTGCCGTTAGATCGTACAGCCACTGTAATTAATCGGGGAGGATGCTCAGCTTCGTTGCCTTTAAAAAGATCTAATTTGGGAATGGATTTCCGCACTTCACGAGCCACAGAATCTTCCGCTTCGTCCGTGTTTTGGGCTTGGTCATCGCGTGGAGACTCTGCGGGCGTCTCGGGCATTGGAGGCATATCGGCATCTGCCAGATCGTCAGGATTATCCATTTCGTAGACAATTTCATCCCAATCATCGGGGAAAGCAGGTGGGGGCGGAGGCATTATTGCATCGGCTGGGGGCGGAGAATAAGTGGCTACGGGTTCGGCAACTTGCTTGGGGGGAGGCGCAGTTTTAACGACAGGCTCTTTTTTAACAGGAACTGTTTTTTTAACGGGGGTAGGTTGAACCACGCGCGTTTTCGGTTTTTCATCCACTTTAGGTTTTTGGATTTCATCTGCCGAAGTGACCAAATTGAAATCTGTAGTAATTTTATCAACGAGGATTTTTGGCGGGGTGTTTTCTGCATCCACTTTGCCAGAAATAACAACTATTTTTCCCTCTTCAAAAAGCTCTTTATATTTTTGCCAAGTGCGCGGAAAAACTACCAGCTCGATAATGCCGTGCATATCATCCAGGGTGACAAAGCCCATTGGTTTGCCATTTTTGGTTTGGTAGGGGCGCACACCCGCGATAATACCGCCAACGCGAACAGGTTGCTGGTGGCGCGCTTCGGGGAGGGTGCTAAAAGTGTGCGATGCAATTTCTTTGAAAACATCTTGATATTTTGAGAGGGGATGGTCAGAAACATAAATACCAATAAGTTCGCGTTCCCAGCCCAGTTGAATACGTTGGTCAATTTCTTCACCAGGCAGAATTTGGATTTTATTGCTAATGCCAGTTTCTGCCCCGAACATGCTAAATTGCCCTGCATTTTTAGCTTTAAAATGAGAAGAACTCACGGCCACAAGTTGGTCTATTGCTGAAAGCAGGCTAGAGCGGTCGCCAAAATTATCGAATGCGCCAACTTTGACCATTGATTCAAGGGAGCGTTTACCGATGGCACTTAAATCTACTTCGTGAACAAATTCGTTTATATCTTTGAATTCTCTATCACCGCGCGCTTCTATGAGTTTTTCTATGGGTTTTTCACCTACGTTTTTAACTGCGCCAAAACCAAAACGAATAGCAGATTTACCAGTATCGTAAATTTCTGAGGTGAAATCCCATTCGCTATTATTAACACTAGGGGGCAAGATTTCAATGCCCATATCACGTGCATTGGCAGAATAATGAGAAACCTTTTCGGTTTTGCCATAAAAGACCGACATGAGGGCGGTCATATATTCGGTGGGGTAATTAGCCTTTAGATATGCAGTTTGGACAGAGATTGTGCCATAAGCAGCGGCATGAGATTTGTTGAAGCCGTAGCGCGCAAATTCTTCCCAATCATCAAAAATTGCGGTTGCAGTGTCTCTCTTAATATCATTTTTAACACAGCCATCAATAAATTTTTGACGATGGCGAGCTACTTCTTTAAGTTTTTTCTTGGAGATTGCTTTTCGTAAATTATCTGATTCGGGGCCAGAGTATCCGCCCAACTCAACTGCCGAGCGCATGATTTGTTCTTGGTAAATTGGAATACCATAAGTAGATTTGAAAATCGGCTCCATGCTGGGGTGTCGATAAGTGACTTCTTCTCGTCCATTCATCCGCTCTATATAAGAGGGGATGAATTGCATCGGACCTGGGCGATAGAGTGCAACCATAGCGATAACATGATCGAGCGTTTTCGGCTGCATCTTAACCATCCAGCCAGTCATGCCGCCACCCTCAAGTTGGAATACCCCCGCAGTATTGCCAGAGCCAATTAGCTGAAAGGCTTTTTCATCATCTAGCGGGATATTTTCGAGATGGTATTTTTTACCATAGCGTTTTTCTATTTGCTCAACAGTGCGCGCAATAACGGTGAGGGTAGAAAGACCTAAAAAATCTACTTTCAACATCCCCATCGCATCGAGAATACCCATTTCAAATTGGGTAACAGTTTTGATGGGCGTATTTTCAGAGTTTGAAGTTGGGCGGTGAATAGGGAGATATTCAGTTAATGCTTTATCGGCAATGACTACGCCTGCTGCATGCGTGCCAGCATTACGAATTACGCCTTCCATCCCCATTGCTGTATCAATAAGTTCCTTGATATGCGGCGCAGAGTTATACATTTTTTTGAAATCTGGTATGTCTTTTAGCGTCCCTTCGAGGGTGACGGTGCTACCAGAGACAGCAGGAATCAATTTGGCAATTTGGTTAACTTCATGAAGCGGAATATCCATCACGCGCCCTACATCACGGACGGCAGCTTTTGCGCCCATCGTGCCGAAGGTAATAATTTGGGCGACTTTATCGTCACCGTATTTTTCGGCACAATATGTCATCATCTCATGGCGGCGATCGTCGCGGAAATCGAGGTCAATATCGGGCATAGAGATACGCCCGGGGTTGAGAAAACGCTCAAAGATGAGATCATGCTCGATGGGGTCGATCAAGGTGATTTCAAGGGCGTAGGCGACAATTGATCCAGCTGCGGAACCACGCGTTGTATATAAAATTCCACGTTCTTGAGACTCACGTACCAAATCCCAGACAATGATAAAGTAGGCATCAAACCCCATTGTGTGGATGATATCTAGCTCGTAATTTAGACGCTCACGAATAATTTTGTCGTCTGCGTGTTTGCCGTAGCGATATTCCAATCCCTTTTCGCAGAGGTGGCGCAAATAACTCTCTTCGGTATGCCCTTCAGGGACAACAAAATGGGGTAAATGATATTCTTTGAAGTCGAGGTCTACATTGCATTTCTCGGCAATTTCTAGGGTATTACTCAGAGATTCGGGAATTTCTCCGAAAAGTTCGAGCATTTCTTCTGCAGAGCGAAAATAATAAGAAGGGTCATCCATCCGCATTCGGTTTTCATCTGCGAGTCTGGCACCAGTTTGGATGGCAAGTAAAATATCTTGATATTTTGCATCTGATTTTTTGATATAGTGGACGTCATTAGTTGCAACAAACTTAGATGAATATCTTGCTCCCAACTCAACCAATTTTTTATTAACGGCAACTAACTCATCTATATTATGCTGCTGGAGTTCTACATAAAAATTATCTTTACCAAAAACATCGTAATACCAGTTCATACGCCGTACGGCTTCATCTGGGTCTTCTTTAAGAAGGGACTGGGGGATTTCTGCTCCCAAACATCCCGATGTGGCGATCAGCCCCTCGGCATGTTCAGCGAGAAATTCATGGTCAATACGAGGACGATAATAAAATCCATCTGTTTGTGCGGCAGAAACGATTTTAAGTAAATTCCTATACCCAACATTATTTTTAGCTAACAATAAAATATGCGATGATTTTTTGTCGAGTTTAGAATCTCTATCCGTCATTCCCCGCGCGGCCATATAAGATTCTACGCCGATAATAGGCTTGATCTCAGCCTCTTTGGCAGCGTCGTAAAAAGCTTTTGCGCCAAACATGGTGCCATGATCGGTAATAGCAACAGCTGGCATATTCATTGATTTGGCAGTATTAACTAATTTCTTAACATTGCTAAAACCATCAAGAAGGGAGTATTCGGTATGGACATGGAGGTGGGCGAAAGACATAGTTGACCTAGTGATCTAATTATTCAATTTATCTGTTTAGTCGGATTATTATATATTTTTTGAGATCAGTAGACTAGTGGGCTACCAGAGCAAAAGGCTGAATTTAATTATAGCATGGCGCGTCTTTTTAGAACCTATGTTTTGCTTAAAAAACATTGATTTTTAAGGTTGCTTTTTTAAGTGAGAGAAAGAGGCTGTATAATAGTAGTTGTCAATTCTGTTCAAGTATAGGGAGCATAAAATGACCAAGAAAGAAGAACGTGATATTGAAAAAGTTTACGCTACTAAAGAAATCGTCGCCAAGCTACGCCGTCTCGCTGATTCTTTAGAAACGGGTAAAGCCTTCGAAATTCAGGTTGCTGGTGAACGAATTTATATCCCCGCCAGCGCAGAGTTCAGCATTGAGCACGAACGCTCAGGTGATGGCGAAGAGCTTGAATTCCAGCTGAAGTGGTAAGTGAAAACGTGAAACGTGTTGCGTGAAAAAACCTTAACGCGAATGCCGCAAATTAGTGAATGACGCGAATAAAAGCATTAAAATTAAAAGACATTCGCGCAATTCGCCCATTCGTATAATTCGCGTTAAAAAACTTATTCCCATTGTCAAAAAACAAAAAATCTGCATAATCTGTGGATATACCAAGGAGAATCCCCCATGAAAGCAAAAATCACCCGAGACGAAAACGGTACTATGCACGTCAACGCCACCACCACAAAGGATATGTATTGGGGGCAGGGATTTGCTCACGCCCGCGATCGCGGCGTGCAAATGCTGATGATGCGTGTTTTAGGGCAGGGTCGCCTTTGCGAATTGCTTAACGATAGCGAAGAAAGCCTCGGCATCGATAAATTCTTTCGGCAGATGAATTGGCATAATAATCTTGAGCGCGAATTCGATAAACTCGAAGAAAAATATCAGGGCTATTTAGAATCTTACGCCGATGGCGTCAATGCCGCTTTCACCGAAAAATCCCCTTGGGAATATAAATTACTCGGCTATAAACCATCAAAATGGACAGCTAACGACTCAATTATGATCTCGCGTATGGTCGGATATCTGACCCTCGCGCAGTCACAGGCCGAGATGGAGCGTCTCTTTGTCGAGATGGTGCAGGCCGATATTCCACGCGAAAAACTCGAAGAACTTTTCCCCGGCAATCTCGGAGAACTCGATATCGACTTGCTCAAAAAGGTGCAGCTTGGCGAGCGCATCGTCAATCCCGCATCGCTCTGGGATATGGGCGCACCCCGTATGATGGCCTCTAATAACTGGGTTATCGGCGGCACGCGCACCAAATCGGGGCAAGCGATTCTTTCCAATGATCCGCATCTCGAAGTGAACCGCCTGCCCAATGTCTGGAGCGAAATCGTACTTTCCAGTGGCGATTCTTATCTGATGGGCGGCACCATGCCCGGCGCGCCCGGCGTCCTCACTGGCCGCACGCCAAATCTCGCTTGGGGTGTGACTTACGCTTTTGTGGATGCGGTCGATTCATGGATCGAAGATTGCAAAGATGGAAAATATCGCAAAGAAGGGGAATGGCACGATTTTCACGTCCGTACCGAGACGATAAAGCGTAAAAAAGCGGATGACGTGAAAGTAGACTTCTACGAGAACGAGCACGGGGTTTTGGATGGAGACCCGCATCGCCCCGGATTTTATCTTGCTACGCGTTGGACAGGCGCAGAATCTGGCTCGGTCACCTTCCGTGCCCTTTTCGATATCGCTGAAGCATCTACCGTTCAAGAAGGGATGGACATCATGGGACAAGTCGAAACAGGCTGGGATTTCGTCTTCGCCGACAACGCGGGAGATATCGGATTTCAAATGACAGGCAAAGTGCCTAAACGCCGAACAGGTATCAGCGGGTTCGTTCCGCTCCCCGGTTGGGATGCGAAAAATGATTGGGATTCCTACATCCAAGTAGACGAAATGCCGCGCATCTTAAATCCAAAAAATAATTTCTTTGCGACTGCGAACGAAGACCTGAACCGCTATGGGAAGATCCCGCCGATCAATATGCCGATGGGTTCCTACCGCGCCGAGCGCATCAACGCGCTGCTGACCGAGAAAGATGATTTCACGAAGGAAGATGTTTTCGCGATGCACGCCGATGTCTACTCACTGCAAGCCGAGCGTTTTATGGAAATTTTGCGCCCACTACTGCCCGCTACCCCGCAGGGTGAGATCATGAAAAGCTGGGATTTATGCTACGATGCCGAGTCCCAGGGCGCGTATTTATTTGAAGCTTTCTATAAGGAACTCTACCGCGAGGTCTTTGGACGCAACGGATTTGGCGAAGCCGCACTCGATTTTCTCTACGATGAAAGCGGCACCTTTATTGATTTCTACCAGAATTTTGACCGCATTTTGCTAGCAGAGAATTCAACTTGGTTTGGTGGCATGAGCCGCGATGAAGTTTTTGCAAAAGTAGCAGAGAAGGCTCTGGCGATTGAGCCAAAAACTTGGGGATCGCGCCAGCAATTCACAATGAGCCATATGCTCTTCGGCGGGACATTGCCCAAATTCCTCGGCTTTGACCGTGGCCCTATCACCGGTGTGGGCGGGCGTTCCACCATCCATCAGGGGCAAATTTATCGTAGTGCAGGGCGTATCACCACCTTTATGCCCTCCCTCCGAATGGTGACCGAAATGGGCGAAGATACGCTCTATTCCAATTTGGCAGGCGGGCCCAGCGATAATCGCTTCTCGAAATTATATATCTCGGATCTGGAGAATTGGCTGAATTATCGCTATAAGGTGACGAGGGCTAATGGCCATGGTGGCGTGGAAAAATTTTAGAAAATGCTATGATTTTGTGACGGAAATATTTATTTATCTCTGGTTATTTAAGTACATTAACTAAAAGGTAAAGGGACAAAATGCCAAATAAATTCACCAAAGAAATAGACAATCTCAAAAATGTAATACGCGATTCTTTTCGAATTCGTCCAAACCATAATCCTGTTTATGTTGATGTATCAGGACACCTTAAACGTTTAAGTTCACAGCAACATCAAATAATCTTTGGGAGAAGAGGGTCAGGAAAATCTTGTCTTCTTATTTACTTTAAAAACAATAAAGCAAAAAAAGAAAAAATTGAAACTATTTACCTCAATATCGATGAGATAAAACGACTTGAATATCCAGATATTTTAATAAGGCTGCTTTTATCTATAATAGAAGAACTACCATCAAAATACAGATGGATACACAAATTCAATCCTTTTCCTGATCGGCTTAAAAAAACGATTAAAGAGCTAAGAAGTTTATTGGACGAAGCAAGCGAAAGTAAGATAACTCAAAACGACGGAGATACAACTGGCTTAGAAGGCAGCCTCACTGCTGACAAGGCAATACTAAAAGCAAAAAAAGAGAAGAAAAAAGAACGCACAACAGAATATACAAAAAGTAAACTTAATAAACTAGAACGTCATCTTAGCGACTATAAATCTTCTCTTCAATATGCTTTAAAAAAAACAAGAGCTAAGAGCATATATTTTTTGGTAGATGATTTTTATCTGATACCTAAAAACAAGCAACCTGATGTAATAGACTATTTACACAGATTGCTTCGAAGTACAAATTTTTACTTAAAGGTTGGGACTATTCGGCACAGAACAAAACTAATTCGCAATGAAAATCAAACAATAGGAGTTGAATTACATCAAGATGTAGAAGAAATTAACTTAGATCGCACCTTTGAAAATTTAGAATCTACAACAAATTATCTTTCTGAAATGTTAGATTCTATCGCAGAAAAAGTAGGTATAGAAAAAGCATCAGAGCAATTATTTAATCGTGATGCTTTACAATCGCTTGTTCTTGCTTCAGGTGGTGTCCCACGAGATTTCCTTAATATTTTTGTAGAAGCCATCGATTATTCATTGTCATCAACCAATCCTAGATGGCTAACACCTACTAATATCTGGAAGGGGGCAGGGCGCCTTTCTTATCGTACAAAAATAAACAATTTACGAAATGAAGCATCAGATGAAGTCTCTAAACTTGAAAGAGTTTATAGAGATTTAGTCCGTTTTTGCTTGGAGGAGAAGAAAACAACTGCTTTTTTGGTTTCTCAAGCAGAAGTACAACAAAAACCACAAATTCATGAATTGATAAACCAACTAATGGATTTTAAACTGATTCATGTAATTGAACCTGACACTTCAGCTGCTTCAGGTAGGAAAGGTCGTTTCGAAGCTTACACGTTAGATTTTTCTCTTTTCATGGAGCCTAGAAAGAGATACATAAAGCTTGTTGAATTTTGGAAATTTGATGATAATTATCGAAAGATTGGTATAAGAGAAGCACCAATCTACGAGCTATCAAGAGCAGAACAAGCTTTGATGACCGATGATGGTGAAGATACAGAAGAACTTATAGAAAAAATTGATAGTCAAGATAAATAACTGTTAGTTCACAGCTAATCTTGCTCGATGCAAAACTTCATTATCACCCTTACCCTCCTCTTCATCGGTATGGGGCTAAAGGGCATCCCTGCCTTTTCCAAAGAGACGGGCAAGTGTTGAAGTTGTCAGGTGTTCCCAGCGATAGCCGATTAACGAGGCACGAAAAAACTTCGGAAAATCCAAATCTAGGAGAATCTTATGACAGACAAAAACATAAAAAAACAGTATTCCGGAATATTAGGTTTCTTCATTAAGCTTTTTCAGATCATCCTTTATATCCCCATCCAAATAATCTTCATTCCTATTTCTATTATTGGAATAACAATTGCGGTTTACAAGGAAATGGGAAGAAGCAGGAAGCTTGGCATCTCCTTCTCGGCAGTTAAAGCACTTCAATATCGGTGGATGATGCATTATTTCAATACAAGACCGGATCCACTTTCTATTGCATTTATCAAAAACTTTCCATGTGAATCACATTTTGGTATGTGGTCAGTTATGGGAGCGCTTATCATTTCCCTGCGGTCATTTGGTTTTCCCGAGAAACTCGGAAAACTTGTTGAACCCGGTGAAGAAACCGGAGATACTACCGCGGGTATTCGAGTGCTCACCTTTGACCGAATCATGGAAAAGTATGTTGAGGAAGTGGATCAAATTGTCCTCCCTGGAGCTGGCTTTGATCTGATTGCTTTGCACTTTACAAAAGGAAAAAATCTAAAGGTTTTTGAACTCGACCAGGTTAATACACTCAATCTTAAGGTTGAAACAATGAAAAAAGCCGGGATCCAGCATGATTGGATCACTTATATCCCAGTTGATTATGCCAACGAATCTTGGGTTGATAAACTGCTAAAAGCTGGTTTTGACAAAAGAAAAAAGACTCTCTTCCTTTGGCAAAGCGTTTCTTTGTATCTAGAAGCTGAGATTGTCCGAGAAGCACTAAAGGATATGGCTAATTTATGTGTCGACGGAAGTGTCATTGTTCAAGACTTTTATTCCCAAGCATTCGCAGAAGGTGAATATTCAAAAGAATCTAAAAACTTTTTGGGCATAATAGAAAAAATGGGAGAGCCTGCGAAATTTGGTATAGATATGTCAGATGATCCTAAAGCATCTGTTGAATTATTCTTGGCAGCATGTGGATTGAAAATGACAGAATATATTCAATTCGGGGAGAAACTGGATATTGAACCCTTTTACGCTATTGTTGAGGCAAAAAAACTGTAAAGGATTTTTAGTATGCAAAACTTCCTTCTCATCATCACCCTTCTCCTCATCGGCATGGGAATCAAACGCCTTGCCATCTTCCCCAAAGAAACGGGGAATATCCTCAACCTGACCGTTATATACATCTCCTACCCTGCGCTAGTCTTGCTCAATATCCCCAAATTGGTTTTCTCAAGCAAGTTGCTAATTCCCGCCATCACGCCTTGGGTCATGCTGGTCTTCTCCGCTGCGCTGGTTTTGCTCCTATCCAAAATCCTGAAATGGGATCGCGCCATAACAGGCTGTCTACTCCTCCTCGTTCCGCTAGGAAACACATCATTTCTTGGTATCCCCATGGTGCGGGCTTTTCTGGGAGAGCAAGCTGTACCTTATGCATTAGTTTACGACCAATTAGGCTCCTTCCCTGCATTAGCAACTTACGGCACGCTCATCTTGGCAATTTATGGCGCAGGCACCAGCAAACCAAGTCTCCAAAAATCCATCAAAAAAGTGCTCACCTTCCCGCCCTTCATTGCCCTCCTTCTTGCTCTTCTACTGAGACCAATCACCTATCACCGTGCCTTTACAAGCTTATTGGATATGCTCGCAGCGACCCTCGTCCCACTGGTGATGATTGCCGTGGGATACCAACTTCAGCTCAAGATGGATAAAGCGATACTTTCTCCGCTTGCGCTGGGTCTCCTTCTCAAACTTATTATCGCGCCTCTGGCAGCTTTGCTGTTATTCCGCTTAATCAACTTTGATGGTGAACTGGTGCAGGTTTCCATCTTCGAAGCGGGGATGCCACCCATGGTCACCGCAGGCGCATTAGCAATCCTCGATGACCTCTCCCCGCCGCTGGCTGCTGCACTGGTCGGGATTGGCATTCTCTTTAGCTTTCTAACACTGCCACTTTTATATCAACTGCTCTAATAAAAAACAGCTTCAATATGCAAAGAGCATATTGAAGCTGTTTTTTATTTATACCCTCTTAGGAAGAGTT
>JABGQV010000210.1 GCA_018648655.1 Anaerolineae bacterium | reverse complement strand
ACAAAAAAACTACGCCAAGCAGAGAAAATTGCCGGCGTTACCGTTGTTGGATATAAACTCTCAGCTTCTCAATGGCCCTTCGATGAACTGCTTCGAACGCAAAATACCATTCTCTATAGCAATACTTTTGATCTTGTGCGCAAGCGTCTCCCCCAAATTCCTGAAGCAATTTTAAAAAGAGCCTATAAAATTGCAGAAGTTCCAATTAAAGCCCCCTTGGTATATCTTCCCCTAATAACCAAAGAGAAGAACATCGGTGCATTCTCTATTTGGGGCTATCGCTTAGAAAATGCGAACGAGGATATTCTGCGGCTTTTTGCCAATCAAATTGCCATTACATTGGATAATGCACGTCGTTACGAGACTGAAAAGCAGATTAATGAAGAATTATCACGCTCAAAAGCCTTCACAGCTGCTCTTGGCACCGTCGCAGCAGAGGTTGGACAAACCAAGAATTCAGATCGTATCATTCAAGTCTTGGGCGATGAGCTAAACAAGCTCGGTTTAGGCAATTTACTTGTGCGCTTGAGTGCCGATGGAGAAATCGCCACAATAGATTCTATTTCTACAACTACCGAAGCCTTGGAAAGCATTAAAAAGTTTACAGGCATAGATTTAAAAGGGTACGAAATCAAGCGTAAATACTGGAAGAGTTTCGCCGAAGACTATTTTTATCAGGGAAAAGCCCTTTTTATCACTAATCCGGTTGAGTTCACCAGCATCGTCATGCCTAAAATCCCCTTTGGAATGCTCGAAAAAGCCTTGAAATTGAGCATCGGACATACAAAAGATAAGGCCGTTTACCTACCACTGATTGACGGCAAAGAAAATTACGGCATTTTAGGCATCTGGGGCGTTGATTTACACGAAGAAGATATCCCCGCTCTCTCTATTTTTGCCAGCCAAGTCTCTGCAACAATGCAAAGTGCAGAAGAAATAGAAAGTGAACGCGAAGAAACTAGCAAAGTGACGCGGGCAAATCACTTTATTACAGCACTCAGTCAAGTAGCCCTAAAACTAGAAAGCACTTCTGATCCCAATAATATCTTGGATATTTTGTCCACTGAGATGCGTGAGCATAAAATTTCTTTTATGCTAACCACGCTAGAAGAAGACAATTCCATGCTCACGTTGCGCTATATTTCCACCGCAAAAGAATGGCTCAAAATTATTGATCAATTGATTAAGCGCAGAGCAATTGGAACTCCACTCCAAAAAAGAGATATCCCATTTTGGAACAAAATCATCGAAAGCAAGGAATCTGTTATTGTTGAAGATAGCTTCCAAGTCGCTCTCGAAGGGATAGCATCTACCATCAAGATACCGATGAAAAATATAGAGCCGGGATTGAAAATCTTATACAAACGCGCAAATTGGAGCAATATCTCTATTTGGCACCCTCTTGTTACTAACGGAAAAGTCATCGGCACAGTCAATTTTTGGGGAAAACACATCCGTAGAGAAGACAGAGCTACCTTAAGCGTCTTTGCCAACCAAATCGCCAGTGCCCTTGAAAACGCCCGCCTCTATGCTAACGAACAGCAACGAGGTCTTGACTTAGCCGCTTCACTTGAAGAAAAGAGCGTCCTGCTTAAAGAAGTGCATCACCGCGTCAAAAACAATTTACAAGTCATCTCAAGTTTGCTCAATTTGCAAGCATCTAAAATCAGCGACGCCGAAATTCTAGATATGTTCACAGAAAGCCGTGACCGCATCCGCTCGATGGCATTGATTCATGAGAAACTTTATCAATCCAGCGATCTTGCCCAAGTCGATTTTGGTGAATATCTGCGCGGGCTTAGCGCTCAACTAATGCAGAGCTACTCATCTCAAAGTAGAAGAATTAAGATGAATGTAGAGATCGAAAATATCAGCTTGGGGATTGATCAGGCAGTGACATGCGGGCTAATCGTCAATGAAATTGTGACTAACAGCATCAAACATGCCTTCCCCGATTACCAAGAAGGCGAAATCACTATCCAGCTTCACAACACGCCAAGAAAACAAGTAAAATTGCGTATTATAGACAACGGTATTGGCATCCCCAATTCCTTGTCTATAGAAAATTCTTCTACTTTAGGGATGCAAATCATCAGCCTGCTCACCGAGCAAATTGGCGGGAAAGTCCGTATCTTGCGCCAGCACGGCACTGGCTTTGAAATCATCTTTTAGGGGTCACCTATGGACAAAATAAAAATACTCATCGTAGAAGACGAAAGGCTTGTAGCCGAAGATATCAAAGTTACGCTAGAGCAGATGGGATACGAAACCCTCCCCCCCGTTGCGACAGGAAAAGATGCCCTGCGTGTCTCTGCGAAGAGTCAGCCTGCTCTTGTTTTAATGGACATCCACCTAGCTGGAAAAATGGATGGCATCACTGCTGCCAAAAAAATTATCGCTAAAAACGATATCCCCGTCATCTACCTAACCGCCTACGCCGACAAAGAAACCCTGCAACGCGCCCAAGAAACTTCTCCCTACGGCTATATCGTAAAGCCATTTGAAGGGCTTAATCTGCGCATTAGCATTGAAGTTGCCATCCAGAAACATAAGGCAGAGAAAATAAAACTAGAGAGTGAGATGAGATTTCGCCGCTTGGTTGAATCATCTCATGATGGCATCTTTCTCATTGATGAAAGAGCGCAAATTATTGAGTGGAACGAAGCACAGGCTAAGATAACCGGCATATCACGGGGAGACGCTATCGGACAGCCAATCATCAATATCATTCGGCAACTTACTGACCCTGAAAAAATGTCCGCGAAATTAGAGACCCTTATCAAGCACTCAATTAAATCAATGCTCAAACTTGGACGCGGAGAATGGCTTGAAAAGCAGCAAGATACGGTTATATATACGCCTAATGGAGAAAAACGAATTGCGCGCCTACAATCATTCCCGATAAAAAGAGCCGGCCGAAGTTTCCAAATTGGCGTAATTGTTCAAGATGTGACAATGCAATTTCAAGCGGAAGCAAGTTTACGTCAGAGCGAGGAGCAGCACCGCCTATTAATGGAACAAAATCCAGCAGCAGTAGTTGTCCACCGAGCAGGTATCGTTCTTTACATCAACCCAGCCTGTATCACAATGATGGGGGCGAAAGCTGCGAGCGAATTAATCGGTAAAAAAATTCTCGACTTTGTCCCAGAGCAATGGAACGATTTCGCTCAAGAGACTATTGCCAACGACTATATTTTCGACAATCAATCTTTAGAGCAAAAAATCACTCGCTTGGATGGCAGTGAAAGAGATATTCTAGCATCAGGAGCACATATTCAATACCAAGGGGAAAAGGCGGTTCAAAGCGTTTTTCTGGATATTACCGAAAGAAAGCGTATTCAAAAAGCATTGCTTAAGACCCAAGAACACTACGAAAAACTCTATACATCCATGACTGAAGGACAAGCCGTACACGAGCTTATTTGCGATCACGAAGGGCGCCCTTTTGATTATAAATTTATAGACGTAAACCCCGCCTACGAGAAGATTATTGGTTTCAAACGCTCAGATGTAATAGGAAAACAAGGAAGAGAAGTCTATGGTACAGAAACTTCTCCTTATTTAGATATTTTCTCAAAAGTTGCACTAAGCAAGGAGGCAATCCACTTTGAAACTTATTTTTCCCCACTGAAAACAGCATTCGATATTACTGTTTTCTCTCCCCAAAAAGGGCAGTTTGTAACCTTATTTTCAGATATAACCAGCCGAAAAAACACAGAAGAAGCCAACGAGCAATACAAAGCTCAACTTCGTACGTTAATGATGATAAGCCAGAAACTCAATGAGACAACTGGCTTTGAAGACACTTTAAAAATCATTCTTAAGCAAGCAGCAAAACACACGAGAGCTACAGCAGGAAATATTATTATCACAGAGCCAGCTATGCCACAAGTTTTTTTGCATCAAGGACTTTCAGAAATTACCATCACTGAATTAAAAAGTCATTGCCCTTTATATACCAAAGTTGACTGGCGCGAATGTGTGACACAAAAAAAACATCCTTATCAGTGCTCATTGGGCAAGGAAGGAACACATAATCACTGCCCCCCCCTAGAAAATGCAGGCTTCCAAACCATTCTCAGTATTCCCATAAAAGATACAGATACGCTCTTAGGATATCTACATCTTTACCGTCGAGATGATGAACCTTTCACAGATGCTGATATTGATTTTCTAGAAACCCTCCTTCAACAAAGCATAAGTGCAATCAAAAAAGCTTATCTTTTTGAAAAAGCCCAGCATCTGTCTATAACAGACGCGCTAACACAATTAAATAATCGTCGCCAATTATATGTGCTTGGTAGATATGAAGTGGAGCGTTCTCAACGCTATCAAACACCACTAAGCGCCTTAATGATCGATATCGATCACTTCAAAAAGATTAATGACAACCACGGGCACGCTGCCGGGGATAAGGTCCTAGAAGAATTAGCACAACACCTACGCAATAGTACTCGCGAGGTAGATATACTCGGACGTTATGGAGGAGAAGAATTTACTGTGCTTCTGCCAGATACAGAAAAAACTGCCGCTCTTGAGCTTGCTGAGCGTTTACGTAGGCGCATTGACCAAGAATTCACACCCACCCGCTTAAATAACCACCCAACCCTCACCATCAGTATCGGTGTTGCCTCTCTAGGCGAAGATACACCCACACTAGAATCTCTTCTCGACAAAGCTGATACAGCGCTCTATGAAGCCAAACGCGCAGGACGTAACACCGTTAGAGCCAAATAAATGAAGAAAAAGAAAAAAACGCAAGAAATTCATCTAGAATTGCCTTCTTCCGCAATAAAATACTACCGTCACGGCTGGCAATCTTGGTCACTCACCACCTGGCAAGGTGTTAATCAACGCGTCCCCACACCAAAACCAAAGATTTTACATCCACTCCAAACTGATCCACGCTATGTGCATGAAACACGTCCACATGGCTCGTGGGTTGGCGTAGTAGAGATGGAAAATGGCAATTATCTTCTGCTTGGCGCGCTCAGCCTTGATGCCCACATCTTTTTAGAAAAGAACACACTCATCGGAAAATACGAAAACGAAGCGGGAGATTGGTTTATAGCCGAAGGGAGTAAAAAAGAAGTTTTTGAACAATATGCTAATGCCCTAAAAAAAGTACTGGGTGTTTTTAAAACACCCAGTAACTCACCACCACCCAAAATCTGGTGCTCGTGGTACAGCTTATAGTGAACCCCATTGTCAAGACCACAAATTGACAAAGTTAAGGTGGATAA
>JABGQV010000077.1 GCA_018648655.1 Anaerolineae bacterium | reverse complement strand
CTTTGGGAAAGAATCACCCCCTACAGAAATGGTTCGGCCATGGATTATATTATCTGTTATTAATATCTGTATATTCTGGATATTTTATCGTTTTGTAAAAGACATAGAAGTAAGTGCTTTTCTCGTAACTTTATTCGTATTTGCCTTTTACTATGAATAATCGCTATTTTTTATCGTAGGAGGCGCAACAGCAGGGGTTAGTGTTGCTGTGTTAATTGCTTTTTTTCTTCTAAAACAACGTTTTAAATTTTCTCACCTTGCCTTTTCCATGACAATAACTTCCCTTATTCTCAGCTTAGCTGCAGCAAATGATATAAGACAAGATATAGCAATTATCCCAAGAGAATATTATGAAATTATTAGAGAACGAAACGAATCTTCTGCTGTACCGCTTGTTCCCCCTCTAGAAAACGAAGTACCTGACATATACTATATTGTCTTAGATGCCTACGCAAACTCTGAGACATTGCTAGAATTTTATGGATATGATAATTCTGAGTTCGTGGACTTATTAGAAGCGCAAGGCTTCATAGTTCCAAAAAATATCTATGCAAATTACCCACGAACCGCACTTTCAGTCGCTTCAACAACAAATATGGAATATTGGGACGCACTTGTACCCGAAATGGACAAGGTAAGATCATGGTGGCCTACCAAGCATTTTCTCGAAAAAAGCATTGTACAATCGTCCTTAGAAGAAATAGGATACACAACTATTTCATTTGCAAATGATTGGGGGTTAACGAACAACAAAAATTCATCTATCTATCTCCAACCATATCCAATTCTGCTGACAAATATTGAAGATTACCTTATCCGTGCAACCCCGCTTCGCCTACTACAGAAACCACTTCAAAATATCATGCCTATCAAAACGCATGATGTACATCGCCATTTTATTAGATATAATCTGGAAACTCTAAAAGAAATACCAGAGATGCAAGGGCCTAAATTTGTTTTCTCTCATATTGTTTTTCCACACGACCCTATCGTTTTTGATAAAGATGGGAATCCCATTCAAACAAAAAACAAATTCTCCTTTAGTAGCCCTGAAGTCACGAAGGATGAACGCCAGAAACTATATATTGGACAAGTAGAATATATCAATTCACAAATGAAAGATGTAATAAAAGCTATCCTCGAAAAATCATCTACCCCACCTATTATTATTATTCAAGCAGACCATGGGTTGGGATTATCAATGACTTTTAACCCCAATGAAAACCAATGTTTTCAAGAACGACTTTCAATTTTTGGAGCATATTATTTACCCGGAAAAAATCTTGACACCTTATTTCAAGACTATTCGTCAGTAAATTTATTTCGCATCATTTTCAACGAATATTTTTCCACAGAGTTAGCACTACTAGAAAATCGTTTTTTTTTCACCCAGGAGAGCAATTTATTTGCCGGAATGCAAGAAATAACCCCCAAGGTTAAAATTTTCTGTGATATTGAATAAATGAATTTTCATTCATAGATACGGAGTAAACATGATTACCATCTTTTATACCCTAGCCCTAATTTCCCTACTAACAGGAACAGCTGCCATTTATATGACCCTGATTCCGATATTTCCCGTCAGCTGGCTGTATTACCATTATTTTATTCGCAAGGCCATTGCATGGACAATATTTACCGGAACAATTCTGTGGACATTTTTTATGACAGTTGTCCATGGCACTTTCCCCGCTTTTGTCATCACTCCACTTATTATCATGGGATTCGCCCTTGTGCTTTCCTATAAAATGCATCAAGAGAATGCTTTTCCCGCTGTCGACTTCCCAGAAATGGCAAAAGATATTGATAGTCTGCCCATCGAAGAAGAGATGCAATTAGCCGTGATTGAATATGAGGGTGTGACCAAAGCTTATTCACTGGATTATGTCATCCATCATCATGTCATCAACGACCATTTTGGCGAGCGCATCGTTGCCCTGACCTATTGCGCCATGTGTCGCAGCATCATCCCCTTTGATGTAACGGATATAGGCCCACTCTTTGTTGGCTCCTTCAAAGGGGCTAATATGATCGTGGCAGACCGCAAAACAAAAACCTTCTTTCAGCAAGCGACTTTCGAATCCATTATCGGGAAGCTGCATCCGCATACACTGACAATGCTCCCCTTCCAAATCTTGCCGTGGAGCGAAGTCAAGAAGATAAACCCCATGCCCGCGGTCGCGAAAGTTAGCGAGAAAGATTTCAAAGATTTTCAATTACCTATCCCTGGCATTTGGAAAAAGATTATCGCATCCGAATCTACTCCAGGGATGGCTGCCAAAAATCGTGATACATCCTTCCCTGCCCGAACGCGCGTGGTCGGCATTACCGATAAGCTCGCCGATCCACAAGTGGTCTATCTCAAAGAAGAAATATTAAAAGGTGGTATTGTCAACAACAAAATCTTGGGCATATTTCTGGTCGGCTTCAAAAAAACAGTCAATGGCTTCCATAATAATCTCAATGACAAAAGCTTAGAAATCACCTTAACAGCTGAAAATAGGCTATTCGACAGTGTCAGTAAAAGCACCTGGGATATCCGTGGGAAGTATATTAGCGGAGAGTTTAAGTCGGACCTGATCCCCGTCGCGATCTCGGACGAATACTGGTTTTCGTGGAAGCGTTTTCATCCAAAGAGCGAAATAATTCGCTTGAATTGAAGAAAACTCATTCTCATATAGGAATCAAAGATGAAAAAAGATGACCTGAAATTTATCCGAATTGCCATTGAAGTTGCACAAAATGCTAGAGAGAAGGGAAATCATCCATTTGGTGCAATACTAGTTGGTGAAGATGGAGAGATTCTCCTGAAAGCTGAGAATAGCGTCATCACCAAAAGAGACTGCACGGGGCATGCCGAAACTAACTTGATGAGATTGGCATCGAAAAACTACGATGCTGATTTTCTAGCAAAATGCACTCTCTATACCAGCACCGAACCTTGTGCGATGTGCTCAGGGGCAATATTTTGGGGAAATGTGAGACGAGTGGTATACGGTCTCACTGAAGAAGGACTGTATGAAATGGTAGATGAGAATGCAGAAGAAATTCTTTACCTCCCCTGCCGTGAGCTTTTTGCTATAGGCCGAAAAGAGATTGAAGTGCGCGGCCCTGTTCTTGAAGATGAAGCGAGAAAAGTGCATGAAGGGTTTTGGAAGTAGGTACAAAAGGAATATCGATTTTCCCTTACGCTAAATTAAGATTCCTTACTCTCATGTTATTTCGCGAGAAGTTGAATTAACATGAGAATAAGGATATAAAATTCGTACCTCGGATATTTCCCCCCTGACCTCGACTTAGATGCTGAACGTTTCAAGAAAATCTTGAAGAAGAACTCTGTTAAAAAACTATTGAGCCTTTATTTGATTATCTCCAATGCTAGGCGTGCAATACGTCGACCATCCATTTCTTCTACAACAAAAGACATATTCTCTACTTCAATTATGTCTCCACTTTCTGGAATACGATCAAAGTGTCCTAAAACATAGCCCGCAATGGTATCGTAGTTTGGGTCTTTCAAACTCAACCCTAATTTCTTATTTACATCTTCAATGGATAATAAGCCATCAATGACAATTGAGCCATCAGCACGTTTTTGCACTTCTGGCAATTCTAAATCAAAGGGGTCACTTACTTCCCCGACGATCTCTTCCATCAAGTCCTCTAATGTAACTAATCCAGCGGTGCCTCCAAATTCATCCATAACGATGGCAATATGTCTGCGCCGAGCACGAAATTGTTGTAAAACAGATCTAACTGGTAACGACTCGGGCACGAAATAAGCTTCACGCGCGATTTCACGAATTTTGCAATTTGCCTTTTCAGGAATACGCTCAGCACGCAAAAGATCCTTAATATGAACAATACCAATGATATTATCAAGATCATCATCGTATATCGGGAATTTTGTAAAGGAAGACTGCACTGCAATTTCAATAGATTCTTCAAGAGAAATATCGGCTTCAAATGCGGATATCTCTGTGCGAGGAATCATCACACGGCGCACGAGCAATGCGCCAAAATCAAAAATAGCGTGTAGCATTTCACTGTCTTCAGATTCCACCACACCTTCTTGAGCGCTTGCCTGCACAATCATCTTCAGTTCTTCCACAGAATGAACAAGCTCATGCCCTGCACCAGGGTCGGCACCGACAAGCCTCAACAAGGCATTCCCTGTGCCATTCAGTGCCCAAATAAAGGGTTTAAAAAGGGTCTCTGTCCATAAGGTTGGGCGTGCAACGCGTAGCGAAGTTTTTTCAGGGTTCTGCAATGCAATGGATTTTGGTGCCAATTCACCAACCACAACATGTAAGAAAGTAATAATCGCAAAAGAAATACCTGCTGCGATACCGTGCGATGCACCGTCCTGCCAGTCTCCAGGGAAGAGCTCAATTAATGGCTCCAATAAATGAGATATAGCAGGCTCCCCAACCCACCCAAGCCCTAGGCTTGCGAGCGTGATCCCCAACTGGGTTGCGGCAATAACTTGGTCTGGGTCTTCGAGGGCTTTTGCAACCCATTTTGCCCCCGCATCTCCTCGCGCAACCAACTCACGAATACGAGTCCCGCGTACGCTCACGAGCGCAAATTCTGCGGCCACAAAAAAACCATTCGCTAAAACGAGCAAGACAACGGCAAGCAATTTTAGTAAATCTACACCTATAGTTTCCATAATCTCCAAATCCATTTTATATGAGGCTGAATTTTAGCATAAGACCTGCTATTTGACTGGTGTACAATAATGCAAAAAAACAGGACGAAACTTTGAATATTTATTTCTCACATGGCAAATTGGGCACGCCTAATGGCACAAAAATTGAGCGCTTGAAAAAAAAATTGCAATAAGCCAAGGATACACAGCTAAGAGCCTTGATTATACCGACATTTTAGATCCGGGCCTTCGTGCAAAACGTTTACTTCATCAACTGCAAAAAGATGCTGGCGAAAAAATCCTAGTCGGTTCCAGTATGGGCGGATACGCCTCCCTCGCTGCAGCAGAAAAAACGCCCATAAAGGGGATCTTTCTCCTCGCCCCCGCTCTTTATTTGAGCGGCTATCAAGTACAGGATTTCACACCCAAAGCCGAAACCATCACCATCGTCCACGGCTGGAACGACGCGACTGCTCCCGTTGAAAATTCAATCCAATTTGCGAAGAAGCATCGCGCTACACTACATATCTTAGATAGTGATCACAGACTCTATAGTGTTTTGAGAAAAATCGAAGAGCTTTTCACTCATTTTCTTAATAACCTACCTTTTGCCTAAAAATGAAAAATAAAGATAAAAAACGCACCCTCTTCCAAAAAGAATTGCTAAAATTCACTTCATCAAAAACTGGGGCAAAGATAGCATCGCGCATACTTCCTCCACTAGATAAAACCATTTTGAAATATACAAATAATCGCAGCTCTCTCACAAGCTTTTTATCTGGTATTCCCGTAATCGTTCTCACAACCATTGGCGCTAAAAGCGGAAAACTTCGTAGAGTTCCATTACTGGGCCTTCTAAAAGGAGAAGATGTTTTCCTGATTGCATCCAACTGGGGACAGGCACGTCACCCAAGTTGGTACTACAACTTGAAAGCAAATCCAAAAGCACAGCTATCTATACGCGGGGAAGAGGGTAATTATATTGCACGAAACGCAACAGATACCGAACGTGAAGCATATTGGGCAGAAGCCGTAGAGGTCTATCCCGGATATGCACTTTACAAAAAACGCATCAAAACAAGAAAAATCCCTATGCTTATTTTGTCTCCAATAAGAAAGTGATAAGATAGGCGAGAATTCAATATAAAAGGAAATTTCAAAATGGAAATCAACCGAATAGTTATTATTATTTTAGACAGTGCCGGCATAGGCGCAACCCCAGATGCAGCTGCCTTTGGCGATATAGGTTGCCATACCTTAGGGAATATCGCTCAGGCTGTGGGCGGATTAAAAGTGCCCAATATGGAAATAATGGGATTAGGGAATATCGCAATCTTAGAGGGCGTAAAGCCCCAATTAAAACCCACCGCTGCATTCGGAAAAATGGATGAAATCTCAGGGGCAAAGGATACCACTGCGGGACACTGGGAATTGATGGGACTTCCCCTCATCCAGCCATTCCCCACCTATCCAGACGGATTTCCTCCCCAGGTAATGGATGCCTTCGTGACCCAAACTGGGCGCGGTTTCTTGGGTAATTATCCTGCATCTGGCACCGTCATCATCGATGAGCTGGGCGAAGAACACCTCGAATCGGGCAAATTGATCGTTTATACCTCTGGCGATAGCGTATTTCAGATTGCTGCGCACGAAGAGATTATCCCCATAGAAGAACTTTATAAATATTGCAAGATTGCCCGTGAAATTTTACGCGGAGAACACGAAGTCAGTCGTGTTATTGCGCGCCCCTTCATCGGCGAAGCAGGGAATTTTACCCGCACATCCAACAGGCACGATTATTCAGTTGTCCCACCAAAAGCCACAGTGCTAGATAATATGAAAGATGCCGATTTGATGGTCTATGGAATCGGAAAAATCAATGATATTTATGTAGGGCAAGGAATTACAGAATCTGTATCAACAAAAAGCAATATAGATGGCATCGAGAAAACCCTTGAAGCCCTCAGCACACATCCCAACAAGGGTTTAATTTTCACCAACCTAGTTGATTTTGATGCTAAATTTGGGCATCGCAATAACCCCCAAGGCTATGCAGATGCTTTAGCAGAATTTGACGAATATTTGCCTCAAATCGTTGAAGCTCTTGCCGAAGATGATCTCCTTGTCATTACCGCCGACCACGGCAACGATCCCACTTACCCCGGGACAGATCATACACGAGAATATGTCCCCGTCCTTATCACAGGGGCTGCTGTTCAAGCAGGCGTTAATATCGGTGTTCGCCCCACATTCTCTGACCTTGCCGCAACTATTGCAGATATTTTTGATGTGAAGGCTCCGCCACATGGAGAGTCCTTTGGGAAAGAAATTCTTAGCAGATGACTAATGAAAGCAATAAAAAAAGACCCAATAGTTTTAAAAAAGCTGCTCACTTGGGCAGCTTTCACTATTTCAGCGTAAAATCAATAAAAATAAGGACTATTATTTCATGAAAAAAGACTTTCTCCTCGACCCCGAAATCACTTTCCTTAACCACGGTTCTTTTGGCGCATGCTCAAAGCCTGTTTTTGATATTTACCAGCAATGGCAACGAGATTTAGAAGAACACCCTATCGAGTTTCTTGGCAGGAATGCAATTTCTTTACTAGCAGAATCAAGAGAAAAATTAGCAAATTATCTCCACTGCCGCGCAGATAATTTGGTCTACTTCCCTAACCCAACCACCGCGATGAATATGGTCGTCCGTAATCTTGATTTACAGGCTGGCGATGAGGTGCTAACCACCGATCACGAATATGGTGCGATGGATAGAACTTGGCGTTTTTTTTGTAAGAAAAGTAGAGCAGATTATGTACAAAAGCATATTTCACTTCCAGTCACAAACTATACTGATTTTATAGAACATTTTTGGCAAGGTGTTAACGCTAAAACAAAAGTAATCTTTCTCAGCCATATTACCAGTACCACTGCTCTGATTTTCCCTGTTACTGAGATTTGCAAAAGAGCGCGCGAAGCAGGTATTCTCTGTATTATTGATGGCGCACATGCCCCCGCACAAATTGACCTTAACATAGAAGATGTTGGCGCAGATATATACGTTGGTGCGTGCCACAAATGGATGATGGCACCGAAAGGCGCGGCATTCCTTCATGCGAGACCTGAGGTGCAAAGTTGGCTGGACCCACTGGTAATAAGTTGGGGATACGATGCGGAATCTGGATTCGGGAGCGGGAACCAGTTCGTCGATTATCACGAATGGCAAGGGACGCGCGATATTGCCGCATTTTTGTCTGTCCCCGCAGCAATTGCTTACCAACGGGAGCAAGATTGGAGTCAGGTTCGTTCCCGTTGTAGAAATTTATTGGGCGTTGCAATGGAGAAAGTCCAAGCCATCACGAAAATGCCACCGATTATGCAAAATCCCACAGAATGGTTGGGGCAAATGGCTGTTCTCCCCCTCCCAAAAGGCGTGGATGGTGAAGAGTTAAAAAAGCGACTTTATGACGAATTTCATATTGAAATCCCGCATACACGTTGGGGCGAGCAATCTTTTTTGCGGATTTCAATCCAGAGCTATACTAACGAAGAGGATATAGACTATTTTGTGAATATCTTGGGAGTTTTGTTGGGAAGCTAAATTTATAGGCGACTATTTAGGATTTTCCTGAAAGAACCGAATATTATGGGGCTTATTTTCTAAAGAAAATAAGCCCCATGTTTTTTGGCACTTCTTTATTTCTTGACCCACCCAAAACTAATTCGTCCACGTTCGGCTTCAATTTTCAAGATTTCTACTTCAATAATATCCCCTACCTTCAAGACTGTACCAAAGGGAATTTTAGATTTATGCAATAAGCCATCCTGTTTAAGACCAATATCAATAAAGGCACCAAAATCAACAACATTACGCACAGTTCCTTTTAAACTCATCCCGGTTGCCAAATCATCTACTTTCAAAACATCTGAACGCAAGATAGGCACAGGTGTATCAGCACGCGGATCACGTCCTGGACGGACAAGTTGCTCGAGCAAGTCTTTCATCGTGGGAAGTCCACAATCTAACTCTTTGGATAATTCTTCGGGGGAGACTTTTGCGGTTAACGCTTCGAGAGCCTTCATTCGCTCCTCCATCGTGGCAGCAGATGAAATCCCCGCCCGTTCCAAAATTGCTTCCGCTATAGAGTAGGATTCTGGATGAATGGCAGATGTGTCCAAAGGGTTGTCCCCGTCTCGAATCCGCAAGAATCCAACACTCTGCTCATAAGCTTTAGCGCCAAGACCTGAAATCTTTTTCAATTCTTTGCGTGATTTGAATACCCCACCAGAATCGCGATACGAGACAATATTAGATGCTAATTTTGGTCCAACACCTGCAATATGAGAGAGCAATGCTGGGCTAGCAGTATTAACATCTACTCCTACCTGATTAACCACAGATTCCACCACGCCATCTAGGGCATGATTGAGCGCAGCTTGGTTAACATCATGCTGATACATACCTACGCCAATTGATTTCGGATCGATCTTAACCAATTCAGCCAATGGGTCTTGGGCACGGCGAGCAATAGAGACTGCACCACGGATGGAAACGTCTAGGTTTGGAAATTCTGCTCGTGCAAGTGCAGATGCGCTATAAACAGATGCCCCAGCCTCACTAACTATCAGATATTTTATGCTTTCGGATTTATTACGGGTAAGTTCAGCCACCAATTGCTCTGTCTCACGAGAGGCTGTGCCATTGCCAATAGTAATCAACGTAACATAATGGCGATTAATCATCTCTTCGAGGAGGGAGATGGCTTGATTCCATTTTTTTTGTGGGGCATGAGGATAAATCGTTCCTGTATCGAGGAGTTTACCAGTAGGGTCAACCACGGCAACTTTGCTCCCGCTACGATAACCAGGGTCAATACCTAGTACGGTATGCCCAGCCAAAGGCGGTTGTCCAAGTAAGGCACGCAGATTAGTGGCAAAAACTTGAATAGCATGCCCGTCTGCAGTCTCGCTTAAGGCGCGTCGTACATCGCGCTCAATGGAGGGCAATAAGAGACGAGCCGCAGAATCCTGAATAGCTTCTTCAAGTTCTTCGACAAAAGGGCTAAGAATATCAGCTTTGAATTCTGATTGGACAATCTGGAGCCAATCCCGTTCAAGGATTTCAACACGCACCTTTAAGACACCAGCTGCTTCTCCACGAGCAATTGCCAAAATTTGATGCGGAAGCAGGCGATCTACACGTCCTCTAAAATCATAATAGGATTCGAAGACACGCCTGTCATCAATCGTTTTTTTAACTTTTTCAACGCTTAGTGTGGCAAACTTGAGTGCTTTCTCACGAGTTAGTACACGAACTCTGGCATTATCTTTAATCGTCTCTGCAATAATATCGCGTGCCCCTTGCAAGGCATCTTCAATAGTTAGGATATCCTCGCTGAGAAACTGTACGGCAACTTCTTCGGGGATGCTATCCAGAGGCTGCTTAAGGATGAATTCAGAAAGAGGCGCAAGTCCTTTTTCTGTTGCGGTCACGGCACGGGTGCGACGTTTACGTTTATAAGGTGCATAAAGGTCTTCGAGCATAGTCAGCGTATCTGCCTTCGAGATGACACCCTGAAGTTTCTCGGTCAGCTTGCCTTGCTCTTCGATGGATTTCAAAATAGCAGTACGCCGTTTATCCATCGCACGCAGGCGAATAATCTCATCTGCCGCAATACGAACTTGCTCATCATCCAGAGAGCCAGTCATTTCCTTACGATAACGAGCGATAAAGGGAACGGTATTACCTTCGTCTAGCAGAAGGATAGTTGCCTCCACTTGAGAAGGCTTTGCTTTGATTAACGATGCGATATTTTGTGTATGATTCATAGAAGAGATTCTACCAAATATTAGCTCATTTGGGATGTCATATTTTAATAGGTCAGAGGGTAACCCCAAAGTTAAATGGCTATCCATCACAAACTTAAATGATGGTCATAATATTGAAAATGATGTGAGTAGACTCAAGAACGCACTCAAAGCTCTTTCTCTATAAATATAGTTCCTAATCTTTACAGGGGAAAAGATTATAAAGAGTCAGTAATGTCAATGTGGGGTTTTTTATATGCCTTATCACACAGACACTATTTTGTTGCATATTACTGATATTTTACCCACAATTTAGATAGTATTAGTCATATTGTGTGCTATACTAAATAAACCTTATCAAAATACAACAAGTTAAAGTAAATACTGAGAAAATAAGATTTCTATTTAATTACTCAATACTGTCTATCCCTATTTTTTACTAAGATGACTATCCCGAAAGATAAGTAATTATTGAACACCAAACTTATTAGGAGTATCCATTAATGACAATAAAATTATTTTTAATAAAAGGTCCAGCCCCCGGTGAAGAGTTTGAATTAACAAGCGATGTCGTCACCATCGGGCGAGATCCGGCAAGTAGCTGGCCGATAGATTACAAAGCCGTTTCTCGTAATCATGCCAAATTCACTAAAAAAGGTAAATCCTACTTGCTCGAGGATCTGGGTAGCAGTAACGGCACTTTTGTAAATGGCAATAAAATCTCGGGGGCTTTTTTGCTTAAAGACCATGACGAAATTGGCTTTGGGCATTCGGTCAAAGTACGCTATGAAATTAGCGCACCCACTCCAAAAGAAGAATTTCAATCATTAGAAGATTTACTGGCTACAAAAATAGGTGGACCCGTTGGCTTGGCGCAAACCACAGTTGGTGAAGTTTTACCGCCGATGGGCGCACCGCCACAATTATCGGTAGCAATTGCGGGTTCAGCGCCCAAAACTTACACGCTCACCAAAAAGAAGCTTAGCTTTGGGCGTGATGAAAATAACGATATTGTGATTGCTTCACCCGTTGTTTCTCGTAATCATGGCTATATTGAAAAGAATGCTAACGGAAACTATCAGATTGTTGTTTTGCCAGAGGCTGGAAATATTGTATACCTAGACGGTTTCCCAATTTCCGCACCAAGTATATTAGTCAACGACGCCAATATCCGAATTGGGGGACAAGTTCCGGGCGTGATGGTTTCGATGGTCTATCTTTCCCCATCAGAAGCTGCTTCGGAAACAGCTGCTGAAATCACTTTTGGCGACAAAACTGTTATTCAGATTGGTCGAGCACCTGATAATGATGTTGTTTTAAATGTCCCTCAAGTTTCTCAATTTCACGCTCAAATTGAAAAAGTTGGCCAGCGCTATAAGGTAAGAGATTTAGACAGCACCAACGGCACCTTTGTGAATGATATTCTCATCAAAGCGGAAACTTGGTTGTCGCCTGACGACACAGTTAGAATCGGACCCTACCGCTATGTGATGGGTGCTGAAGCGCTTGCTCAATTTGATGACTCAGTTGATTTGCGTGTTGAGGTGCTTGGGCTGAATAAATGGGTACGTGACGATCTCAATATCCTGCAAAATATCTCTTTGGTATTTAAGCCACGTGAATTTATTGTTGTTGTAGGTCAGAGTGGTGGTGGAAAATCTACACTTGTGGACGCAATTGCTGGATATCGCCCTGCAACGCATGGGCAAGTTATCGTCAACAACACGAATGTCTACGAAAATTTTGAAGCCATTCGCGACATAATCGGCTTTGTTCCACAAAAAGATATTATTCATATGGAGCTAAGTGTTTTTGATGCACTGGACTACACAGCTCAGCTTCGTATGCCGCCAGACACAACCGTAGAGGAGCGACATCAACGCGTAGAAGAAGTGATGCAAGTCCTCGATATTGCCCATCGCCGTGATAACCAAATTTTGCAATTAAGTGGTGGTCAGCAAAAACGCGTCTCGATCGGTGTTGAATTGCTCACCAAGCCTGGGTTATTTTTCCTTGATGAGCCTTCTTCTGGCTTAGACCCTGGGACAGAAACTTCCCTAATGCACTTAATGCGCCAGATGGCCGATCAGGGCCGTACGATTGTTCTAATTACCCATGCCACCAAGAATGTTTTCCTTGCAGATAAAGTTGTTTTCCTTGCGCGCGGTGGCTATTTAGCCTGGTTTGGACCACCTGATGAGGCTTTGGAATTCTTCGACCAATATCGTTCAGAGCGTGATCGTCGCGTCAGTGCAATGGAGTTTGACCAAATCTATGCCGTTCTTGAAGATTCTAGCAAAGGAACTCCTGAAGAATGGGCAGAGCGCTACCAACAACATTCCGCTTATCAAAAAAATATTGTTGACGCATTGGGTGAAAAAGCTCAAGTGAGCACCATGCCCTCAGCCAGTGCCCCAGTCAATGCAGAAGTTCCTGCACTTCCCGAAAAACAAAAGAAAGTCTCTGCACTTCGTCAATTTATGATTCTTTCTAAGCGCAACTTACGAATTTTAGGGAAAGACCGTTTTAGTCTAGGACTTATGCTGGCAGCCTCACCTTTAATGGGGATGATGTCGGTGCTCTTGGCAATAGTTTTAGGGAATAAACCCTTTGAATTTGTAACAGGTGATATGAATAATGTTGTTATTTCATTATTCCTGTTGACAATTTACGCCGTTATGATCGGTGGCCTTTCTCAAATGCGTGAGATTGTAAAAGAGGGTGAAATTTATAAACGCGAACGATTAGTGAACTTGAAGATATTACCTTATGTGCTCTCCAAAGTTTGGGTAGCAGCTGCTTTGGCACTCTATCAAACAGCCACTTATATGATCATTCACTTCTTAGCTTTCGATATGCCTGGAGGCGTCTTCGAGTTTGTTTTGATGTATATATCATTAACGCTCGCAACTCTGGCGGGGATGATGCTAGGGTTATTCTCCTCAGCACTTTCCCCAACCGCGAATGCTGCGCCTCTCATTGTTATTTTGCTGATGTTGCCCCAGATCGTTATGGGTGGCGTTTTAGTGCCCATGCCAGATGTCCTTAGTGGGATTACTTCAACAAACTGGGCATTCCAAGGGTTTTTGGGCGTAACAGGCGTCGGATCCGATATTGCTTCCGATATATGCCTGGCTCTGCCCCCCGAGCAGATTGCCCTTATGACAGCTGAAGACAAAGTAGCAAACGGATGCAACTGTTTAGGAGAAAACGCTCTCCGAGAAGAATCTTGCTATTTCCCCGGAAATGGTCGCTTCTATAACCCAGCAATTGACGAGGCATTACCCTCCCCCCCCGGCCCTGAGCCTGTTCGTCCTTCTGATCCTGTTATTCCAGAGGCACCTGAGCAGCCGGCCGATCAATCAGATACAGTAGCCGTAGCAGATTATCTTACTGCGTTAGAAGCATACCAAATTGAAGTCGAAGCAATTCAGACGAATACGAAGGCAGAATTTGCCGCCTACGAAGCTGAAATCGAAGTTTATCGGGCAGAAGTGGTTGCATATCAACAAGCTTCAATTACGCATCAGGCTGGTGTTGCTACCGCAGTTCAACCTGTTGAAACCGTCATCCAAAAATATAATGAAAAATTTGGCAGTGCTTTTGTCAATAGAGATAACCCTGGTGAATTCTGGCTCTTCCTTGTAAAGACTTGGATTGCTCAACTTGTGATTAGTGGAGTCCTATTGCTCGGCATTGTCTTTTTACAAAAACGTAAGGATGTAAATTAGATGAATATAAAATTACGCCACAGCATAATATTTCTTTTGCTTACAGGATTAATAACTGCCTGTGGTGGTGAGGTTCCCCCAGCTGAAATGACTGCTCAAGCTCTTGGACAGTCCATTTCTCTAACAGCAACTGCTGGAGCAAATACTGGCTTCGATGCACAAGCAGAGTTAGAAGCCATAGCTGCACAAGCAACGGCTAACGCGAACACTCTCGCAGCCACTCAATCTGCTCAAGCAGGGCTCGATGCCGAGGCAATGGCAGCAACTGCAACAGCTGAGGCACCTATCCGAGCAGAGTTGCCGATATACGGGATCGACCCCGCCAACGGTCATGTGGGTTGGATACATCCTCCAGCATCGCTTTCGGTAACGGGCTATTTAAAATACGATTATATTAATCAATTCATTGGCACTGTAGCAGAAAATTTCGTCGTCTCAACAGATATTACTTGGGATACACAATACGGGACATCCGGGTGTGGACTTGTTTTGCGCTCGAACGGCAACGAAGATGCGTTGAGCCAATATCTAGTCATCACAACTCGAGGGGCAAATGGGCATATTGTTTTCAGCTCTATGGAAAATGGAAAATTGCGTAATGGTATTGATAGCTATGCCAACTACCTTGATCCTAAATTTCAAGTACAAAATGGCGCAACAAATCGCTTAACCATTGTTGGGCGTGGGAATACGCTAACTATCTTTACGAACGGGACTCAGATCGACCAAGTAGTAGCAGGAAACCAACCCGTGCTAGTCCTACCCTCTGCCCCAACCCCACCACCTGATGGTGCGTCTACAGACCAACTCGCAAAATTTGACGAAGAACTTTCTGCTCATGGCAATTTAGTCAACAGAATTACAGATAATTACAAGCCTAATCTTGCCATCATCCAAGCCGAAACCCCGTATTTTGAACGTGGTTTTGTAGCATTGGTCACATTAAGTGAATCAGGAACAACCAACTGTGAATTTAATAACTCATGGCTATGGATTATTGATAAATAGATAATTGACAGAAATTTTATTATGAACGTACTGGAGGAGGTACTATATGTCTGAACCATCGTGGATCGGCCGCAAACTAAATAACCGTTATGAAATTGAAGATTTACTAGGCGCAGGGGGCATGTCTTCTGTTTTTAGGGCAAATGACCCAAATTTACGCCGAGCAGTCGCTATTAAATTAATCCATCCTCATTTATCTTCAGACCCACAATTTGTGAGCCGATTTGAGGAAGAAGCTGTTTCGGTGGCTCAACTGCGTCACCCCAATATCATTCAAGTCCATGATTTTGCCCATGATGGCGATACCTACTATATGGTCTTGGAATTCGTGCCAGGGGAAACTTTAGAAGAACGCATGAAACGCCTAAACGACAGTGGGCGACAATTCTCGACAGAAGATGCCGTAGAAATAATCGCCAGCATTTGTGATGCATTAGAGTATGCCCATAAACGAGGCATGTTCCATCGAGATATTAAGCCTGCGAATATCATGCTTAATCTTCAAGGTCAATCTATTTTAATGGATTTCGGCATAGCTAAGATTGTCGGTGGCAAGCAACACACCGCTACTGGTGCAGTTGTTGGAACCGCACTCTATATGGCACCAGAGATTATTCGCGGCGAAATGGCCGACCATCGTGTTGATATTTACTCTTTGGGCGTTACATTATTTGAAATATTAACTGGCAAACGCCCCTTTGAAGCTGATTCGGCCATGACAACCCTGATGATGCATATTAATGACCCGGTGCCAGATTTAAGCCAAATCAATCCAGACGTACCTTCTTCTATTATTGATATAGTGGTCAAATCTATGGCGAAAGATAAGGCTGATCGTTATAACACTGCGGCTGAATTTGCCAGAGCCTTACGCTCTGCAAATCTAAGCCCTTCAGCAAGTAGCGCTGGAGATATCCCCGATTTAGCTGGGACAATGGTTGAGCAAGCCCCAGTTATGGAAGATGTTGGGATAGCCGGAACAACTATTGAAGAGGCTCCAGCTATTGAATCTTTAAATATAGATGGCACAATGATCGAAGTTGGACCACCTGTGGAATCTCTAAATATAGCAGGGACTATGGTCGAAGATATTCCCGCAAGCGTATCTCAATCTCAACCTGCAAAATCTAGTCCACCACCTCCACCTACAAAACCCCCAGTCTCTAAACCAGCAGCATCAAAGAGTGGCTTGCCCATGAAATGGATTGGTATTGGCGCTCTCGGCTTATTCTTCATTGCTGCCATAGCTTTCTTTGGAATTAAGGCACTTAGCTCTCCTGAGCCAATTCCAACACCCACAATGGAAGTCGTAGCCACTCTTGAACCTACAGCAACACTCGAAGCAACTGCAACGATGCCGCCAACAGCAACGCTGGAGCCAACGGCTATCCCAACCGCAACATTACCGCCAGGACCACAGGTACGTATGACCTCCATTATTCTGGATGGTAGCACCTATGTCGTTGAATACGAGACTTACGAATATACAGAAGCCTTACCAGGCATGCACGTTCATTTTTATTTCAATAATTACACACAAAGCCAAGTCGGTGCTGGCGGTGGCGGAAACTGGATCGTATATGGTGGCCCGCGCCCCTTCCGCCAATATACAACTTCAAATCGTCCATCTAGTGCTACTCAAATGTGTGCGATTGTCGCCAACTCGAATCACACCATCATTTTAGATACGGGCAATTGTCTTGACCTACCCTAAAATTCTCTTATAGCCCGCGTCATTCTCAAGGAGAAGACATGTTATCTCTAAATAAAAAACTGCTTTTTAGTGTGCTCGCACTAGCTCTAGCAACGCTTGCGTGTGGCTTACCAACACCAGGCACAAACTCTACAGAGCCTAATTCGGTGGCAACTCAATTAGCGGCCACAATAGCTGCGCTTCAGCAGGAGCAAGCTGCCACAGTTGCCGCACCACCAAATGCAATTGTCCCAACAAATACACAAGCCGCTGTCGCAACCGTGGCGACACCAGTACTAACAGCTACCCCTAGCATACCTATGTTAAGCGTTAGCATAAATACAAACTGCCGCTCTGGACCAGGTCTCAAATATCCAATTACAGGATCAATTGTGACAAATGGCTCTTTTGAAGTCGTTGCTCAAGCCCCTAGTTCCACACCCTATCTAATTATTAGAAACCCAGATGGTGGCGCAGATTGCTGGGCATGGCTTGAACATGCCACAGTTGCAGGTCTTGTCAGCAACCTCCCCATCCTCCCTATTCCCCCCATTCCACTCGGGTCAATCAGTGGCTTTGTCTGGGTAGAAGATTGTGATGATGTGAATCCTGCAAATACAGGCTGTATCAATAATACAAATTCTGGCTTCCCTGAGGGAGATGGTGCTTTCAATAATGAGCTCCTCCTCCAAGGTATTAACGCTGAGTTATTTACTGGTAAATGTCCTTCAACCACATCTATGGCAACCTCACTTACAAATGCGAATGGATCCTATAAATTCAACAATCTTGAAGCAGGCACATACTGTGTTGTTGTCGATACCTTCAACCATGGGAATGATACTATTTTGATACAACAATTTGGCGGTATCTTCACTTTCCCGAACCGTGCTAATGCTCTTCAAACGCATCAAATTGACCTCCTTCCCGGTCAACACATCAGTGGTTTCAATTTTGGCTGGGATGATTTCGAACAATAGCCAAAGATATATCTAGGGAATAAAAAAGAACACATCCCATTAAATAACGGATGTGTTCTTTTTTAGAATAACGATAACGCCAGATTATTATCAAGCATATCCCATTCCTAAATATTTTTTATCTTCTTATTTCTCCAACACCATTTCCATCAATCTTTGGATACGAGATGCCATGCTCGAGGGGTCAGGATGCAACCCTTCAATCAACAAAGTATTATCATAAATTTGCTCAATAATCTCTTTTTGCAAATCAGCTTCAATATTTTCAACCAGCAAACTTTTCAAAATCGAATGTGATGGATTCAGCTCCAAAGTTTTCTTGGGGTCTTCATAATCTTTACCTAAATAACGATAAACCCGCTGTAATTCAGGATTGAAATTCTCGTCCGATACCACCAAACGTGCAATCGATTCTGAGAGTCGATTGCTAGTGCGAACATCTTCAACACGATCACCTAAAGTTTCTTTGAAGAACTCTAACAAAGTCGTAAATTCATCTTCGGGGATTTTCTCCGTCTCGCTCTCCTCTTCACTTGCTTCCACTGTATCAACATCTGCCTGTGCGACGCTTTTCAGCTCATGCTCTTTATATTTATTTAGCCCCATTAACATGAAGGCATCCATCGGGTCTGTCAACAACAGAACTTCTATATCCTGCGCTTGAAAATAATCTAAATGCGGGCTAAGCAAAACAGATTTGGGGTCATCGCCAACAATATAATAAATTTCTTTTTGCTCTTCTTGCATTCTTTCTACATAATCATCCAAAGAAGACCATTCTTCTGTATTCAGATTCGTCTTAAAGCGCAATAAAGGCTGTACTTTTTCAGTCTCCATTGGTTCAGATGCAATACCTTGTTTCAAGAAAACACCAAACTCTTCCCAAAAACTAATATATTTTTCAGCATCTTTCTTGGCTAGTTTTTCCAACTCACGCATGACCTGACCCGTAACAATTTTCTTTAAACGTGGCATCAAACCACTAGATTGCACAGTCTCACGCGAAACATTTAAGGGCAAATCTTCTGAATCAACTACACCCTGCACAAAACGCAGATATTCAGGCAAAAGCTCTTTGGTATATTCATCAATCAAAATATTACGAGAATAAAGCTTCAATCCATCTTCTTTACGAGAAGAGAACATCCCGCGTTCCCCTTTATTCGGGATATATAAAAGCGCAAAGAGTTGCACGGGCGCATCTGTTACCGAATGAATACGATGAAGCGGTTCTTCAAATTCCATCGTCATTTGACGGTAGAAATCATTATATTGCTCATCTGTAATTTCGTTCCGAGCTGTGCGCCAAAGCGATGATTGGGCATTTGCCTGCTCTTCGCTATCGCCAACATAAATAGGAAAACCAATATAGTCAGAATGCTTTTTGATAATCGTATTCAGTTTATAGTCTTCGGCAAATTCTTCGGCATCTTTCTTTAATTTGATTTCAATCTTTGTACCACGCTCGTTCATCTCTGCGGGACTAATTTCAAAATCATCTTCACCAGTGGCATACCAGCTAATAGCTTTGGCGCGCGGTTTATAAGACCGTGAAGTCACACGCACCCATTCTGCCGCCATAAAAACCGAATAGAAACCAACGCCAAATTGACCAATCACTTGCGCTAAATCTTCTTCTCCAGACTCTTTGGTCGCTTCAATAAAATTCCGCGCCCCAGATTGTGCAATCGTACCGAGATTTTCAATAATCTCATCTTTTGTCATGCCAATGCCAGTGTCTTGAATGGTCAGCATCCGCTCATCTTTATCTGCCGTGATGCGGATATTCAACTCCACATCAGAATCAAGCACATTTTGATTCGTCAGCATCTCAAAGTGAACACGGTTAAGCGCATCAGACGCGTTCGAGAGTAATTCTCGTAAAAAGACTTCTTTATCTTTATATAAAGAATGAATCAAGATATTTAGAAGTTGTTTTGTTTCAGCTTTGAAAGTAAAAGATTGTGCATTTGTTTTTTTATCTTCGGTCATAGTAGCCTCCTAAGCAAAATTCTATGTATGATTTTATCAAAACATAGCATCTAATTTCATAGGAAAAGTATTAACGTGATTACCTATTTTCTTGTAACGTAAATTTTTTCTCTAACGAAGATAGACGGCCCTTGCAAGCTTTCAAGCCTTCGAGTATCCTTGCGTATGGGAGTGGTTAAGTCCCGGTGGGCTTCCCGGTCTTCAACATCGGTGATGGGTCGCGTTGCGAGCCGTGGTGGGTTCGACTCCCATGCACTCCCGCCTATTTTCTCGACGGTGGGCGAGGGACGACAGACCCTAAAAGTCTTTCGTTTTTCGTCCACTTTTCTTATTTTATATACGGAGCAACTCCATGCCCCTTCCTGAAGCCGAAATCATAAATAGTTTTATAACAAAAATTTTCAAATACGAAAGCATGACCTTTGGTGATATGAAACGCGGATTTGCATTCAGCTATCACGGCCATTTGGTGGGCAATGATTCTGCCGCGGCCTATGACCAACTTGCCAAAAACCTTGCGCCCTATAATCTTACCCCCCTATTCCAAGAAGAAAATGATGAACAAATTATTATTCTTGTTCACGAAGCAGAGCCACCTGAATTGCCCAAAGTTTCTAAAAATATCCTTTTCTTTTTAGCCACTCTAATAAGCGTTCTCTTTACTGGCGCAGTTTTCGAATCAAATCTCCCTGCAAATACAGAGCTAGTTCCCCTACTCAAAGACGCGCTTTTTCACATCTGGCGCGGCGTTCCTTTCGCAGCAAGTTTGTTAAGTATTCTTCTTGCACACGAATTTGGACATTATCTAATGGGACGTTATCATAAAACTAAAGTTACGCTACCTTTCTTCTTGCCACTCCCCTATCCCTTTAGCATTCTCGGCACCTTAGGCGCATTTATCCAAATGAAAGAACGACCGAAAAACAAACGCGTCCTTTTCGATATCGGCATTGCAGGCCCTCTCGCAGGGTTAGTAGTCGCTATTCCTGTTCTTCTCTATGGACTCTCTCTCTCAGAACTCGCTCCGCTCACAGGCACAGGGATGCTCGAAGGCAATTCCATTCTCTACTTGCTCTCAAAATATGCCGTCTTTGGCAAACTTCTCCCCGAACCTGTCAGCTATAATGGTGTTGCACCATTCTTCTATTGGGTACGCTATATTTTTACATCCACACCTTCTCCAATTGGCGCATTAGATGTTCAGGTGCATAATATCGCATGGGCAGGCTGGGCTGGGCTTCTAGTGACTTCACTCAATATGATTCCTATGGGTACCCTCGATGGTGGGCATATTATTTACTCCCGCTTTGGGAAAAAAGTAAAAAAACTTGTCCCATTTATTTTTGCCGCTCTCGTTGCTCTCGGCTTTGCATGGCAAGGCTGGTGGTTATGGGCCGTTATGCTCAATTTCTTGGGGCGCCGACATGCCGAACCCCTCGATCAAATTACTGAACTTGACCCAAAACGCCGTAAATGGGCATTTTTCGCCCTTATCATTTTCATTCTCGTCTTTATCCCCGTTCCTTTGGTGGTCTATGGTTAAAATTCGTATTTTTCTCCTCCTCGTCTTTCTTCTTTCTGCTTGCCAGCCCTCTTACCCGCCCTTAGTTCCGCCAGATACTTCAGCAACGGCAACTAAATCACCACAGCCTACCGCCACGCCCATTCCTGTTAGTAATTTTGATATTGAAGTAACGGATCTAAATGGCGTAGAAATCGAAATTTGGCATGCATGGTTTGGTGCCTCAGCTGCACTTTTCGATTTACAAATTGATGAGTTTAACAAAGAAAACCCATGGGGGATTACAGCCAGCGCCACTTATCAGGGAAGCTATAATATGCTCTTCAATGTTATAGCAAATTCACAGGATTCAGTGGAACGCCCTCAAATTATAATTGCTCTCAGCGAACAAGCATCGGTGTGGCGTGAACTTGGTACCGCTAAAAACCTGTCCCCCTATATAGATGATCCCATCTGGGGCTTTACTACTGCCGAAAAAACCGATATTCCCAGTGTCTTCCTTGCCCAAGACCAATACGACGACGAGCAGATAGCCATCCCTGCCCAACGCACCGCGCGTTTCCTCCTCTATAATAAAACCTGGGGTGAAGAGCTAGGATTCGACTCTCCCCCCCTTAGCTTTGATGAATTTGAAGACAGAGCTTGCTCTGCCAATAAATCTAAACTCGCCGATGAAGAGCTCGAAAACGACGGCAAAGGTGGCTGGATTGTAGATCATGATTCAACCGCTGTTCTTGCATGGCTACGCAGTTTTGGTGGCGACCCTCTTGATGAAAATAATACCTATCAATTTATCAGCGATGAAAATATTAATGCTCTTAAAAATTTAAAGAAACTTTACGATCAGGGTTGTGCATGGCTCTCAACAGCAGATACGCCTTACGAACAATTTGCTATGCGTTCTGCCCTCTTTATCTCTGCCAGTATGGAAGAATTCCCCGAAATCGATAGAGAATTTGCAAAAGCAAATAATCACGACGAATGGACAGTACTCGCCTTTCCTGGTTCAGAAAAAAGCGCCATAGTCACCTATGGGAGTTCATATACACTCCTCGAAAGAGAAGATGATGAAGAAGCGCTCGCATCGTGGCTTTTTATTAAATGGATGCTCACCCCCGAAAACCAAGCTAAATTCACGAAGAGTACCGCCCTCTTCCCACTTCGCATTTCATCACTTGAATTATTATCCGATTACGAAAAAGATAATCCCCACTGGGGGCAAGCGGTCGACTTTATCTCGCAGACAGAAATTCAACCGCAATTGGCTTCATGGCATAAAGTGCACTATCTATTAGAAGATGGTTTTGAATATATTTTCCGCTTTGATGTACAAGCTGGCTCAGTTGCCGCGATTTTAGCAGAAATGAATAAGACTGCGCAGGCATTAAGCGAGTAAATAAGCCACTCTTAAATAAGTCTAACTTAAAACAAAAAGCCGCCCATTACTGAGCGGCTTTTCTGTTGCGTGCTACGGCATCCTTATCGAAGATCGAGGAGGGATGCCGTAGCACTAAATCTGGTTCTGTCATTCATAGGCACCACCTCCTCTTGTCTTAGGATAGAAACTTAGGGCAAATTTCTTTGCTATAAAAAGTATGACATAAGCTAAAAAGAAAGTCAAATGAGAAAACTCAAATCTTTTTCTTATTTTATTCGGGGCAACTTGCATCAGCAAAAGTCAAAGAGCTACAACTCCCTGCGCCAATTCTCTCTTGCACAGAAGAAAGATAAAGCTCAGACATAGTGACGGCACGAATGCCACGCTCTTCTAATATAGAGAGCGCAAAAGGCGTGTTTTCTTCTATTTCTAACAGTCTAGTATGAAGCAAAGCAATATCACCATTTTCGGCTTCTTCTATATTTTTCTGTGCCAAGGCTATCTCACCGCCCCAATTAGCAGACCACATTGCAGCCACCAACCCATACTCTATACACATTTCCTGATATGAAGGGCTAAGCGCACCAAAAGGCGGTCGAGCAAATCGAATGGTTGGTTTACTCTCCGTCACCTGATATAAGGCGGAAAGCCATTTTGAATAATCTGCTACCAAGTTTTGTGTTGAGCGAATACCCGGATTCACGTGATCAAAAGTGTGGCTCCCAATCTCATGCCCAGCCTCAATAAAACGTTGCCAAATCCCAGAATCTTTTCTCTCTGTATTTAATAATGCCTCGCCTGTGGGGAAAAAGGTAACTTTGACTTTAGCGTGATTCCTGAGCAGTTTTTCTAAATCTTGCAGTTTTGTGACCAAATGACAATCATCGAAACTCAACGCGATTTTAGCTTGGTCTCTGCGCCCATGACGAAATGCCTGAAAATTAAGATCTTGCCTTCTATCTTCTAATATCTGTGGTGTGCGGATATTCAAAATTCCCGCGGCAATAGATGCACCGCTTATTTTAAGAAAATCTCGTCGAGTAATATCTTTAAGGTTAGTCATAGGTATATTCTTAGGAAGAAAGCCGCCAAGTAGGTAGTATATCTAAATTAAGCTCATCACGTTGGCCAGCTATAAAACGTCTATAACCAGCCGCGGCAATCATTGCCGCATTATCGGTGCAAAGCGAAAGTTTGGGAATATTGACAGGGAATTCATCTTGCGCCAAAAATGTCTCTCGCAAAGATTGATTCGCTGAAACACCGCCTGCGACCAAAATCTCTTTGGCGCCATATTCTCGTGCGGCTTTGATAGTTTTGGTGAAAACCACATCCACAACCGCGGCTTGGAAACTGGCGGCAAGATCAGCAACGGGTAAATCGCCTTTTTGTTTTAGTTTTTGCACTTCTCGCAATACAGCAGTTTTTAACCCACTAAAGGAGAAATCATAACTTTTTCCCAGCCACGAGCGCGGGAAATCGAATGCGGCAGGGTCGCCATCTTTGGCTACTTTTTGAATGGAAGGACCGCCAGGATAAGGCAAACCTAACATGCGTGCAACTTTATCGAAGGCTTCGCCAGCTGCGTCATCGAGCGTTCCGCCGAGGCGTTGATAAGTGAGATGGTCGGTCATCAGGTTGAGTTCTGAGTGCCCGCCTGAGACGAGGAGTGCCATGATGGGAAATTGTGGTTCTGGCGACGCATCTTCATCAGCATCGTACACCCACGCAGAGTATAGATGCCCCTCGAGGTGATTAACGCCCACGAGCGGATGCTCACTTCCGAGCACCAAGCCCTTCGCCGCATTCATGCCGACGATTAACGAGCCAGCCAAACCAGGTCCGCGCGTCACGGCGATAGCGTCCACATCCGCAAGCGTGAGATGTGCATCCGCTAAGGTTTGCTCGATAACGGGCATGATGCTGAGAACATGTTGGCGAGAGGCGACTTCGGGGAAAACACCACCGAAGCGAGCGTGCATCTCCATTTGCGAGGCAACGGTAGAAGCGAGAAGTGCACGGCCATCTTCGAGTATGGCACAGGCGGTTTCATCGCAGGAGGTTTCTATAGCGAGTATTCTTATGGTCATATTTTTCTCTATCTTTCTATAACATTATCAGAGGCGTCCATACAATGCGAAATCCAATCGGTGGGGAAGCTGAAAGCCTGAATTTCGCTACAATAGGGGATGCCTTGCCCAATATAAGCAATAACCCAATCTCCTGAGCTATTTTTTCCTGCAAACCAAGCCGCACCTGCCATGTCATTAACTTTTTTAACGGTTCCGTTTGCAACGGTACCTGTATTATTTCCCATGGAGAAATCGAGCTCTGCGGCCGTCCAACCAAGCTTGATTAAAAGAGCTTGACGGATAAGTTCTTCATCTGTCAGTGTCGGCGAAATTTGAGTTGCCGGTGGCGCTGGGACTGTAGGAGGAGTAATTTGTGTCAACATCGCCTCTGTGGTTAAAGAAACTGTTGTGGCGATATACCCCTCATCCGATTGTGGAGTGGCAGGGGGCGAAACGAGGCTACAGGCTAAGGTAAATATGAATACTAGAATGATAGGAAATGTCTTTTTCATGCGCTTTTCCTTTTACATCTCTTTATGAGAACACAGTCAATGAGATAGATTATACCCGACTCACCCCACCATCCCCTCAATCACCTCGCGCTTAATCTTCGCATTATGACGCAAATCTACGGGAAAATCCTTCAAAAATAAAACTTCACTAACGCTTTCAAAGAGACTGTTTTCTTCAATAATTGCCTGTGCTTTTTCTGTGAATTCTTTTTTAAAGATGTTTTCAACATCCTTTTGCATTTCTACAACCAGTATAGCCTTTTTTCCTTTTGTAACCAACGCCGTGCGATGCACACCAGCAATTCGATTAAAAAGAGCCTCCACCTGAACAGGATAAAGAGTCTCCACATCCGTTTCGACGATATGTGCTTTTCTGCCGCAAAACCATAATCTCCCTGCTTCGTCAAAATAGCCAATATCCCCCATACGATGCCAAATATCATCGCTTTCTTTTATTTTGGCATTTGCCGTTTCCTCAGGTCGATGCAGATATTCGCGCGTCACAACCGCGCCTTTAACAACTATTTCGCCAATCTCGCCTTGTGGTAACTCCAGTGCATCATTCCATTTTGCGATGGGACGATCATCTTTTTTGATGACCCGAATATCAATCCCCGGCAAGGCTCTGCCCACGCACATCCCCGCGCCTTTATCGCTCAAGTCGGCTATTTCACCCAGAATTTCTTTTCCGTCAATTAAAGTCAGCGGCATAGCTTCTGTCGCACCGAAGGGGGTGAAAACTTCCCCATTTGGCATAATTTTCTCATATCGCCCAATTAAAGATGGCGGAACGGGTGCGCCCATCATCAATATCTTTTGCATGGAATTGAGCGTTAAGTTCTTTTCTTCGCAGTATTTCCCCACAATTTTCCAGATGGTTGGCGAACCAACAGAATGCGTCACGCCAAAGGTTTCTATCGCTTCAACGAGATAGGCGGGGTTGAGTTTTGTGGGATTTGTGGCATCCATATCGGGCATCACGGTCGTCACGCCGAGGGCGGGATTGAAGAGCGCAAAAATATACAGGCCGGGCAAGTCAATATCGCCCTCTTTGATCCCAATCGCATTTTTGAGCAAATCCACTTGCGCCCTGAACATCCCTTGCTCGTACACAACCCCTTTCGGAATCCCCGTGCTGCCCGATGTGAACGCGATCGCCGCTTCATCTGTGGTCAGCGTTTTTTCTACCTTAAATTTTGACCTTTTTGACGATTTCAACTCGCTCAATTCTTTTCCGCCCCAGAAGAGTCGCTTCCCAACCGTAACTTGTCTCTTCACAGTTGCAAAAGGTTTTCTGATGAAAAATCGCAAAATATGTGCGGCGGGGATGCCGATCATATTCACGGGTTCGGTTTCAGCCACGCATTGCAAAAATGATTTTCTGCCCATGCCTGGGTCGATCAAAATTGGCACTGCGCCTATTTTCATCAGGGCAAAAACGACCGCGATAAAATCTATCGAGGGGCGAATCATCACCAATGTCCGCTCGCCTTTTTGGATGCCGTAATCGGCGAATCCGTGCGCGTATTGGTCGCTGAGTTCGGATAATTGCTTGAAACTTAGCGCGGCATATTCGGCGCGGTTATCTTTATCTCGCCCAACGGGAAAATAGATGGCGGCTTGATAGGGTGCTTTTTTTGCATATTCGTCTAATGAAGCGGCGATATTGTAGATATCCATACTGATACTCCAAGAAGGTGTCTTTCGTGCGAAGACTTCCGAAGTTTTGAAAACTTCGGAAGTCTTCATGCGCTGCTGGGAGGGGATACCTCAGCAAGCATCCAAATTAGCAGATGTTGGGGATAAGAAAATGTTTTTTGACAAGGGCGATGCGGAGCCGATTCGCCCTTAATTTAGGCTTGCGCGGCGTTTAATCTGCATCTCTTTTACCCGAACTTAATCCATCCAAAAAATCTCGCACGAGGGGCAGAATCTGCTCATCTGCATCTTCCAGAACATAATGCCCCGCATCGGGAAAATGATGAATTTCGGCGTGCGGAAAACGACTCTCGAACTCGGCGCAAAAATCTTGGGGCGTGAAAACGAAATCTTTGTCGCCCCAGAGAATGAGCATAGGAGTGTTGTTGAAAAGATGGGTGTGGGCATCGAGATTGAGCAAAAAAGCGCGGGTGGGGTGATTTGCTTCGAGGGGAATTTCCTGCACAAAACGATGCACGGCGATGCGATTTTTCCACGAATTATAGGGCTGAGTATAGGCGGCGTAGACTTCTTTGGTACGCTTCTTTTTTTGCGTGATTGCCATAAAATACGCGCCAATAGAGAAGAAATTTAGCCCGCGCAAGAGAAAATCGCCGAGAATTGGCGTGCGGCTGAGCTTGATTTGCCACGGAAGTTTGTCGATGTAGAAAAGGGATGTGTTCAGTACAACCAGCCCCCTGACTTTCTCTGGCGCATGAAGCGCGCTGCCCACGCCGATGGGTCCGCCCCAATCGTGGGCGACCATGAAGTAGTCTTCGATTTCAAGATGTTTGAGCAAAGCAGAAAGATTTTGAGTGTGATCTGCGATGCTATAGCCAAAATCTTGGGGCTTATCTGAAAGTCCACAACCGATGTGGTCGGGGACGATAACGCGGTAATTTTTGCGTAAATCTACCACCAGTTTTCGATAATAAAATGACCAAGTTGGGTTGCCATGCACCATTAATATGACGGGGGCGTTTTTATCGCCCTCGTCGAGGTAGTGCATTTTATTGCCTTCTATTTCAAAATAATTGGAAAGAAAAGCGTATTCACTTTTGAGTTTTTCTAGCTGCATAAATCTTCTCCGATTTAGGTTTTGGGAGTATATCAGATTACGAAAAAACCCTATTTCTGCTATACTCCCCCGCATGAAAAATTTCCCTTATACGCGCATTATTGTTGTCGGCACGACCAGTTCTGGCAAATATACTTTAGCCGAAAAACTCTCAAATATTTTAGATTTAGATTTTGTAGAATTAGATGCCCTTTATTGGCAACCGAATTGGGTGGGCACACCCGACAATGAATTTATTCCTAAGGTAGATGAAGCAACTCGTGGTGAGCGTTGGGCTGTGGCGGGCACTTATAGCCGCACTATCCCTACAACATGGAAGCGTGCAGAGGTCATTATTTGGCTAGATTACTCCCTTCCGTTAATTTTATGGCAATTAATAAAGCGTACTTTTAGGCGTAATATCACACGTGAGGTTATGTGGGGCACAAATACAGACCGTTTCTGGATTCACTTCAAATTATGGTCTGATGAATCTCTCGTGAGATGGCTTTTTAATACTTATGGGCGGCGAAAAAAACAATATCCCCACTTTATGGCAATGCCTGAGCATAAGCATCTGAAATTGCACCGTTTTAAAACTCCAAAAGAGACAAGGGCATGGGTAAAAGGGCTCACGCAAAACCGCAAAGGAAAAGCTCTAAAACTTTGTATTTAGTGTCTTTGCCTGATGCTACCCCTTGCCTCATGCTTCTCTTCTCACCCAGCCTACCAACAAACTAATTCCCCAAATGCCGCTTAGGGCTAAGAATATGGCCCACTCAAGGGAGAATTCTGCTTGCCAAAGGATAACGGAGGTACTGAGGGATAATCCGAGCAAGGTGATAATGCTAAGACGGGTAAAATGCACGCGTTTTAGCAATTTTATGTCTTCTGTCTCTGAGGCAAAACGTAGACGTTGGTAAAAATTACTCAGATCATAGGAAAGAAGCGCATTGAGTGCTCCAGCTAGCATCCAGCCAAAGGGGAGTTCATTAAAAAGCCCGATGATGGAGAGCAGTGAGAGCAGCACCATACCAATGCGGGGAATCTGCTTTTTAAACTGGAGTAAGCCCCATGTCCAGAAGGCGCCGATGATGACTGCCACCCACATGTGAATCGTTAAATCCGCTTGCTGATAAGCGAATCCCAGTGCGAGGGCTCCCATCCATAAAGTGAAGAAGGTGCTAAATTTAATCATATATTGCCTTTGTAGTAGCCGCTTTTGCGGTTATTCTTACACCGATAAGGATTGAAATCCTTAAACGAGGGGTTATTTTATAGGATTTCGCCACGCAGGAGGACGACCAAGGTGGGCTTTGACAAGCTTATCGAGGGGCTCTCTTATATCCCAATCGAGGGCTTGAACGCCAGCGCGTTGAAGCTTAAGCATGAACATACGCCGCTCCATACTAATAATGCGACTTGCAAGACGAGTGTTGGCGTTATCAGGCAAATTGGCGCGCTCATAACTGACAGGGTTAGGACTAATGACCATTACCTGATAACCACGTGCCCGCAAATGAACGAGGGTACCATAATCATCATTTTTGAGCGGGGAGATAAGAACGAGTTGAGAATTAATGGGAAATAATTGCGAAGGGATACGCATAAGGTCTGTGAAAACAGAGCTATCACCAATTTCAGCGCGGGCAAGGGATTGCATGATTCGCTCACGTTGAATATGCCCATAGCCCGGGAATGTCCACCGCAGGGTTTGACCATATAACAATAACCCAACCCGGTTGCCAGAAGCGATAAAAGCATCAGAGAGTGCCGCAGCAGCAATAACACTATGCTCGTATAGCGAGTTGCCACTTTCACCCATATTGACGGCTTCACGACCATCAAGAATAATGCCCACATCGGCAACGCGCTCTTGCTCGTATTCATTAGAGTAGAGAGCTTGCGGATGTCGTGCGCTAGCACGCCAATTCACCCAGCGCAGGGAGTCGCCAGGCTGATATTCTCGCAAGCCATAAAACTCTACCCCAGGGCCACCTATTCGGGCGGGGATATTGCCCGCATAGGCTCGCGTTTGGCGGGGGCGAATTTTAATATTTTTAATACGCGTAAAGGACGGAATGATAAAAATTTGCCCCTCTGTTTCTATCATTTTCTCTTTTTGCGCAATATTAAAATGGTCGCTCGCTATTGCTTTTATGCCCTTGAAGAGAAAACTTCCCCGTGGACCTGTTAAAGTATAACACCACGAAATACTCTCTCCTTTTTTGAGCGTGCAGAAAAAACCAGTTTCGCCTTTGATGATTTTTAGAGCAGGGGAGATTTGATCTTCAAGAAAAAGTTCTTCGAGGTTTGAACCTAAATTGGTGATTTCTATTTCAACAATAACTTCTTGCTTGGGCGTGATCCGTTCTGCACTCAACTCTCGCTCTATTTTCAAATCAATTTCTTGGGGCGCAAAATATAGCCCAGCTAGCATATAAAGAGCTAAGGGGATAGCTAAAGCCAGCATTTCACCATTCATGCTAACTAAAGCAATAAAGAGTATTCCATAAAGGATGAGTATAAGAGGAGCGTTTCGGCGCATTATTTATTCACAGATTTCGCAAGGAGATTCACGCAAAGATTAGCCCTTCACCACAGGCACAGAGACTTTCGCAAAAGCATCTCTAATTACATCATCCGTTACTTTGCTCGCCATCCAATACTCAGGCTGCAGAATAATGCGATGAGATAAAATCGCGGTACCAAAGCGCTTGATGTCGTCTGGGATAATATAGTCACGTCCCTGCAAAGCTGCGTGAGCTCGGGAGATTTTTAAGAAAGCCAAAGAGCCACGCGGTGATGCGCCCACAGCCACGCGCCGATCTTTGCGCGTTTCATGAATAATTTTAGCAATATATTCTTCTAAATCTTCGTCTACATGCACAGTTTCAATTATTGCCCGCATTCTGCAAATCTCTTCTGCGCTGGTGACGGGATCAAGTGTCAATTCGTCATCCACACGATTACCACGTCGATGCAAAATCTCACGTTCATCTTCTATGGTGGGATATCCAACCGAGAGCTTGAGCATAAATCTGTCTAATTGTGCTTCTGGGAGAGGGAAAGTGCCTTCGTACTCAATCGGGTTTTGAGTTGCGAGCACCAAAAATGGATTTGGCAAAGTCATCGTATCGCCTTCGAGCGTTACTTGCCCCTCAGACATCGCTTCGAGCAAAGCAGATTGCGTTTTAGGCGAGGCACGATTAATCTCATCTGCCAGCACGATATTTGAGAAAACAGGACCCTGTCTCAAGTCAAAGCGTGATTCGCCGCGGTTGAAGATATAACCACCGGTGATGTCACCAGGCAATAAATCAGGGGTAAATTGGATACGTTTGAAATCTAATCCCAATGCGGTCGCAAATGAGCGTGCAATCATCGTTTTTCCCAAGCCGGGAAAATCCTCCAAGAGTACGTGTCCACCCGCTAAAATTGCCGCCATAATCATTTCTAAAAGTTCTGCTTTCCCCACAATAGCACGGCGCACTTCATCTATTGCATTTTGACTCGTTTTTTCTAATTCTTTGAAATCATTCACAAGATTCACTCTCCATTTCATTTTCAAGATAATTTAAGACAATATTTGGGTCAATATCAAGCGGGGTTTTGGCGCGTTTTTGGATAAAAGATATGCGCGGACGCGGATAATCGGCAAATGACCCATTTAAGCCGACATCAAGATAATTATAGATTTCGGGAGGCGCATCCCAACCGAGACGCGCGAGGTTTTTGGCTTGCCACCGCTGGTCAACGCGATTGCGATAGAGGAGCCAATTGCTGACAATCTTGCCCAAACGATTTGCTGCAACCCATTTAAAATATATCCCTTTATCGGAGGCATTAAGTGTTTCTGCCAACTTTTCAACGGGGCCTGGTTCAGGCAGAAGCTTTTTTTCTTTTCTGCGCCATTTCGGGAGATATTCAAGGAAGGGAGTTAGCAAAATAAAGAAGATAATACCTAATAAAAAGACCCAAATCCAAAATTGTGGCACAGAACGATAAGCTATTTTAATGCCCCAGCCAAGGTAAAGAAGTGGCTCAATAATCACATCACGAATCACACTTTGCAGAGGGAAAGCGATGATAAGCGCGAGGGCGATGAGGAGGATAACAAGAAAAAATTGTTTGGATTTCATAATTCCTAAAAAATGCTAACCACAAAGGTCACGAAGAAGGCACAAAGAAAAAGCTTTTGTTTTTTCTTTGAGAGACTTTGTGGTTTTTGTGTTTAATAAATTCTTTTTCACAACTTCTCTCCAAAAACAGAGGCTATCTCAGCTAAAGATTTTACCGCTTCTTCAACTTCCCCTTCATTTGTGCTGTGAGTGCTGTAGCGAGCACGTTCAAAAAGTTGAGTGAGGCAATGAACGGGATCTGCGGGTATCCCCGCCGAGATGAGTTGTGCAGAAAATTCTTGGGGTGTAATTTCACTTTGCCTTTTTATGCCACGTCTCTCGCTGATGACTTCACCCATCTCTATATAAGAGCGGATGATGATATTCTCCCATTCTGCACCTTTTTTAAGTTCATCACGAGACTTCTTGGCTATGCGAATAATCTTCTTGAGAGAAATTTCTTCTTCTCGCTGAGATTTAGCAAATTTGCGCCAAATAAGCCATATAATTATGCCCAAAACAAGAAGCACAAAAAGTGTGATGATATAGCTCCAAATTGAGGAAACTTCTTGAGGTTGAATAATTTCAGCCGGAATGCCAATGTTCTCCCCTTCTTCGGCTGAGGTATTAAGCATAGGAATCATTTCTTCGGGCATCATACCCTCTGATTCCATTTTGAAATCATCTAAAAAATATAAGAGAATAAGGGCAAGCACACCCATTTTAAGAAGGAGGCTTAGAAATTTCTTGCGAAATTCTGCGGGCATAAAAATAATAGCCAGAAGAACTGCCAATAAAAATGCCCCCACCAAAAGCATTTTTTCCCCAAGACTAATTTCATCAAAACGTCTTCCAACTTCTTCAAAACCATCTTCTACAGGATTAACCGCCTCACCATCATTCAATATCATTTGTTGAGCAGGTTTAAGACGCACAGAGCTTAAACCTGATGCAAGAATGACGAGAAAGATAATCGCAAGAGTGGAGGTGAGAAGGAGTACCCGTCTGCGGGTGAAGACTGTGTTCATGGCGCACCGATTTTACCACCCGAATTTGATTTAAAGTTTACAGATTCGAAGGTTACAGGTTGAAGAGATGAATATCTTTTCTTGCTTATAGTACGTATTTCCCAATCAAAATACCAATTAAGATGGGGATAGCACCTGCACCAAGAACTCCAAATAAAATATCGTCAAATGCTTGCTCGTCCGCAATAACCTTATTTATATTTTTATATGCATCTTTATCGGTTGTTGTCGGGAGATTGCTCGGTCGAAAAGCTTTAAATTGACGTTCTTTATTCAAGGCAAAATTTAGAAAAATTGTGATCACAAGAACCATTCCACCAATCCAAAAGCATATTTCTCTGTATTTCTGAAGCAAATCTTTCCTGAAAAAAAAAGCATGATGGTAATAATTATAAAAACACCAGCTTCTGCTAAAAAATAAGACCTTAGTTTCTTTTTACTCATTATTATCCCTTCTTATAAATTTCAAAGTTTGCTTCTGTTATACTCGTAAAATGACTAATTACTGCAACGCCCCCTTAAACGCTCAGGCTCGCTTAGGAATAGAACGTTTTAATCGTGGGGAATATTGGCTAGCACATGCAGGTCTTGAAGATGCTTGGCGTGACGAAGACACTCCCGTAGGAACTTTATATAAAGGTATCTTGCAAGTGGCTGTTGTCTTCTATCATGCTAGCCAGCAAAATTATCAGGGTGCAATAAAAATGTATGGGCGCAGTCAAAAGTGGCTAAAAAACTGGCCTGCAATTTGTTGTGGTATAGATGTAGCTCATCTACGTGCCGATCTGGATATTGCTATTGCCAAAATCAAAGAGCTTGGTGAAGAAAATCTTGCTGATTTCGATAATTATCCAAAGATTATTTATGAAGAAGAAGTGCCTGAGTAAATGCTTTTTATTTCCCGATTAAAATCGTTCTTGCTGGTGCGCCATCTGAGCCAACTAATTTTAAGGGTAAGCAATAAAGTCCATACTCCCCTTCCGGCACTTGGCTTAAATCACAACCTTCAATTACTATAATTCCTGCACGTAAAAGAATTTGATGCGTAGGGATGGGATTCTGAAATTCGGCAACTGAGAGATAGTCTACGCCGATGAGTTTTATGTCATTAGCAACAAGCCATTCTGCACCATCGGGGGTGATGGCAACAAAATCACGGATAAATTTGGGGGATTTTTGCAACCACTGCTGAGAATTACGCGTACGTATAAGCAGACGAGATCTATTTTTGGGAATAGACGCAGAAGCGAGTATCGCCGCATCCACTGCATCTACGTCCTCAGCAAGATAAAGCACGTATGCTACGCCAGTCAAAATATCCAAAGAGAGATTTTCAACAGTACGCCCATCGTTCAGAAAATGATGCGGAGCATCCACGTGAGTTCCTATATGCACACCCGCCGAAAGACGCGAGACATTTGCATCCGCGCCTTCATCCATTGAGATCACTTTTTCTAACTGAATAGCAGGATCACCTTCCCAGACAGGAAGATTTGCGGAAATGGGAAGAGAGATATCGTATATAGTCATTTTTCAGACATCCTAAATACAAGATATATCTTGCATTATAAAGTGTATTTTTTTAGGTTAAATTTTTTCACTGCTTTTTCATCAATAGTGATTCCCAAACCGGGTGCTGTAGGAACATTGATGGTGCTGTCACTATTTAATGAAAAACGTTCATTGGTTATATCTTGCGCATAATAGCGGTCGGTAGCAGAAATATCGCCGGGCAGCGCAAAATTTTTGAGCGATGCCAATGCCAAATTTGCAGCACGGCCTACGCCTGTTTCGAGCATTCCACCGCACCAAACGGGCACATTGGCCGTATAGCATAAATCGTGAATTGCGAGGGCTTCGCTCAAACCACCCACACGCCCCGCCTTGATATTTATGATGCGTGAGGCATCCATTTCTATTGCTTGGCGTGCATGCCGCACAGAGATAATGCTTTCATCTAAGCAAAGTGGTGTTTTAAATTTCTTCTGTAAGAGATGATGATCCCATAAATCGTCTTCCGCAAGGGGTTGTTCGATAAGGAGCAAATCTAAATCATCTAAAGGCTGAATTGCCTTCGCAGACTCAAGCGTATAGGCAGAGTTTGCGTCCACTTGTAATTTCAAATCAGGATAGGCTTCTCGTGCGGCAGAAACATCGCCCACATCTCGACCAGGTTTTATTTTTAATTTGACTCGACCATATCCGTCTGCCAGATAATCTTCAATCACCTTGAGCAGGTCAGCGGGCGTATCCTGCAACCCTACCGAAACACCGACCGCGACTTTTGGCTTGCCACCTCCAAATAAGCTTTGGAGCGATTTTTGCTCTTTTTTACCGAGCAAATCCCAAACGGCCATCTCTACCCCAGCTTTTGCCATTTCGTGACCTTTGATATTCGCTACTCGAGCACGAAAATCGGCAGGGTCTTTAATATCTTTACCATGAATGCTGGGTAAAATAAAATCTTTAAGAATATGCCATGCAGTGCCAGTGGTTTCATATGCATAGCCAGGATCACGGTCTGCAACACATTCTCCGTAGCCAATAATCCCCTCAGCGTAGAGGGTAATGAGAATACTGTCGCGAGCATAAATTCGTCCAAAGGAAGTCTCAAAATGAGAGACAAGAGGCATTTTCAGATGGGTGAGGGTGATTTTTTCAATTTTCATTTTTTCTACCTTTATAAGGAAGTTATATAACTAAAACCAATTTTATAAAATCAATTTACACTTTTTAATCTTCACTCAATA
>JABGQV010000193.1 GCA_018648655.1 Anaerolineae bacterium | reverse complement strand
GGTTTTTAGAATTTAAATCCTCACGTCCATCTTCAAATTTATAAGGATATTCCTCATAAACACTTCGTGTCCACTCCCAGACATTCCCGCTCAAATCTAGCAAACTGTAAGGGCTTTCTCCCTGAGGAAAGCAGCCCACAGCAGAGGTAGAGTTTATGCCGGTTTCATTGGCGTTCACCTTATTGGCATCAAACTTGTCTCCCCAGGGGTATTCTCGCCCATCAGTGCCTCGTGCAGCTTTTTCCCATTCGGCTTCACTGGGTAAGGCAGCATGATAATTTTTAGGTAAAGAGAGTGTTTTTTCAGACTTCCAAATTTTCAATTTACCTGAACTTTGTAGAGAAAGATCCATCCAGCGTGCAAAAGCCAGTGCTTCATACCAAGAAATACCCACAACCGGATGATTAGAAAGGTGGAAAGGTTCACTATAGGCAATTGGAGCAATGCGCTCAGTATCGTCATACCTTCTTTTAAATGCGCCTTCTTTCCAATATTTTAGCTGCTCTGCTTCCTTCCAATATTCTTTTTGAGCATAGCCGCCCGCATCCATAAATACCTTATATTGGGCGTTTGTAATCGGATAACGTGAGATGAAAAACTCAGGGATATTAAGTAAGAAAGTTGCATCTTTCTCTCCCATGCCAAATTCACCCATAGGTACACGACAAAAAAGCATCTCTTCAGGGTTCAAGACATCCTGACGTGGGTCCCCCATCTTTGCGAGGGTGCGGCCCGCTTCAGTGCGCTCCAATGGGGGTAATTTCCCACCCATTAAGCTCACCAGGCGTGGTCCCAGACGGGATAAATATTTCTGGCCACCATCTTGGCTACCCTGATCAGTTTTGATCTCCTCTTCTCCAGCGACACGCGCAATTAATCCAGACCATAAGGCTGCACGTTCTTCCTGTTCAGTGTCGGGTTTCTCTGAAGGTAAAAGCTGGTAAGCCAGATCAAGCAGGCTGTGAATACCGCGCCGATTGAAATAGAGTTCTTCTGCTCCTAATTGGGCAGCCAGTGCCCAGTAATCGCCCTCGCCAGCCCGCTGAAAATATTCCCGTGAGGGGTTACGATCTCTGACCATATAGCAACCAGCCAAATACTCCTGAAAGGTACGGTGTGGAAAACTGTATGAGGTTGGTTTATCCAATTCGCCGCCATTGCCTTTGAGCAATCCGGCGCGCTGATCAACATAATCTAGAAATTCCTCAGCCAAACCAATCTTGCCCAGATATTCTTTATCTTCCAGAATATCCAAGGCTTTCAGGCGAGGTAGGTCGGCACTTTCCTTTTCCCCTTTACCGGCACGGTGGGCTTCATAAGCCAATCGCTCCAGTGCACTCAGCAGACGAATTTCATCCATTAGAAAGGCTGTTAGGGCAGACGAAGGAGTTAGATTTTTCTCTCCAAAACGATACTTTTGCCAGCGATTGAGAAGTACATCTACAACCAGTTTATATAGACGTACGCGCTCACGCGGCAGACCAATCTCTTTCTGGTGGATGATAGCCATGCTGGTCAACATCATCGGATTACTAGCAATCTCTAATAGATTATGAGAAGCTGTTGCTTGAATTAAGTCATTGGCGCGTTCCTGCTTTTCTTTCTCTGTCAATCGCCCCATTTCGGCTTGAGCACGATACCAGCCATTCACGAAGTCCTTGATTTTCTCTTTATCAAAAGGGCGAATGGTAAAGGTGTGGGTATTTTCAAAAACTGCGTCACCGGTATAGGAGCGAATACGTGAGGTAATGATCAAACGCTCCAATTGATATTCAGAACGCAGGGCAAGCACTACTTGCCGAATAATCTGACGCATGGATTGCGGGACCTCGTCCAAGCCATCCAGCACCAACAGAGCCTTCCCTTTTTCCAGTGTATTCATCATTTGTGGAATAAAGATTTCAGCATGATTATGCTTAAGATCATCTGCCAAATGCGCACGCACTTCTTTCAGCAAAACTTTCTTTTGCTTATCAGCAGATAGAGATGATAAATCCAGTTTAGCCAAACGTAAACTTAATTCGCGCAGAATTACCATAATTGGCAATAAATCACTGTCGAATCCTTGAAGCGGAGCAGTTTCTTTTAATAGAACTGCGGCTTGCAGACCTAGTAATTTTCGTACAAAAGTGCTTTTTCCCGCACCGGGATCCCCCAGAACAACCACGCGGGGGGTGGCGCGCACCGCATCCCAGAGAGGCAGCGGCTCTACATCTTTCTTTTCCCCCATACGCTCCTGGATTTCAGGCGTCTCCTTTGCAAGCGCAGATTCTGTCAGTTTCACATTTTCTCCGTTGCGCAGTTTTTTTAGAACGGTGTTTTTGATATATATCTTAGTATCCAGATTGGTATAAACCTTATCAAGCGTGATCTCCTCATCTGTACTTTCTTGTCCGCCTAAAGCGGCGAGCGGCAGAGCTTGGCAATAACGACGCAGTTTTTCCAAATAAGCATGGCGGGCATCATTTGCCTTTTCTTCTTCGGCTTTGCTTGGGTCGTGGGCTTCGTGGATAGTTAAATCACCGTTTGTGTATATCGCTCCAGCACCAACAGCAACGGCACCTTTTCCTTGTGCAATTGCACCATTTCCAATCAGGGTAGCTGTGTAACTTATCCCGCTTTTGAGTTCTTTCAATTCTCGTTGCAAAGCCTCAGCAAACCATTTTTTATCATTATCAGAGAGAGCTTTCTCTGCCTCTGGCAGAGTTTTCAGTTTTTCAAGCAAGGTATCCAATTCTGTTTTCAATTCAGGTGCAGCTTGCATTTCATCAGTCAATATAATAGCAACCTCTTCCTCACTTTTACCTTTGAGATTTTGTACCATATTGGCAAGCAAATTTGTGCCAACAGCCCCGCCCAATGTCATTCCTAATACACTTAATGCTCCCCAATCCCCGCTATGGACAGCCTGGATAATAGGCGTAAAAGAAATAGCCGACAGAAAATAATAAGCAGAGTTTGCCCCTGCTTTATCAAAGCGTTTTTTCCAACCGCTTAAATTTTCTTTTGTTTTCTCTTTCCAAAGTTCTCTGTTAAGTGCCATGCTTCCCTCCGAGCAAAAAACTACCTAAAATTGCTTTTCTTAATCCAATTGTATTTCCATAGCGGACGTGATTTACCCAGCCTTGCACACTGGCATCCATCTCGGTGAGCGATATATCCCCACTCCCATAAGCTGAAGCCATCTCGCGTAATTTTCTCTGATAGTATAGCCTTTTTTGGCGTTTCAGTCTGCGCTTTTGTGGGAATATGCAGAAACCAAGAAAGGTAAAGCCCTCTGTGACAGGACGTGCTTGAGCGTGGGGATGGATCGTCAGCCGCATCCGTGCCAAACGTGACCCGATGGCTTGCTTCCATTGATTGAGCGTTTTCTTGTCTTCAGCAAAAAGCAAAAAATCATCCACATAGCGTAGATAGGCTTTGCAATGCAACTCTCGTTTCACAAAATGGTCAAATGGATTCATATATACATTTGCCCAAAATTGGCTGGTCAGGTTGCCTATTGGCAAGCCACGCGGGCGATTGATAGCAAGTAAGTTATCACCTGCGAAATAAATCATCTCATATTCATCACGCAAGATTTTCTCTCCACTTTGCATAATGCTGTCGCACAGCCAGCGCACGTTCTCATCAATGATTTTCCGAGAGATTTCCTGTCTCAAAATGGCATGGTCAACACTAGGGAAAAACTGACGTAGGTCACATTGCAAAACATAAGGATAACGCCGTGCAAATTTTTGGGCCCGATTCAGTGCGCGGTGTGTCCCTTTTCCAACGCGATTGGCATAACTATCGTGAATGAAGCTGCGCTCAAAAATTGGTTCAATTAGATTGCAGAGAGCGTGATGTACCACGCGGTCACGAAAGGGAGCTGCCGAGATTAAACGTCTTTTAGGCTCATGGATATGAAAACTGCGATATTTGCCAGGGGAATAACTGAAATTGCGTAATTCATCTTCTAATTCAAAAAGATGGTCTTCAAAGCGATGCTCAAATGCGGCTACGTTTGGATGTCCGCGTTTGCCTTTGCTGGCTTTGCGGTAGGCGAGTAGGAGGTTTTCCCAAGAACTGAGTTTTCTATACATTTTTACAAGAGGTGACAGGCACTTTGCTCCTTCGATCTGCTCGGAGTGCTTTGCAAAAGTGCCTATCACCTGAATTTGAGTATCCCGCGCTGTGCCAAAAGGCGAGAGCGCGGGACAGTTGTTATTTGCCTCTCTCATCCTAGCCCTCTCCCAAAGGGAGAGGGGCATAAGAAAGCCAGGAATATGTCCGTCCATTCTTCATCATAAGGTGCCTCGGCAGAGAAGCAAGTAAGCCGCCCTGCATTTCTGGCGTATTTTAGAAGAGCGTGGAGACGACTAAACGAAACCCGATATTGTTGTTCCTGTTGTTCGGATTGTTCCTGTTGCGGTAGGCGCAGCGCACATTATTCTGATTATTGTTGAATGCGCCGCCCCGCAAAACACGGTTGTCTATGGGCATATCCCTCGCATATTGCAAGTGGTGGTGTAGCCCTGCTACATCACTACGAATGCGTAACTTTAATCCACCCGCCTAGTAGCCGACCTATTTCAGCCATCATGCGGGCAACGTGTTCATATTGGCCAGCTTTAAACCAATCCCAGCGGGCAGCAAGACGTAGGTAGAGACGTAAATTATCCAAATCTTCATCAGCTAGGCGTAAAAATGCCATGCGCTCTGCTCCCATGCGATGATTAGCCGCTTCGAGATGTTCGCGCAAGTCAAAAGCGGCATCTAAAAGCCGTTTTGTAGCCGTATGCCGATGCGCACGCGGAAAATTATTAGTAATTGGCAAAAGCCAGGTCAGCATATCGAAAGTACGGACGAAAATGGGCATTTCTTGCGTAGAGGCCATAAAATCTCCATAAAGCAGACACTCGGTTTTTTCTTCATGAAAAGGCTTTGCTTCTTGGCGGGGTGAAAGTAAAAACTTAACTCCCTTGTCAAGCAAAAACCGAGTGTCTTTACTTATTTCTCAAAAAAAATCGCGCGCGCGCCTTCGGCGGAGGATTGAATTTGCTTAGACCATCACTACTTAGATTTACCAGAGTTCTAGAGATTCAGAGCCCCAGAGTACAGAGCCACAGAGTACAGAGTTAATATGATGAAGAAGGGGAGACGACTAAACGAAACCCGACACTGTTGAACCAGTAGTCCGGATCGAACCTGTAGCGGTAGGCGCAGCGCACATTATTCCGATCATCGTAGAATGCGCCGCCCCGCAAAACACGG